>DCXR01000079.1:0-60656 GCA_002329075.1 Candidatus Neomicrothrix sp. UBA2131
CGCTGTGGTCGCGGTGCCGGTGGTTGGTGGCAGCGTCCCCTGCTTGGGCAGCGTCTCAGTTGTCGCCCCCAGGTGCCTCATCGCAGGAAGGTCATCGGCACTGCCACACGAGGAGAGAAGGACGCATAGGACCGCCATGAGACAGATGCCCGGTGGGCGCATCAGCACCTCCTACCCGACCGGACCCCGATGGCGGCGGGGTCTGCACTCGCTACGGCCTGTAGGCGCAGGCAGAAACACACGGGGGAACGGCTCGACCCGCGGCAACTCGAACTCCTTCTCCAGGAAGGCGGTCATCACTCCGGCCAGCGCCATCGAGTCGTCGAGCGCCTGGTGGGCGTCATCTAGCGGAACCTCGAGGGCCTTGGCGAGCAGGCCGAGACGACCGGGCAACCCATGCTCGCGTGCAACCTCCAGCGTGTCGATTGCCTTCAGGCCCATCGCTCCGATTCCCATCCGCTTCCATTCGGACTCGAGGAAGTGGATGTCGAACAACGCATTGTGCGCGACGGGCACGTAGTCCGAGAGTTCGGCGGCCAGGTCACCGGCGATCTCGGTGAACGTGGGAGCCGAGTCGAGCCATTCCGGCTGGATGCCGTGAATTCGCTGGCTTGCACCGAACTCCCGGATTCCGGCGTCGACCAGTGTCGTCCACTCCCCCACCACCTCTCCCGTCGGGGAAATGCGGACCACTGCCACCTCGATGACGCGCGCCAGACCAGGGTCGAGGCCGGTCGTCTCGACGTCGAAGCAGGCGAATCCGGGGGCGCTCACTCCTGCTGTAACGGGCTCGCGGTCACAGGCGTGACCGTAGCCCGCGGCCGGTCACACCCGTTCCCGAGTGGGGCCGTACGCTCCCCGGATGTCCGGCATGGAACAGCCATCCGGGTCCGAGCGGGCCACCGTGCAACGTCGGACCCTGGTGGCTCTGGTTGTCGCCATCCTCCCGGCCGGCGCAGCGATGAGCGCGGGCTACTCCTCGGCGGCCGTACTGGGTGAGGACATTTCTGGCAGTGCATGGCTGGGTGGCATGGCGGCTGCGGCGATGACGACCGGTGCCGCCCTCTCCGCCGTCCCCCTGGCCCGGTTGATGGCCGTGCGGGGACGGCGGCCGGGCCTGGCCGTCGGATACCTGGTCGCCTGCACGGGGTCCGGCGCGGCAGCGGTGGCTGCACTGCTCGGCTGGTATCCGCTGCTGGTGTTGGGGATCCTCGGGATCGGCACCGGCAATGCCACGAACCTCGCCGCCAGATACGCCGCAGCCGACCTTGCCGACGACGACAGTCGGGGGAAGGCGATCGGCGGCCTCGTCTGGGCGTCGACCTTCGGCACCGTGCTCGGCCCCGCAATCGGCCTCGGCCCGGCACCAAGAGCCGCCGACCTGGTCGGCCTTCCACCCCTGGTCGGCCCGTACCTGCTGTGCGTCGTCCTGTTCGGCGGAGCAGCACTGCTCATCTGGCGACACCTGATCCCGGATCCCCTTATCCTCGCCCGCGGTGTGGGGGCTCCGGGGGAGTCACCGCCCAACCTCCGAGCCTCGACACGCCTGCTCGCCTGCTCGCCGCACGGACGCCTCGCCGTCATCGGCATGGTCGCAGGCCACATCGTCATGGTCGGCGTCATGACCATGACGCCCCTGCACATGCGGGACGGCAACCACGACCTCCAGGTCATCGGACTCGTGATCTCGCTCCACGTCATCGGCATGTACGCCTTCTCACCCGTCGTCGGCTGGTTCGCCGACCACCTCGGATCCCGACCGGTCCTCGCCGGCGGCGGCGTCATGCTCTTCATCGGTGCCGAGCTGACCTCCCACACCGATCCCGAGCACTCCATCGGGATCTACGCAGGACTCTTCCTGATCGGTCTGGGTTGGAGCTGTGGAATCGTCGCCGGTTCGGCGTTGCTCACCGGCAGCTTTCCACCCGAGTCCCGGGTCCAGGTCCAGGGCCTCGCCGACCTGGTGATGACCGCATCGGGAGCCGCCGCAGGGCTCGCTTCCGGCCTCGTCGTGACCTGGGCGGGCTTCGGGTCCCTCAGCCACTGGAGTGGAGTGCTGGGGTTGGCCCCAACCGTTGCCGTGCTCCTCCTGAGCCTCGACCGCTCACGCCGGGTGGCATCCAGCCCGGGTGGCAACTAGCCGAAGGCAGCCGACGTCGCTTCTAGAAGGCGAAGTAGATGAATGGTGCGACACCGTCAGGACCGAGCAGGTCGATGCCCAGGATCGCCACGAGGACAACCGCTGCCTGAACCAGCACAGGGGCACGTCCCAGCGAGGCCCAGAAGCCGTCCACCCGGCCACGTGGAGCGAACTGCATGACGAAACCGAGCACGAGCAGGGCGGCCACGCCACCGTCCAACGACGGGGCCGAGGTCCATGAACCCCCGAGCGCACCGAAGACCTCCAGCGCCCGATCCAGGTCCACGGAACGGAAGAACACCCACCCGATGCACACCAGATGGAACGTGCCGACCACGCGCAGCCAGTGGCCGAGGGAACCCGGTGGGGTTGGTGCCCCCCGACGGTCCCGCAGGAGTCGTGCGACGACAAGGCCGAGACCGTGGATCAGCCCCCAGATGAGGAACGTCCACCCGGCGCCGTGCCAGAGCCCGCCCAGCACCATCGTGATGAGCAGGTTCCTGTAGGTCCGCCCCCTCCCCCGTCGGTTGCCCCCCATCCCGATGTACAGGTAGTCGCGGAGCCAGGTGGACAGGCTGATGTGCCAGCGCCTCCAGAAGTCCTGGAGGGATGCCGCACGGTAGGGCTGGTTGAAGTTGTCGGGGAACCGGAAGCCCAGCAGCAGGGCGATGCCTATGGCGATGTCGCTGTAGCCGCTGAAGTCGCCGTAGATCTGGAGTGCATAGCCGTAGACGGCCAGGAGGGTCTCGAGCCCGGTGGCTCCGCCCGGGTCGGCGAAGACCCCGTCCACGAGCCGCGTGGCCAGGACGTCGGCCAGCACCACCTTCTTGAACAGGCCAGCGAGGATCAGGTGCATCGAACGGCCCGTGTCGAGGGATGCCCGTTCGTTGGTCGCCAACTGTGCAAGGAAGTCCCTGGCCCGGACGATCGGGCCGGCCACGAGTTGTGGGAAGAAGGCCACGAAGAGGGCGAAGTCGCCCAGGTCACGTGTCGGGCGCAGGATCCCCCTGTAGATGTCCAGCGAGTACGACATCGTCTGGAAGGTGTAGAAGCTGATGCCGACCGGGAGGATGATCCCGAGCGGACGGGCGGACACGGTCATGCCCAGGTCCGCCATCACGTTCACGAACTCGGTCACGAAGAAGTCGGCGTACTTGAAGATGCCGAGCATGCCCAGGTTCGTGGCGAGGCTGAGTACCAGAAAGGCCTTTCGGCGTCGCTGATCCGATGAGGCATGGATGGCGATGCCCGTCCCGTAGTCCACGATGGTCGAGATCCAGATCAGTGTCAGGAAGCGCCAGTCCCACCAGGCGTAGAAGACGTAACTGGCGATGAGCATGGTGGTCTTCCAGGCCCGGGGACGCTTCAGGAGCACCGTGTGGGCCGCGAGGACGAGCGTCAGGAAGACGGCGAAGGTGATAGTCGGAAACAGCATGGAGGGCCCGAGTCTGCCACCCGCCGGCCGCCGACCCCGCGGTCCAGGGTGCAGACGCCCCCATGTCCCGGTGGGGACGGGTGGGGCCGGTACGATCCGCCGACGATGGCGGCCCGAACACGACCCCCCGATGATCTGCCCGAGGGCAGCCTCGACGCGCTGATCGACTCGTCGGGAATCCGCCGCATCCACATCCTCGCCTGGCGCGACCTGGACGATCCCGAGGCCGGCGGATCAGAGATCCATGCCCATGAGGTCGCCCGCCGTTGGGCCGATGCGGGCCTCGAGGTCACGTTCCGCACCTCCCATGCTGCCGGCCACCGGACCTCGACCCGCCGGGCCGGTTACAGGGTGGTCCGCCGGGCCGGCCGCTACCTCGTCTTTCCGCGGGCGGTCGCTGCGGAGATATTCGGCACCCACGGGCGACGCGACGCTCTCGTCGAGATCTGGAACGGCGTACCCTTCTTCTCGCCACTCTGGGCCGCCAACCCCCGCATGGTCTTCCTCCACCACAACCACGAACTGCTGTGGCCCATGGTCCTCTCACCCGGCCTGGCCCGCCTCGGATCGTTTCTCGAGCGCCGGATCGCACCGCCCTGCTACCAGAACACGGCGATCGTCACCCTTTCCGAGTCGTCACGGGCCTCCCTCATTAACGACCTTCGCCTGCCGGACCATGGCGTTCACGTAGTGGAACCGGGCATCCATCCCCGCTTCACCCCCGGAGGCGATCGCAGCCCGACGCCGCTGGTGGTCGCTGCCGGCCGACTGATGCCCTCGAAGCGCTTCGACACCCTCATCCGGACGGTCGCCGAGGCCCGACGCAGCGTCCCCGAGACCCGCCTCGAGATCCTCGGTGCGGGTTACGCCGACGAGGACCTGTCGGCTGTCGTCGCTGAACTGGGCGCCGAATCCTGGGCCACCCTGCGGGGCCACGTCGACGACGAGGAACTCGTCTCCGCCTACCGTCGAGCCTGGGTGGTGGCCAGCGCCTCCGCCAGCGAAGGCTGGGGCATGACCCTCACCGAAGCAGCCGCCTGCGGAACCCCGGCCGTCGCCACACGGATTCCCGGCCATGAGGACGCCGTCGAGCACGGTGTGTCCGGCCTTCTCGCCGACGAGGATCCACAGTTGGCCGGACACCTCGTCGACCTGCTTGCCGACGACGATCGGCGCACGACGTTCGGCAAGGCAGCACTCGCACGCTCCTCTCTCTACGGCTGGGACCGAACTGCGACCGAGGCCTTCAGGGTCCTTGCCTCGATGGTGCCACAGGGCCGGTGAGTCCACGGCCGCGTCTTCTCGGCGCACGCCTGTTCCGACCTCTGGACTCCGCCCGGGGGCAGGTGGGCCTGCTCGCCATGCTGGCCTACCTGCCGCTCCTGCTCACCCACCGGGGCATGGTGGCAGCCGACACGAAGCCCTACCTGACGCTGGATCCCGGAGGACTGCTCGCAGGTGCCTCGTCCATGTGGCAGCCGAACTTCGCCATGGGAACCGTCACCCATCAGAACCTCGGGTTCCTCTGGCCGACCGGTCCCTTCTTCGCTGTGGGCGACCTCCTGGGCCTCTCCGGCTGGATCGTCCAACGCCTCTGGCTGGGCTCGATCCTGTTGGCCGCCGGCCTCGGACTGCGCTGGTTCCTCCGCACCATCGGCTGGCGTGGTGCCCCGGTGCTCGTCGCCTCGCTCGCCTACATGCTCAGCCCGTACGTCCTGGACTACATCGCCCGCATCTCGGTCATCCTGCTGCCGTGGGCAGGCCTCCCCTGGATGCTGGCGCTGACGGTTCGGGCGCTGCGAACGCCCGGTTGGCGTCATCCGGCGATGTTCGCCCTCGTCACCCTCACCATCGGCGGCGTCAATGCCACCTCCCTGCTGCTGGTCGGCCTCGGACCGGTGCTCTGGATCGCCTGGAGCGTCGCCGAGGGAACCGTTTCCCGACGACAGGCCGTCGGTGTCGTCAGCCGAATCGGCCTCCTCCTGCTCGGGACCTCCGCCTGGTGGGTCATCGGGCTCCGAACCCAGGCCACCTACGGCCTTCCCACGCTGCGGCTGACCGAGACCTACGAGGTGATCGCCGACGCCGCCACCGCTCCCGAACTGTTCCGGGGACTCGGCTACTGGTTCTTCTACGGCCAGGACAAGCTCGGCGCCTGGATCGAACCGGCGTACGCCTACACCCGTTGGGCGCTTCCGCTCTCATTCGCACTCCCGCTGTGCGGCCTGCTTGCCGCATCCGTGACACGCTTCCGTTTCCGGAGCCATCTGCTGCTCCTGTTCGGCGTCGGGATGCTCGCCGCCGTTGCGGCCCACCCGTTCGATTCGCCCTCGCCGCTCGGACGGGTGTTCCGTGAGTGGACTACCACGGATGCCGGCCTGGCGATGCGCAGCACGCCTCGCGCACTGCCTCTCGTAGTGCTGGCCACAGCCGTCTTCCTGGGAGCCGGGGCGGAAGCCCTGGGTCGGCGCCTTCCACGGTTCCGCCAGCCGATTGCCGCCGTCCTGTGCCTGGCGATCCTGGCCAACTTCTCCCCCCTGTGGCGGGGTCAACTACTCGGCGACAACCTCGAGCGACCTGAGGAGGTTCCCGCCTACTGGGCGTCGCTGGCCGCATCCCTCGACGCGGCCTCGGATCCGCATGGGACACGTGTCCTCGAGTTGCCGGGGAGCGACTTCGCCGCACATCGCTGGGGAAACACCGTCGATCCGATCCTGCCGGGCCTGATGGAACGAGGGCATGTCGCACGTGAGTTGGTACCGCTCGGAACGCCCGCATCCGCATCCCTCATCGTCGCGCTGGACACCGAGATCCAGGAGGGGCGCTTCGATTCCGATTCGCTGGCTCCACTCGCCCACCTGATGGGTGTCGGCGACATCGTCTTCCGCGGCGACCTGCAGTACGAGCGCTATCGCACCCCCCGGCCACCTGACCTGTGGGCCGACCTGCTGGCCGCAGAAGGTCTTCTCCCACCCACTCTCTACGGCGAAGGCCTGTTGAACGTGGCCGGCCCCCAACGGACGCTCGTGGACGAGCACACGCTCGATCGGCCATCCGGAGCGGCAGTCCCGCCGGCCGCCGCTGTGTTCGGCCTGGCGGAAGCATCGGCGATCCTCCGCAGCGCCGATCCGACACGCCCGATCGTCGTCGCCGGAGATGCCGAGGGTCTTGTGGCCGTTGCCGGCGAGGGCTTCCTCGAGGCGGGTCGCCCTGTGTTCTTCAGCGCCACCCTCACCGACTCGCCGGAGGTGGCCAACCAGGCGGGCGCACTGCTGCTGTTGACGGACAGCAACCGGAAGCGGGGACAGCGCTGGGGCACAATCCGTGAAACACAGGGCTACACGGAACGGGCCGACGAGGTGCCCCTTGCAGAGGACCCCACCGATCAGCGCCTGCAGGCCTTCCCCGACCTTCCGGGCAGCCAGGCCGTCGCCTTCCAGGAGGGCGTCCGGGCGTCGGCAACGGCGTACGGGAACCCCGTTACGTTCATCCCCTCGGCCCGGCCGTTTCATGCCGTCGACGGCGATCCACTCACCGCATGGTCCGTATCGGCGTTTGCCGACGCCCGTGGCGAACAACTCCTCCTCGAGTTCGAGGAACCGGTGCCGGTTGCGAGCGTGGAACTCGAGCAGGCGGTGACCTATGGGCAGAACCGGGTCATCACCGATCTCCGCATCCACCATGCCGAGGGCAGCGTCGACGTTGCCCTCGGCGAAGAGTCGCTCCTGTCGGGGCAGGTGGTGCCACTGGGCATCGACTCGACCTCGTTCCTCAGACTCGAGATTCTGGCCACCAGCGACGGTGACCCGAAGTGGTATTTCGGCTTCAGCGGTGTCGGGTTCTCCGAGGTTCGAGTCCCCGGCCTGTCCGCCGAGGAGACGGTGGCGCTCCCCACCGACCTGACAGACCTGCTCGAAGGGGACCGGGGACAGGAGTTGGCGGTGCTCCTCACCCGGCTCCGATCAGATCCACTCGATCCGGTCCGGTCGGACGGAGAGGAGCACCTGGACCGCACCTTCGTCCTGCCGTGGGACCGAACCTTCGAACTGACCGGTGAATCCAGGCTTGCGGCCGATGCATCTCCGGCGACAGTCGCAGCGCTGCTCGGCTCAGACGACTGGCCTCAGACTGCTTCAGCCACCTCGTCGCTCGCGGGATCCGTCCGCTCGAGCGCATTCGCCGCCATCGACGGAGACGAAGGGACCGCATGGCAGGCGACCCTCGGCCGGCAGGACGGGCAGGAGTTCACCGTCTCGTTCCGGGAGCCTCGCCGGGTGGAGTCCTTCATCCTCCGGTTCCGGGACGACGACAGCCATTCGATCCCGACCGTGGTCTCGATCAGCGGGGATCGGGAAGCACTCGGTACCTACCGTCTCGAGGCACTGCCTCCATCGGTCGAGGGAGAGAGGCGGCTGGATATCGACGTTCCCGATTCCGAGGTCTCGGAGCTCACGGTTCGCATCGAGTCCGTCCGATCGAAGGTGGCCATGGACTGGTATTCAGGGCTTCCCGTCGATCTGCCGGTAGGACTAGTGGAGATCGACGGCCTTCCGGTGCCGGCGATCGACCTGTTCCTCCAGGACTCCTGTCGCGACGACCTGCTCATGTTGGACGGTGAACCTGTAGCGGTCCGGGTAGTCGGCCCCGTCGAGGATGCCGTCGCACGAAAGCCGCTTTCCATCGAGCCATGTGGCCTGCCGGTACGGCTCGAAGCCGGCGAGCACCACCTCGAGACGACTCCGGGCCGGCTCACGGGAATCGACATCGACCGCCTGGTCCTGCGGTCGGGGACGGCCGTTTCGCCCGTGGTGTCAGAACTCCTTCCGCACGTTGCAGTGCTCGACTGGAACCGGACGAGCCGCGACCTGGAGATCTCCGCTCAGGGCTCCCCCTTCTGGCTCGTTCTCGGTGAGAGTTTCTCGGAGGGTTGGCAGCTCTCCTCCGATGACGCCACTGTCGATCCGGCACCCGTGCTGATCGACGGCTTCGCCAACGGTTGGCTCATCGACCCCGCCGGCCATGAGGGTGGCCTGGCCCTGCACCTCGAATGGACGCCGCAGCGCCTCGTTCGCATCGGGCTTGCCGTCTCGCTGCTCACCGCACTCGCCTGCCTGTTCCTGGTGCGTATGGGCCGCGGAGGCGACGAAGAGGACGGAGCACACGTACACCTCGTCGATCCACGTGGGGGCATGCCCGTGATGGGCAATCGGGCTGCCGTCGGAGTCGGGCTCGCCGTAGCCGTTGCAGCCTGGTTGAACCTCCCGGCCTGGCCCCTGGCCGCTCCCCTGCTCGGCGTTTCGGTGGGCCTCGTGCTGGTAGGCCTCTGCTGGCGCCGAACCCTGCCCCTCCTGGCGACCGGCCTCATGGCTGCCGCTGCGCTGATGATCGTGATCGACCAGGTCCGCTACCGCTACCCGCGCGACTTCATCTGGCCGACGTTCTTCGACCGCTACCACGTCCTGGGCGTACTGGCGGTCCTCTGCGTCCTTGCCGAGGCGCTGCGCTCCCTGCTGGCGCGTCGCGTGGTTCGGGGCACCGGGACAACCGCCGCTGCTCAGTAGCGGTCGACGGTACCGGTGACCAGCCAGGTCAACAGGATCGACGCCGTAGCGATCACCGGAACCGCTGTGACGACCAGGCGTGCAACCTCCTCGGGAAGGCGCTCGACCTCGCGCACCAGCCTCCGCGGCGCCCATGCGACGACCATCATGACCAGGAGCGGCGCCGAGTAGCGGGCCATCTGCTGGCCGATCGTGTCGTAGGCCACATGGTCTGTGAAGTACACGTAACTCGAACCGAACAACACCAGGACCATGCCGGCCGACCCGAGGCCGACCGTCCAGCGGTCGTGTCCCCGCAGGGCGGCGAAGTCGTCACCGTCGAGTCGAAGCAGGGCCACCAGCAACAGGACCAGGAACAGCCACGACAGGGCCGCCGGAAGGCCGGACGTGAAGAACCCGTAGTTGCGGAACCAGTCCTGCACGTAGTGGTGGAGTTCGGTGAACCAGGCCTCCACCGAAGCCCACAGGAAGCCCGGGATGTCTCCCAGCAGTCGATCGCGCTGCACATCGGGTTGGAAGGCCAATTCTCCGTAGCCCATTGTGGAAGTCACGGCCTGGTACTTCGTGGAGGAATTGAGAAGTGTGACGAGGAGTCCCAGGCCGAGCGCTCCGCCGCCGACCCTGGCAGCGAAAAGCCCCTCCGGTGTCCGACGGCGAAGGCCGGCCGCAGGGAGCAGGGCGAGGACGAGGAAGTACGGGGGCTTTGCAAGCGCCAGCAGGAGGGTGGCCGACACGAACAGCCACAACGGAGGGTCATCACCGGCTCGTATCCGCGTCCACAGCGCCACGACCAGGAACAGGGCGCCCACTGTGAGGGCGTCCGGCGAGATCGTCGCCCCGAGCGCCAGGTGCATCGGGAGCAGGGCGACGGCGGCAAGCGTCCAGCGGAACGCCGAAGCAGTCCGAACCGCAAGCGCAGCGAGGGCCAGATAGGCCGCCAGGTTGCCGAGGCGACCGGCCCAGAGGGCGACGACCGCGGGAACATCGGTCCTGCGGGGAATGACCATCGCCGCAGCGGCCGGCAGGTAGGCGGTAGGCGGCGACGCACGTGTCGGTCGGAGGTCGACGTTCACCATTCGCCCGTCGGGTCGGCTGCCGAGCAGGTCGCCGACCGAGCCGAGGGTCCATGCCGGGTTGCCGGCCACCCAACTGCCCGCCACGAAGTTCGAATCCTCGACGTAGGTGGCCGGAACCGGTGTCGCGGCGAACCCCGTCTCCTCGACCTGTTCGAGGAGTTCGTCGGCGTACCGGGAACCGGAACTCGGGAACAGAGAGCCGTTGGCCATGTCGGCTGTTCTGTGGAAATGAGTGTGCTCGTCGTACCCGGTCCAGGCGGGGGCGAAGAACACGATCAACAGGCCGAGGGGTACGCCGACGAGGAGGAGTAGACGCTGCGGTCCCACCCGGCCAGCGTACTTAGTCGCCCCGATGCGCCCCGATGCCCAGCCGACTCCACTGCGCCCGGGGAGGCGGCCAACCTCCAACTACAGTCGCCGTCTGTGAGCAAGCCGTCCGTCCTCCTCCTGCACGGCTTCGGAACCTCCTATGCCAGCACCTGGGTCGGCAACGGCTGGACGGCGCTGCTGGAGGACGCCGGCCGCCAGGTGCTCGGCGTGGACCTCCTGGGCCACGGCACGGCACCCAGGCCACACGACCCGGAGGCCTACCGAAATCTGGAGGACCACGTCCTTGAGGCAATGCCCGAGGACCCCCTTGACGCCATCGGCTTCTCGTACGGGGCACGCACGCTCCTGGTCCTGGCCGCACGACATCCCGGTCGCTTCAACCGCCTGGTGGTGGCGGGGGTCGGTGCCCGGCTCATGGAACCCGACGACTGGAGGACAGAGGCGGTCGCCGAGGCTGTGCGGACCGGTGAGGCACCCCACCCGCAACTCGGCTACTTCGCTCGCCTTCCCGAGGCTGGCGATGCCGATCGCGAAGCCCTGGTGGCATTCCTCGAGCGCCCGGACCGGGGGCCGCTCACCCCTGAACTGCTGGCTGCGGTCGATGTACCGGTCCTGGTAGTGCTAGGCGAGCGGGACGAGGCAGGGCCGGCGGAACCGCTGGTCGATGCGCTGCCCGACGCCGAGCTAGTGGTGCTTCAGGGCGTGGACCACTTCGCCACGCCGAAGGACTTCGGCTTCATCGACGCCGCACTCGGCTTCATCGACGCTCTGCCCTTCTGAGTGCCCGCAGCGCCCGTTCGGAACTCACCGCAGCGGCGTTGCAGTCGGGGCGATCGGCGAAGGCAGATGGGTGGCGCCCGTGAGGTGGCGGTCCACCTCGGCGGCGCACGAACGACCCTCGGCGATGGCCCACACGATCAGCGACTGCCCCCTTCCCATGTCACCACACACGAACACCCCGTCCACGTTGGTGGCAAATGCGGCATCACGCGCCACGTTCCCGCGGGCGTCGAGGTCCACGCCGAGGCTCTCCGTCAGGGGTCCCTGTTCGGGTCCCGTGAAGCCCATGGCGAGGAACACCAGGTCTGCGGGGAACACCTCGTCGCTGCCTTCGACGGGTTCGAATGACATCCTGCCGTCGGTGAACACCTGCTCGACCCGATGCGTCAGAAGTCCGGTCAGGTGGCCGTCTTCACCCAGGAACTCGGCCGTGTTGATGGCGAAGACGCGTTCCCCGCCCTCCTCGTGGGCGGATGAGACCCGGTAGAGCATCGGCCATGTGGGCCAGGGGTTGGAGGCGGGTCGGTCGGCGGGAGGCCGCGGCATGATCTCGAACTGGTGAACCGATGCTGCCCCCTGCCGGTGGGCAGTTCCCAGGCAGTCAGCGCCGGTGTCGCCCCCGCCGATGATCACGACGTTCCTGCCGTCGGCATCGATCGGACTCCGGTCGATGTCACCCTCCTGGATCCGGTTGCCCCAGGGCAGGTATTCCATTGCCTGGTGGACGCCCTGGAGGTCGCGGCCCGGGATCGGAAGGTCCCGCCATTGTGTGGAGCCGCATGCGAGGACGACTGCGTCGTAGTCCGCCCGCAGGTCTTCGACCGGCAGGTCGGTACCGACCTGCACGTTGGTGCGGAACTGGGTTCCCTCGGCCTCCATCTGGGCCAGCCGGCGATCCAGATGGCGCTTCTCCATCTTGAACTCGGGGATCCCGTAGCGCAGGAGTCCCCCGATACGGTCGGCCCGTTCGAACACGACGACCTCATGTCCGGCACGCGTCAGCTGCTGGGCGGCAGCGAGGCCGGCTGGACCCGATCCGATCACCGACACCCGGCAACCCGTGCGCTCCTGGGGAGGTTGCGGCGAGATCCAGCCCTCTTCCCAGGCACGTTCCACGATGTTGACCTCGACCTGCTTGATGGCGACCGGCGGTTCGTCGATGCCCAGCACGCATGCGGCCTCACAGGGGGCCGGGCAGAGGCGGCCCGTGAATTCCGGGAAGTTGTTCGTGGCGTGCAGGCGTTCGGAGCCCTGGCGCCAGTGTTCCCGGTAGACCAGGTCGTTCCAGTCCGGAATGAGGTTGCCGAGGGGACAACCGTCGTTGCAGAACGGGATCCCGCAGTCCATGCAACGGCTGGCCTGCTTCCGGAGCTCCTCGGCCGGGAAGGGTTCGTAGACCTCTTTCCAGTCACGGAGTCGAACCGGGACCGGCCGCCGCTCCGGCAGGAGGCGGTCGTGCTTGAGGAAGCCGCGTGGATCACCCATGTCCGGCTCCTCAGGCCCTCGTGGAGGCCATGATCGCCTCCGCCTCATCGCGGCCACCGGCTCGGGCGGCGGCGGCCGCCTCGAGAACGCGCCGGTAGTCGATCGGCATGACCTTCCAGAATGCAGCGACTGCCTCGGGCCAGGCATCCAGCAGCCTCTGGGCCACCTCGGAGGCGGTTTCCTCCCGATGCCGGACCAGAACCTCCCGCAACCACTCGGCGTCGTCCCGCTCCAGGTCCTCGAGCAGCACCATCTCCGGGTTGACCCTTCGGGTGAACGAGCGGTCCTCGTCGAGGACGAAGGCGATGCCCCCTGACATCCCGGCGGCGAAGTTGCGTCCGGTCGGACCCAGCACGATGGCCCGACCGCCGGTCATGTACTCGCAGCCGTGGTCGCCGATGCCCTCGACCACCGCCAGGGCGCCGGAGTTGCGCACGCAGAAGCGCTCACCGACCACGCCGCGGATGAACGCCTCGCCGCCCGTGGCCCCGTAGAGGATCACGTTGCCGGCGATGACCTGCTCCTCGGCACGGAACGGCGAGTCCTCGGGTGGTCGGACGGTGAGACGCCCGCCCGAGAGTCCCTTGCCGAGGTAGTCGTTGGCGTCGCCGACCAGGCGCAATGTGATGCCCCGGGGAACGAACGCGCCGAAGCTGTTGCCGGCCGAACCGTCCAGGTCGATCGTGATGGTGTCGTTCGGCAGTCCGTCCCCGCCGAACCGCCGGGTCAACTCGTAGCCGAGCATCGTCCCGGTCGAGCGGTCGACGTTGCCGATGCCGGTTCGGATGGTGACCGGTGAACCGTCGTCCAGGGCCGGGGCAGCCTCGGCAATCAAGGCCCGGTCGAGGACCTGTTCGAGCCCGTGGTCCTGGCCGATGGCCTGATGTCGGACGGCTCCCTCCGGAAGGTCGGGCACGTGCAGGATCGGCGTGAGGTCGAGCCCGTCGGCCTTCCAGTGGGCGACCGCCTCGGTGACGTCCAGGCTCTCGACCTGTCCGATGGCCTCCTGGAGCGACCGGAATCCGAGTTGGGCGAGAAGTTCGCGCACCTCCTCGGCGATGTATTCGAAGAAGTTGACGACGAACTCGGGCTGTCCGCTGAACTTCTTGCGCAACTCGGGGTTCTGTGTGGCGATTCCGACCGGGCACGTGTCGAGGTGGCAGACGCGCATCATGACGCAGCCCGAAGCCACCAACGGAGCGGTGGCGAAACCGAACTCGTCGCCACCGAGGAGCGCTGCGATCATGACGTCGCGGCCTGTCTTGAGTTGGCCGTCGACCTGGACCACGATCCGGTCGCGCAGGCCGTTGAGAAGCAGGGTCTGCTGGGTCTCGGCGAGGCCCAGCTCCCAGGGTGCGCCGGCGTGCTTGATCGACGACAGCGGGGAGGCGCCGGTGCCCCCGTCGTGCCCGGAGATGAGGACCACATCGGCGTGGCCCTTTGCAACGCCCGCAGCGACGGTGCCGACACCGACCTCGGCCACCAGCTTCACGTGGACGCGGGCATCCGGGTTGGCGTTCTTGAGGTCGAAGATGAGCTGCGCCAGGTCCTCGATCGAATAGATGTCGTGGTGGGGCGGCGGCGAGATCAGGCCGACGCCGGGCGTGGAGTGGCGGGTCCTTGCGATCCAGGGGTACACCTTGTGGCCCGGCAACTGACCGCCCTCACCGGGCTTGGCGCCCTGGGCCATCTTGATCTGCAGGTCGTCGCTGTTGACCAGGTACTCGCTCGTCACCCCGAAACGGCCCGACGCAACCTGTTTGACGGCCGAGCGTCGCAGGTCCCCGTTCTCGTCGGGCTCGAAGCGGTCGGGGTCCTCGCCGCCCTCGCCGGTGTTCGACTTTCCGCCGATGCGGTTCATGGCGATGGCGAGCGTCTCATGGGCCTCAGCCGAAATCGACCCGTAGGACATGGCACCCGTGGCGAAGCGCCGAACGATCTCCGAAATGGGCTCGACCTCGTCGATCGGAACAGGCGGGCGCCGGTCGGTGTTGAACCGGAAGAGGCCCCGCAGGGTCGCCAGGTTCTCGGCCTGCCCGTCGACCCTGGCCGTGTACTGCTTGAAGACGTCGTAGCGGCCCTCCCGTGTGGCGTGCTGCAGCCGGAATACGGTTTCGGGGTTGAACAGGTGGTACTCGCCCTCCCGGCGCCACTGGTACTCACCGCCCACCTCGAGGGTGCGGTGGGCCCGCTCCTCGGGATTGTCGGGGAAGGCCAGTGCATGGCGGACGGCGACCTCGGTGGCCAGGACGTCGAAGCCGACACCCCCCAGCCGGCTTACCGTCCCGGTGAAGCAGGCGTCCACCACGTCTGCGCCCAGCCCGATGGCCTCGAAGATCTGTGCACCCGTGTAGGAGGCGACCGTGGATATCCCCATCTTGGACATCACCTTGAGGATTCCCTTGTCGCAGGCCTTCACGTAGTTCCGTCGTGCCCTATCCCGATCGAGGTCGCGGGGCAGGCCGTTGAGCCCTTCGGCGATCATCCCGTCGACGGCCTCGAAGGCGACGTACGGACACACGGCGGAAGCGCCGTATCCGAGGAGCAGTGCCACGTGGTGCACCTCGCGGGAATCGCCGCTCTCGACTACCAGGCCTACCCGTGAACGGGACTTCTCCCGGATCAGGTGCTGGTGGACGGCGCCGACGGCGAGCAGGGACGGAATGGGTGCGTTGGTGGAATCAATGCCACGGTCGCTCACGACGAGAAGGCTCGCTCCTTCCGCTATCGCGGTCGAGGCCTCCACGCGCAGCCGGTCGAGGGCTGTTGCCAACCCGGCTCCCCCCTCGGCCACGGGGTACCTGGCGTCGAGGACCACCGTCCGGAAGTGGCCGGGTCCGCCGTCAGCGTCGATGTGGACGATGCGGGCCAGTTCCGCCTCTGTCAGGACCGGATGCGGGATCTGGATCTGGCGGCAGGAATCGGGCATGGGGTCGAGCAGGTTGCCCTCCGGGCCGATGGTTCCGCAGACAGCGGTGATCAACTCCTCACGCATAGCGTCCAGCGGCGGGTTCGTGACCTGGGCGAAGAGTTGTGAGAAGTAGTCGTAGAGCTGCCTGGACCGGTTGGAGAGGGCGGCTATCGGCGTGTCGGTACCCATCGAACCGATTGCCTCCTTGGCGTCGCGGGCCATCGGCGCCACGAGCAACTTCAGGTCCTCGTGGGTGATTCCGAAGGCCTGCTGGCGTTGGAGGGCGGTCCCCTCGTCGAGGAGGCGGCGTTCGCGATCCGGAAGGTCCTCGAGTCGGACAAGGTTGTGCTCCAGCCAGGCGCCGTACGGGCGGGCGGTGGCCAACTCCGCCTTGATCTCGTGGTCGCGGACGATGCGTCCCCTGGCTGTGTCGATGAGGAACATGCGTCCCGGCTGGAGTCGGCCCTTCTCTACGACACTCGAGGTCGGAACGTCGACGACGCCGACCTCGCTTGCCATCACGACGAGGTCGTCGTCGGTCACCCAGTAGCGGCTGGGACGCAGGCCGTTGCGGTCGAGGACCGCCCCGATCATGGTGCCGTCGGTGAAGGCGATCGACGCTGGACCGTCCCACGGCTCCATCAGGGAGGCGTGGTACCGGTAGAAGGCACGTCGTTCCTCGTCCATGGAGTCGTGGTTCTCCCAGGGCTCCGGGATCATCATCATCACGGCCTCGGGCAGCGGGTAGCCGCCGAGGATGAGGAGTTCGAGCGTCTCGTCGAAGGTCGCTGTGTCGCTTGCTCCCGGCGTGCAGATCGGGAACAGGCGCTCGAGGTCGCCGGGTAGGAGTTCGGTCGCAATGAGGGCCTCACGGGACCGCATCTTGTTGCGATTGCCCTGCACCGTGTTGATCTCGCCGTTGTGGGCGATCATCCGGTACGGGTGGGCCAGCGGCCATGCGGGAAAGGTGTTGGTCGAGAATCGGGAGTGGACGAGGGCGAGGGCGCTCTCAACCCGGCCATCGGTGAGGTCCGGATAGAACTCCGCCAACTGCGGCGTGGTGAGCATCCCCTTGTAGACGATGGTCCGGGAAGACAGTGATGGGAAGTAGGCGCCGGAATGGGCCTCGCTGGCGGCGCCCATTCCCGGACCCCCGGAGCCATTTCCGGAGTCACCCCCGGAAGATAGGTGGATCTCGTGCTCGACGCGCTTGCGCAGGACGTAGGCGAGGCGGTCGAGCGCTATGCCGCCGGGCCGGCCGCTCAGACCCTCGGACCCCGCCATGAACAGTTGTCGGAAGATCGGCTCGGTCCGCTTTGCCGCCGATCCGATCATCGAGTCATCGATCGGCACCTCACGCCACCCCAGAACCTCGATGCCCTCCTCGGCGGCCAGTTGGCCGATCCGGTCGACGACCAACTCTGCATGTTCGGGATTGCCGGGCAGGAACGCGATTCCGGTGGCGTAGTGGCCCTCCGACGGGAGTTCGAAGTCGACGACCTGGCGGTAGAAGCCGTCGGGCACCTGGAGGAGGATGCCGGCACCATCGCCCGTGTTCTTTTCGGCACCGAGGGCCCCGCGGTGCTGGAGTTTGCAGAGGGCGCCAATGCCCAGCTCCACGATGTCATGGCTGCGCCGACCCCGCAGGTGGCAGACGAAGTTGACCCCACAGGCATCGCGTTCGAACCGGGGGTCGTAAAGGCCCTGCGCGGCGGGAATGCCTGTCTCGGGGAATGTGGGCGATTGCTTCGTCATCGGTCTGGGAAGTGTCCTCCGGACCATCGGGTGGGTGTACAAGGTCGCCCGGAGCACCATCGGTCGGAGCGGTCCCTCGAAGAGGGCTGTCGGGTCGCTGCCCGGTGGGACCACGCTGTCTCGGAACATGCATGACGGACATCGGCGGCTTGGGCGGCCCTGTCGGTCGCATCGGAGGCCGCATCGTCGCGGCATGGGTTCCCACCCACGCGTCCCAACGACCAATATACGGTATGGACACCGACGTAACCCACCAGGTAGAGGACCTCTGCGCCTTCATCGATGCCTCTCCCTCCCCCTTCCATGCCGTGGCGACTGCAGCCACCCGGCTCGAGGCCGCCGGCTTCGTCGAGGGATCACCCGACGACGGAACGGGTCCCCGCTATCTGCGGTCCTCCGGCAGCCTGGTCGCCTGGATCGCCGGACCCGGACGGACAACCGGATTCCGGGTGCTGATGGCCCACACCGACAGCCCCAACCTGCGCCTCATGCCCAACCCGGACCGTTCCAGTCACGGAATTCGTCAACTCGGCATCGAGGTCTACGGTGGAGCGCTGCTCAACTCGTGGCTGGACAGGGATCTCGGGTGTTCTGGCCGGCTTGCAGTCCGCAATGCCGCCGGCATGGAGGAGGTGCTGGTCCGGCTCGACCGGCCGGTCGCCCGGGTGCCCCAACTGGCGATCCACCTCGATCGGGGGGTCAACGAAAAGGGGCTGGTCCTCGATCCGCACACCAGCCTCTCCCCCGTCACCGGGTTGGGCGACCTGGAACACGGAGCCTTTCTCGCCACTGTCGCCGCCACGGCCGGTGTGGACACCGCCGATGTCCTCGGGTTCGACCTCATGCTGCATGACCTCGCCCCGTCGACGTTGGCGGGCACGGGCAACGAACTCGTGAGTGCCTCCCGGATCGACAACCTGCTCTCCTGCCATATCGCAGTCGAAGCAATCTGTGGGGTCGTCGGCGAAGCCGGCGGCCCGACGCCCGTGGTCGTCCTCTACGACCACGAGGAGGTCGGCAGCACTTCGGCAACCGGGGCCGGTTCACCCATGTTGAGTTCGCTGCTGGATCGACTCCTCGGCGACGCGTCGCTGAACTCCACCGACTCCCTTGCCTGTTCGGTCGACGGTGCCCACGCGGTCCACCCGAACTATCCAGACCGGCACGACGCCGGACATCTCGTCCACCTCGGTGGCGGCCCCGTCCTCAAGTTCAATGCCTCCCAGCGCTACGCGACGGACGCTCCGGGTGCGGCACGGGTCCGGTTGGCGGCAGAGAGGTGCGGGGTGCCGCTGCAGTCGTACAGCCAGCGGGCCGACCTTCCCTGCGGGTCGACGGTCGGTCCGATCACCGCAGCCGTCACCGGGCTCACCACCGTCGACCTGGGTACCCCCCAACTGGCGATGCACAGCGCACGGGAGCTCTGCGCCTGCAGCGACGTTCCACAACTCAGGAGGCTGCTCGGGGAACTCCTCCGCTCGTGACGTCAGGCGCCCATCGGGCGCTGATCCCGTCGCTCGCGCAGTTGGCGCAAGGGGCCCTTCGGTACCACTTGCCGGATGCTGCGGTACGGAACGATCAGCATCAGGATCATGGGGAATATCTCGAGTCGGCCCACCAGCATCAGGGTCGCCAGGAGGAGGCGGGCCGGGGTGCTGTAGCCGTCCACGAACGATGCGGTCGGGCCGGCTTCCCCGAACGCCGGCCCCATGTTTCCGAGAGCCTCGATGACGCCCGTGAATGCCGTGACCAGGTCGGTTCCGAGTGCGGCGACGAGCACGGTGCCGATGACGGCGAACATGCCGAAGACGACCATGAACCCGGCAATGCGCTCTACCAGGGACTCCGGGACGGTCCCATCGCCGTAGCGGACGTGGAGGACCGCCCGGGGCCTGCGCATGGCCCTGAGTGCCCGGTAGGCGTGTGCCACGCCGATCCTGAGGCGGATGACCTTGATGCCTCCGGAGGTGGAGCCGGTGCAACCTCCCACGACCAGCAGCAGTAGGAGCATCACCTGCGGTCCCGCTGCCCATACGGCGAAGTCGCCGTCGGAACCGGCACCGGTGGCGTTGCCGAAGCCCCCGCTGGTCCCCAGGGTCACCACGTTGAATGCGGACATGCGAAGTGCCCGTGTCCAGGCCATTCCGTCGGCCGCCAGCAGCACAGCCACCACGAGGGTCCAACCACCGATCAACCCGAGGTACCACCGGAACTCGGGGTCAACGAGGTGGACGAACCGTCGGGTCCGGTACGAGCGGGCGTGGAGCGTGAAGCTGGCCGCCCCCAGGATCATCACGGCCATCACCACCAACTCGACCGGCACGCTGTTCCAGTACCCGATCGAGGCATTCCGGGTGGAGAAGCCACCCGTCGAGATGGCGCTCAGGGCATGGGCGACGGCATCGAAGGGGTTCATTCCGGCCGCGAGGAGGAGGACGGCACCGATGACCGTGAGGGCCCCGTAGACCTTCCAGAACTGACGGGCGGTGTCCACGACCTTCGGCGCCAGGCGATCGGCCCCTTCGCCGGGCGCCTCGGCGTCGATGAGGCCCAGGCCGCTTGCCCGGAGTGAGGGCAGGACTGTCACGACCAGCACGACGATTCCCATGCCCCCCAACCACTGGGTGAGCTGCCGGTACAGCAGGATGCCGGAGCCCTGTGCCTCGATCGGGTTGTGGACCCCGAATACCGTGGATCCTGTGCAGGAGTAGCCCGACACCGATTCGAAGAACGCATCGGCGAGTACGACAAGGGCACCGGCTCCGTCCCGGACAAAGGTTCCGGCGAGGACATAGGGCAGGGCTCCGACCACCGAGACGAGTACCCAGGTCGCCCCGACGGCCGTGAACACCATCGAGCGGTCGAGCACCCCGGTTCGGGTCCAGCGCCGCATGCCGACGCCGAGGGCTCCCGTCATCGCGGCGGCCACGAACATGGCCGGTGCCTCGTCGCCTTCGATCACCTCGACCAACGCAGACAGCGCCATCGCCAGGGCCACGAAGATGAGCGCATTGCCACAGACGTGGGCCGTGGTCGATGTCCAACGACGGTTCGCCGGGTTCATCGGTCACGCCCCTTGGCGAGAGCGTTCCATCGCCACCTCAGCCGCAGACGGTTCTGTATGCCTGTAGCGGCCGTACCGATCGCCACGAGGGCCGGATACAGGGCCAGCCGTCCGATGAGCATGGCCGGCACCAGCGCCAGGCGTACCGGCCGCGACCATGACGCAGCTTCTAGGAACGTGCCGTCGAGGGCCCGAACCGGGCCGGCCGTGGCGGCAGCGTGTACTCCGGCAGCGAGGGCTGTCGCCAGGTCCAGCCCCAGTATCCCCACGGCTCCGGTCGTTCCGACGACAATGGCCACGAACAGGAACTGTTGGAGCACGATGCGGCCCACGCTGGCCTCGCTCAGGACCACTCCTCCGATTCGGATGCGGGCGATCAGGCTGGGGTGGAGCTGGCGCATGAGCTCGCGGCGTGCCAACTTGACGAGGCCGAGCATCCGGAAGAGTTGGAAGCCACCTCCGGTCGAACCGGTCATGGGCCCGACGGCGGCGGCCAGCAGCAGCAGGACGGGCGCTGCCGTTGCCCAGGGGCCGACCGCCTCCATCGGGAATCCGGTGGTGGTGACAGCCGAGAGCAGGGTGAAGAGGGTCTCCCGCCATTCATCTGGACCGCCGGCCTCCGACCACCAGCCGAGCAGCAGGGTGCCGGCCGACAGGAGGAGAAGGTAGGTGCGGAACTCGGCCGAACGCCGGATGCCCTGCCACTGCAGGGTGACGATCCTCCACAGGATGACCATGCTGGCGCCGGCCACGAACATGCCGAGGATGGCAACCCATTGGACCGCAGGGTCGGCGAGCGGCTGGCCGGGACCCACGAAGCCTCCGGTCGAGGCCGTTGATGCGGCGAGCAGCACCGACCCGAGGGGTCCGGCGCCGGCGACCAGATAGCCGATGCCGAGGAGGAGCGTGAAGCCCACATAGAGCCGCAACACGTTCCCGGCTGCCCTGCCACCTGACGGGGCGAGGGGCTTGCGCCCGGTCCCGGTATGCCGATCGGCGAGTTCCCGGTCGGTACTCAACGCCGGCAGGATCGCCACACCGAGAAGCAGGGCGGTCAGGCCGCCCACCCACTGGCTGCCGGCCCGGAACAGCAGCATTCCCCTGCCCAGAGCGTCGACATCGAGGGAGGTCAGGGCCGTCGTGCTGAAGCCGGCGGCCGATTCGAACAGTGCGTCCCGGGGATCGGTGAGGGTGCCGGTCAGGAGGTAGAGGAGGGTGCCCAGCAGCACCATGCCCAGGAAGGCGACTGTGACGCCTGTGAGGATGTCGGCCGCCTCGTGGCGCCGCGGGCTCCGCACCCGCCGGAACAGCCACACAGACGCGAGGCCGGCCACGACGCTGCCCGACAACAGGCTCCATGCGTCTGCTCCGGAGGAGGTCAGGTCGAGTAGGCCGGAGGCCAGGCCGAGGGTCGAGGCGCCGAGTCCGCCGACGGCGGCCCCGGTGGCAACCGCAGAGGAGAGGGAGCCCCAGTCCGGATTGCTGGTGCGACGGAACAGGGTGCGCATCGTGGCGGCGCTTGCGGCGCTACACGGTCACCCGAAGAGGGCGGTGACGCCGTCCACGGAGTCGGGGCGGGCGATCACGACCACATGGTCCTGGTCGCGCAACGTGCTGTGACCCCGTGCTATCTGGGACTTGCCGTCCCGGACGATGGCACCCACGAGCGCCCCCTTGGGAACATCGAGTTCCCCAAGGGTCTCCCCGTTGCAGGTGCTGCTGTCCGAAACGGCGAACTCCAGGACTTCGACGTCACCGTGGAGGAACGTGGCCACGGCTGCGACCGTCTCGCCACCCCCGCGGATGAACCGCAGCACGCTGTTGGCCGATGCGGTCCGTGGGCTGACGGCGGCATCGACCTGGTGGGCTTCGATGAGGTCGAGGAGTTCGAGGCGATGGATGACCGCTATGGTCTCCGGGCCACCCCTCTCACTTCCGCGTCGTCGGGCCCTGGATGCGCCTGCCGACTTGGCATATAGGCAGGCCAGGACGTTGGAGTGGTCCTCCCCCGTGAGGGCGATGACCACGTCCTGACGGGAAACGTCAGCCTCCACCAGTAGGTCGGCGTCCGTGATATCGCCCTGGTAGACGACGGCCTGGCCGAATCGGGTGCTCAACTCACCCGCCCGCTCGAGCCGTCGTTCGATGATGCCGACGTCGAGGCCACGGGAGATGAGCGATTCGGCCAGCAGTTCGGCGGTGCGTCCACCACCGAGTAGGAGCGCCCGGGTGGGCATGTCGCGGGCCAGTCCGAGGCGCCTGGTCACATCACGCAGGGCGCGACGCTTGCACACGACGCGCAGCAGGTCCCCCTCGCGCAGGGTGACGTCCACGCGCGGGATGATGGTCTCCTCCTCCTCTTCGCCTTCCGCCTCGCGGGTGATGCTCGCCACGATGAAGTCCCAGTCGGGTTCGAGTTCCCGACCCAGGGCATGGAGCGACACGCCGACCAGCGGAGCCTCGCCGGGTAGCCGTGCACCCAGCACGATCACCTCACCGTCGGCCATCTGGGCCAGGTCGAGGGCACCCGGGTACTCCATCAGGCGAAGCACCTCTTCGGCGACCTCCCGGTCGGGGTCGATCACCAGGTGGTCCTCTGCTCCCTTGAAGAGGGCGTCGACCTCGGGCGATAGGAGGCGTCGTGATTCGATGCGGACGATCGTCTTTCCGACCCCGGCCTGTCGGGCGAGGAGTGCTGAAACCAGGTTGACCTCGTCGCTCTTGGTCACGGCGACGAGCAGCCCGGCGTCCTTGATCCCGGCCAGCTTGAGCATCTCGGGGTCTGTGCCGCTGCCCTCGAGGACCTGGACGTCGAGCTTGAGGCCGAGGGCCCGACACCTGACTGGATCGACCTCGATCAGGACGACGTCGTGCTTCTGGCTGCTGAGGCGGTCGGCCACGTAGGTGCCGACCTCGCCGGCGCCCACCACGATGATGCGCACCGGCTAATCCTCGCCCATCTGGGGCCGCGAATGGGCCATCCCCGGACGGGTGACTCCTGCATCTGTCACCAGGAGATCGAGAGGCACGTCCCAGGGCCTGGATTCGAGGCGTTCGACCACTTGGAATGAGTGGCAGATGCCGATCAGCACGGGAGGCGGCGGGAATCCCCGGCGATCGGCGAAGGTGCGGTCGTAGTAGCCGGCTCCGTGCCCCACACGATGCCCCAGGGAGTCGGCGGCCACGACGGGGACCACGACGACATCGAGGTCCCGGGTGTCGACTTCGATCCCCTCCCCCGGTTGCCTGGTCCCGTGCGGGCCATCCCCGATCGGGCCGGTGGGTATCAGGAAGCGGAGTGGCTCGCCGGGTGTGGTGACGGGTAGGGCGACCTCGAGGCGGTCGATGTCACACAGCGTCGACGGGTCCACCTCACCGCGGACGCCCAGGTACGCCCCGATCCGGAGGCTGCCGTCGAGTTCCGGGAGGGCCAGGAGGCGACGGACGACGACCTCGGAGGCCCTCCGAACCTCCTCCGGGGACCGGGCACGGCGACGTGCCAGCATCTCTGTCCGTGCAATGTCCGGTTCCACACCATGATGCTGCCCTGTCCGGAGCGCGAGTTCCAGCACCTGAGACAGTTGTCACGTCAGGCGCCTGAATCCCGGAGGATGTTTGAACCTGGGTCACGGGATCACTAGCGTCCCCACGGTCCCGGCCCGGATGGTATGCCCCTGGTGTCGGGTGGTCCTGCATCCTCCCGCATCCGTCGGGTGGCATGCCGCGGCCCCGAGTCCAACCATCGAGGAGACAGTTTCGTGGAGTCGATCCCCTACCTGGCAGGAGCCTCGGCCGTCCTCGGCCTCCTGCTCGCCGGGTACTTCTACACCAATGTGAAGGCGGCCGATCCGGGCAACGACCGGATGGTCTACCTGATGACCGAGATCCAGAAGGGCGCCCGTGCGTTCCTGAAGCAGGAGTACATCTGGGTCTCCGGCTTCGTCGTGGTGATGGCGCTCCTGATCGGTGTGCTGATCGTGCCAACCGCCGCCATCACCTATGTGACCGGTGCCGTGCTGTCGGCCGTCGCCGGCTATGTCGGCATGACCGTGGCCACGATGGCAAACGCACGGACCACCCAGGCGGCCAAGGACGGGCCCGGCAAGGCGCTGCCGATCGCCTTCCGTGGCGGTGCTGTCATGGGCTTCAGCGTTGCGGGCCTGGCCCTTGCCGGCCTGATGTTCGTCTACATCCTGTTCGTGCTCGTCCTCGAGGTCGACCAGGCATTCGAGGTCCTGACCGCCTACGGCCTCGGCGCCAGCTCTATCGCCCTGTTCAGCAGGGTCGGTGGTGGCATCTACACCAAGGCCGCCGACGTCGGTGCCGACCTGGTCGGCAAGGTGGAGGCCGGCATCCCCGAGGACGACCCCCGCAACCCGGCCACCATCGCCGACAACGTGGGCGACAACGTGGGCGACGTGGCCGGCATGGGTGCCGACCTGTTCGAGTCGTACGCCGGGTCGATCCTCGCTCCGATCTCCCTGGTGGCGTTCGCCCTGGGGCTCTCCGCCGAAGCCGCCACCCAGAAGGTGACGATCTCCCTGCTCGTGTTCCCGATGGCGATCGCCTTCGTCGGGATGATCGCCTCGATCCTCGGTTCGTTCTTCGTCAAGGGCGGCGACTCCACAGATTCGAAGGCACTTTCCAAGGCGCTCCACATGGGCACCAACGTGGCCATGGCCCTCACCGTGGTAGCCACCATCGTGCTCGCCGGATGGATGTTCGGGGGCGACGCCTTCGACAACCCGTACGGCCTTGCCATCTCGGTTGTCGGCGGCCTGGTCGCCGGATGGGCGCTCGGCAAGACCGCCGAGTACTACACCTCGGACCACTTCGGGCCCGTACAGAAGATCGCCAGGCAGACCGAGACCGGTCCGGCCACGACGATCCTGAGCGGCCTTTCCGCAGGCCTCGTGTCGGTCGCTGCGTCGGTGGCGCTGCTCGCAGTAGGAGTGGGCATCGCCTACTGGGGCGGCGAGATGGCCTTTGACACGATCGGCTCCCTTGACGGTGGCCTCTACGGCATTGCCGTGGCCGCCATCGGCATGCTGTCCACCATCGGCATCGTGGTCTCGGTCGACGCCTATGGGCCGATCGCCGACAATGCCGGCGGGATCGCCGAGATGGCCGGACTGGACCCGGAGGTCCGCGAGGTCACCGACGCCCTCGATTCCTTGGGGAATACCACGGCCGCGATCGCCAAGGGCTTCGCCGTCGGTTCGGCGGCGCTGACCGCCCTGGCCCTGTTCAAGAGTTTCGAGTTCGCCGTGGTCGCTGCAGGTGGGACCCTGTCGCTCAACATCGGCGAGGTCGATGTGTTCATCGGCCTCTTCGTCGGTGCCATGTTGCCGTTCCTGTTTGCCGCTCTGACGATCGACGCCGTCGGTCGTGCCGCCTTCCAGATGATCGAAGAGGTTCGCCGGCAGTTCCGCGAGATCCCCGGCCTGCGCGAGGGCAGGGAGGGGGTCAACCCCGACTCGGCACGGTGCGTGGCCATCTCCACGCAGGCCTCACTGAAGGAGATGATCATCCCCGGGTTGCTGGCAGTCGTGGTTCCGCTGGTCTTCGGCTTCGTCAACGTCGATGCACTGGGTGGCTTCCTCGCCGGCGCCCTGGTCACGGGCTTCTGCCTCGCCATCTTCATGGCCAACGCCGGTGGCGCCTGGGACAACGCCAAGAAGTACATCGAGGCGGGCAACCACGGAGGCAAGGGTTCCGACTGCCACAGGGCTGCAGTGGTCGGCGACACCGTGGGTGACCCGTTCAAGGACACCTCGGGTCCGGCCATGAACATCCTCATCAAGGTCATGACCATCGTGAGCCTGGTGTTCGCCTCGGCCTTCGTCGGCTGAGCACTCCTCGTCCGGGGCTCAGACGCCCAACACTCGGGAAAGCAGGGAAAAGCGCCGCTGGTCGGCCAGCCTGCCGGGGATTCGCGGCTCGAGCCAGGCCACGGCGAGGAGTGCCGGGATCGCCAGGAGGATGCCTCCCAATACGTCGGCCGGCCAGTGTTCGAGTCGGCTGATGCGCAGCCAGCAGGCGAGGACCACGAGGGCCCAGCAGGCCCCGGCCAGGCGTCGTCCGGCAGGACCGGGGAGGTGGCGCCGTGCCAGGAGGGCCAACGTCCCGAAGACCAGGACGACGAAGATCGCGTGCCCGCTCGGGTAGCCACCGGACCCGAATGAATAGTCGGTCCAACGCAACGAGGGGGTCGGGCGGGGACGCTGGACGAGGTCGGCGACCCGGGTAAGGCCCGTTGCCGCACCGGCGACGGCCAGGACTGCCGCCGGATATCGGCCCCATGCCCGCCACACCAGTGCCAGGAGGACCACAAACATCGCCGGGGCTGCCAGATCGGTCAGGAGGGCATCGAGCAGTCCGGCCACGGGGTCGAGGAACCCCGGGGTCTTGTCGTGTGCCCACCGGGAGAGGCCCACCTCCCCGGGGAGGGGACCGTCGCCACGCACAGCGAGGGTCAGCACCAACCCGAGGCACGCACTGGCGACGCCGATCGTCCCACCCAGCCTTACTCGGTCCGACGTGTCCACCTCAGGCGGGGAGGACGAGGAGCGGGTCCTTGGGCTCGCCGCCCACCCGGACCTCGAAGTGAAGGTGGGTACCCGTTGACCATCCTGTGGATCCGCACTCGCCGATCGGGTCCCCTGCCTCCAGGGAGTGGCCCTTCGAGACCGAGAGCTTGGACTGGTGGGCGTAGACGGTGACGACGTAGCCCTCGTGCTCGATCAGCACCACGTTGCCGTAACCGTCCCGCCAGCCGGCGAAAATGACGGACCCTGCCTTGGCTGACCAGATCGGCTGTCCGCTCACGCAGTCGATGTCGAGCCCGTTGTGCTGGCGGACGGATCCGAAGATCGGATGTGTGCGGAGCCCGAAACCGGAGGTGATGCGGCCTTCGACCGGAAAGATGAAGCCGGAGGCCGACTTCTCCGTCAGCTTCGGGGCTGAACGCCGGAGTTCTTCCGCTATGAGGTTGTCTATGAGGATCGCCATCCGGTACTCCTCGCGTT
Organism: Candidatus Neomicrothrix sp. UBA2131; assembly: GCA_002329075.1. GTDB lineage: Bacteria > Actinomycetota > Acidimicrobiia > Acidimicrobiales > MedAcidi-G1 > S20-B6. The sequence goes on from DCXR01000079.1 coordinate 27,566, forward strand.
CGAAATCCCGGATCTCCTGCTCGTGGGCTGCGATGCGTTTTGCCAACTCCTCCTGGGCCGCCTCCTGGGCGGCGATCCGTCGGGCCAGCAGCAGCACCGACGATTCGAGCTCGCGCTCCTGTTCCTCGGCGTCGATGATCGCTCCGTCGGCAGAGCGTGCGATGTCCTCGCTGTCGGACTCGAGTGCACGCAGTCGTTCGAGCAGGTCGCCCCGATCCCCCGTCACCACGTCCAGGATCGCTGCCATCCGCAGGCCGGTGGACAGTTCCTCCGCTTCGAGCAGGGTGCCTGCCCGCATCGCTCCGACGTATGCGTCGACTGCCAGGCGTTGGAGTTGTGCCCTGAGCTCGACGATCTCATCGGCAACCTGTTCGGCTTCGACCCAGCGGAGCGTCGCTTCGGCCTCGGCCGCCTCGATGGCCTGACGGGCGGCGGCGATCTTGGCCTTTTGCAGGGCGACGTAGTCGTCCAGTGCCTGAAGTGCGTCGGCCACCTCGATGTCCTCGGCCTTGACGAGCTCGAGTTCCTCGGCTGTCGAGGCTGCCCGGTCCTTCGCATCCTCCCGCTTGTCCCGCGCTTCCCGGATGTCGTCGGTGTCCGGGACGGCAACGGCGCTGCCCGCCAGAACGGAGAAGGCGACCGCCGCGAATACCATCCGATAGAGCGCTCTGCGACCCGACATCGGCCGAACCGTACCCCTCCCTGACGTCGTCCGGGGTCCTCCTCCCCGTGGCCTCCGTGGCAGACTCGGTGCCTGTGGGGGACCTGGGAGCGATGACACCTGATAACCGGCCACTGGAGGGCGTGCGCGTCATCGACCTCGCTGACGAGCGAGGCGAGTTGTGTGGCCGCCTCCTGGCCGACCTCGGAGCTGACGTCCTACGGGTCGAGCCTCCCGGGGGCGCCGTATCCCGACGACTGCCGCCCTTTGCCCCCGACGGCACGTCGCTGTACTTCGCCTACCGGAATACGAACAAGCGGGGCACCGTCCTGGACCTGCAGGATGCCGACGACCGGCGGCGCTTGTGCGAACTGGTGGCGTCTGCCGACGTTTTCGTCGAGTCCCATGGCCCCGGCTACCTGGCCTCGCTTCGGCTCGGACCTGAAGTGCTCCTCGACCTCAACCCGGACCTGGTCGTCGCCTCCTTGACCGACTTCGGCCAGGAGGGCCCAGACGCCGACCTGGCGTCAACCGACGACGTGGTCGTGGCCCGCTCGGGATGGCTGTCCCTCTCGGGCATTCCGGAGAAGCCGCCCCTCCTCATTCCCGGAGAGGTCGCCCACGATTCCCTCGGGGTCCTCGGCGCCTATGCGGTGGTCCTGGCGCTCCTCCACAGGGACCGTGGCGCCGGCGGCCAGCACCTCGACGTCTCCGCCCTCGAGGTGCTCGCACAGATGAACACCTGGGCGATCCCCAATGCGGACTACAGCCTGCGCCAGGGCGGCACGCCACAGGTCCTGCGTTCCGGTGACAGTCCGATGTATCCCAACATCCCCTGTGCCGACGGCATGGTGCGCCAGGTCGTGCTCGCACCCCGTCAGTGGCGGGCGCTCTGGGAGTGGATGGGCTCGCCCGAGGCCTTCGCCGACGAGTACTGGGAGAGTACCTTCAGTCGCCTCCTGAACATGGACGTGCTGAACCCGCTGTTCTGGGAACACTGGACCGATCGTCCGAAGGTCGAGGGTTCTGCCGAGGCCCAACGGCGTGGCATCGTCGCCCTTCCCATGCTCTCCCCCGCCGAGGTGCTGGACAGTGAGCACTTCGCCGCCCGGGACAGTTTCCTCGACGTGGAGGTCGCTCCCGGCGTCGTCGGCCCCGTCATGGCCGGGTTCGGCGAGATCGACGGCGAACGCTCCGGCTATGCCTTCCGCTCGCCGGCTCCCGGCGAGCACGAAGCCGACTTCGCCGGTTCTGGTCCGTCTGATCCGGTCGAGGTGGCCGAACCTGCCCTCCTGCCGCTCGCCGGGCTCCGGGTAGTCGACTTCGGACACGGTGGGGTCGGCGTGGAGTGCGGCCGGATGCTCGCCGAATACGGCGCCGACGTGGTGAAGGTCGAGAGCCGGACCTACCCCGACTTCATCCGACTGGTCCTGGGCAGCGAGATGACGCCGGCGTTCGCCTCTTCGAGTCGGAGCAAGCGCGGGTTCGGAGCCGACCTGAAGCACCCGGACGGGATCGCTGTCGTGCGCGAACTGGTCAAGCGGGCGGATGTCGTGATCGAGAACAACTCGACCGGCACGATGGCCAACCTCGGCCTGGCCTATGACGACCTCCACGCGCTCAATCCCGGGCTGGTCATGGTCAGCAGCCAACTCATGGGGAGCCGGGGGCCCTTCGCCGACTGGAATGGCTACGGACCCACCATCCAGAGCGTGGGCGGACTGAGTTGGTTGTGGAAGTTCGACGACGGCGACCCACCACCGGGCAGTCCGGCCATCCACCCCGACCACCTGGCAGGCAGGGTCTGCGCCCTCTTCGCCGCTGCAGCCCTGTTCGCCCGCAACCGAAGCCGGAGTGGTGCCCACATCGAGATCGCACAGGTCGAGACACTCATGGCCACGCTCGGCGACCTCTTCCTTGCCGAGGGGCTGGCACCGGGTTCGGTGCGTCCGATGGGCAACGACTCCCTCCGCGGGGCGCCGTGGGGGGTGTTCCCCTGTGCCGGTGACGAACGCTGGTGCGTCATCTGTGTGCGCGACGACGCAGACTGGGCGTCGCTGCGGGAGGCGATGGACGATCCAGCGTGGGCTGTCGACGATCGCTTCGACTCGGCCGACGGTCGCCTGGCCCACCGTAGGGAGGTCAACGCCGGCGTGGCTGGCTGGACGATCGGACGCTCACAGGAGGATGCGGTGGCCGCCTGCGAACTGCACGGTGTTCCGGCCGCTCCAGTCGCCAGCACGGTCGACCAGTTCGCCGATACCCACCTCGTCGAGCGGGGCTTCTTCCCGGAGGTCGACCAACCGCCGCTGGGCCCCCTCACCCTGGACGGCCCCTGTTTCCGCGGCACGGTGATGACGACGCCGTTCCTCGGGCCTGCTCCCGGGCTGGGAGAGCACACCCGCGACATCTGCATCGACGAATTGGGCATGGACCCCGACGAGGTCGAGCAGTTGATCGAGTCAGGCGCCCTCGAGGTCGACACCTCTGCCGAGGGCGGGGAGCCAGACCCGGACGGGTGACCCGACCCGGCGCACGACTTCCGGTCGGGACGATCGTCGGGCTGCTGATGTTGGCGGAACCCCTCTGGCATAGGCTCCGAAGCAACTGCAGGAGGGATGCGATGTCGACAACGGGGGTATCCGAGATCTTCGACACGGACCGTTGGGAACCCGTGGAGGGCTTCGACCTGTCGGACATCACCTACCACCGCGGCCGTACTGGTGCCGACCGGGGGACGGTCCGCATCGCCTTCGACCGGCCCGAGGTCCGCAACGCCTTCCGGCCCCAGACCGTCGACGAACTCTACGGCACGCTCGACCACGCCCGTATGTCCACCGACGTCGGCACGATCCTTCTCACGGGCAACGGACCCTCGCCGAAGGACGGTGGCTGGGCCTTCTGCTCGGGCGGTGACCAGCGCATCCGGGGCAGCGACGGGTACCGCTATGCCGAGGGCGATACCGCCGAGAGCGTGGATCCGGCGCTCACGGGACGCCTCCACATCCTCGAGGTGCAGCGCCTCATCCGGTTCATGGGCAAGGTCGTGATCGCGGTGGTGCCCGGGTGGGCGGTCGGTGGCGGACACAGCCTCCATGTGGTATGCGACCTCACCCTGGCAAGCCGCCAACACGCCCGCTTCAAGCAGACGGACGCCGACGTGGCCAGCTTCGACGGCGGCTTCGGTTCGGCCTACCTGGCACGCCAGATCGGCCAGAAGTTCGCCAGGGAGGTCTTCTTCCTGGGCCGGGAGTACACGGCCGAGCAGGCCCACAACATGGGCATGGTGAACGAGGTGGTCGACCATGACGACCTCGAGGCGGTGGCGCTGGACTGGGCGACGGCGATCAACGCCAAGAGCCCCACCGCCCAGCGCATGCTCAAGTTCGCCTTCAACCTGATCGACGACGGGTTGGTCGGCCAGCAGGTGTTCGCCGGTGAGGCCACCCGCCTTGCATACGGCACCGACGAGGCGACCGAGGGCCGGGACGCCTTCCTCGAGAAGCGCCCCCCCGACTGGTCGGACTTTCCCCATCACTTCTGATCCGGCCATTTCTCGTCACGTGCGGCCCCTCCTCGTCGTCTGCACGACGCCACAGCAGGAACGAAGGCCCCGGTCGAAGTGACCTTCGGGGGGCAGCCGTCCCTTCCGTCCGGGGCGCCGAAGTGGCTTCCCTACAGGCCTGGACGCCGGGGTCGACGATGTGCCGGCGGCGGTGACGCCGCTCGCCACCGGCCTCTGTCGGGCAGCGCTAGCGCCGGGGGCGTTCTCCGATGATGCTGGCGCGCTCCATGACGCGGGTCTCGGGCCAGTAGTCGGAACACGCCAGGTGCTGGACCGCCCGATTGTCCCAGAATGCGACGGAGTCCGGTTCCCAGGTGAAGCGGCACTGGTACTCGGGGGTGTCACTCATGCGGCAGATCCGGTCGAGTTGAGCCACGGACTCCTCACGGGTCCGGCCCACGAAGCGGTTGACGAAGGTCCGGTTCAGGTACAGGTACCGGCGACCGGTGACCTCGTGGGTGCAGACGGCCGGATGGGTGGCCTCCGGGTAACGGCGGCGCATCTCCGCCCTGCGGTCCTCGGGCACGTTGCGGCCGAACGCCTGGACGAAGTCGTGGATCGCCTCGAGGCGGTCGAGGTCGGCTTTCGTGTCTGGGGGCAGGACATCGTAGGCGGCGTACATGTCCGCGAACAGCGTGTCGCCCCCGACCTCCGGGACCTGGACGGCACGCAGGACAGCAGCCTTCGAGGGGGCCTCCCGCCATGTGACGTCGTGGTGCCACTGGTTCTCGTAGCCGGTCGTGTCGGCGTCCTTCTCGAAGCGCACCAACTCCGGTTGGTCGGTGTTCGACGGGATGAACGGGTGGACCTCGAGTTCACCGAAGTTGCGGGCGAAGGCCACATGCCGGGCCGAGGTGAATGCCTGCCCGCGGAAGAAGATCACCTTGTAGGCGGCCAACGCGGCGGCGAGATCGTCGATGACGGCCTGCGAAAGGTCCACCGTGAGGTCGATGCCGCTCAACTCTGCACCGATCGTCACTCCCATCATCCGGGCGTCGAAGTGCTCCCAGGTCAGCGCCGTGAGCCGGGCACGCTCGTCGGCCAGGTGGGTCGCCGGGCCGATGTAGGTGTCGAAGTCAGTTCGGGGTCGGCGGTGAAGGGCCAGCCCGCTGGACGGGTCCCGGTCGGAGACAATCTCGGTGTCGCTCACGGCCCAGAGGGTAGGCGTGTGTGCAGAGTCGTCCACGGTCCTGGTTGCGGTCGCAGACCACACGGGCGAGAATCGTTCTCACCATGGATGCCCATGCCGATTCCCTGCGACTCGATCAGGTCACCATTCGACGAGGCGGTCGCATCGCCCTCGAGTCGATATCGACCACCTTCGAACCCGGGACCTCCACGGCCCTGGTCGGTCCCAACGGTTCGGGCAAGACCACGCTCCTCGAGGTGCTGGCGGGACTCCGGGCACCGGATTCGGGCCACGTCTCCACTCCTCCACCACGGGTGGCCCTCGTGACCCAGGACCACCAGCATCGCTGGCTGCCGCTCACCGTCGCCGAGGTGGTGCACATGGGTCGCTTCGACCGGTCACCGCTCCCCCGTCGGTTGTCGGCCGACGACCGGGCAGCGGTCGAAGATGCCGTCGCCCGGATGGAGGTCGGCGACCTGCTCCCGAGACAGGTCAGCGGACTCTCGGGTGGCCAGCGACAACGGGTCCTCGTGGCCCAGGCGCTCGCCCGCCGCTCTCAGTTGCTGTTGCTCGACGAGCCGATCACCGGCCTCGACCTCGCCAGCCAGGAACGCATCCTCGAGGTGCTCGGTCAGGAGACCGCTGCCGGCAGGACCGTGGTTGTAACCACGCACAACCTCGACGAGGCCCGCCACTGCGACCGGGTGCTGGTGCTCGACCGCAGGCTTGTCGCCATGGGCACGCCCGACGAGGTCCTGCGACCCTCCGTTCTCCGGGAGGCCTACGGCGACCGGTTGCTGGGCGACCACGCCGGCCACGAGCACGCCCACGACCTGATCGTCGTCGACGACCACGGCCACGGCAGCCACGGCTGACGCCGGCGCCCGAACACTCCTACGAGTCGGGGCCGGCCTCCCGGGCGGCGTCTGCCTCCGCTACGCAGGCCTTCACGCCGTCCCAGATGATCGCGGTGGCATCCCTGGAGTGCTCGGCATCGACCGGGCCGAGGTACCTCGTGCGCATCGCCAGGAGGGTGCGGTTCCAGGGGCGGACATATGGCCGCCCCCGCCCCTTGGGCCAGAGTTCCTCCGTTCCTGCCGCCCCGACCACGACGACCGGAAGGCCCGTGTCGATCGCAAGGCGGCCGACCCCCGGATGCGGTCGACCCACCCTCGTCTCGTCCCATTCCTCCGGTCCGACAAGGCGCCCCTCGGGCATGATCGCCACCGGGCTTCCGGCCTCCAGCACGTCGGACGCCACCTGGAGCGCCTCGGTGCCCTCTACCGGAATGCACCGCAGGTCCTTCAGCAGGCGGCCGATGCCCTTCTTTTCGAAGTAACTTGCCGCCGCCAGGCAACGGATCGGCTGTCCCCACTCGTGGAAGGCGGCCGCAGCGAAGAGCAGGTCTGCCATGCTCCGGTGGTTGGCGGCATGGATCACGGGCCCGGCCGCGGGTACGCCCGGCGGGCCCACGTCGTAGCGGGCGGCGACCTGCAGCGCCGCGTGTACCTGGCGGAGCCGCCGCCGGAAGACCTCCTCGAGCCGTGCCTCGTCCACGGCACAACAGGCTACGAGGCGATCTCTCCCATACCGGAACCCCAGAGCAGCGGGTTCCGCTCGGTTGCGGCTGGGTCGCCAGGGACCGCCCCGGGAAGGTAGAGGGCCAGGTCGAGGCGCTGCTCGTCTCGTTCGGGCTCGATCACCGTCGTCCCGTCGGCAACGTAGATCACCGTCATCGCCGGTCGATCCCGGTCGGTCGGGTTTGGGCCTGCCGAGTGGAGGGTCCATCCTTCGTGGAAGGTGGCGTCGCCCGCCTGCATCGCCCCATGCGCCGAGGTAGGCAGGGCCCCTTCGGCGATGAGGAGGGCGAAGTAGCCCTCCGACTCGTCGGAGATTGCCGGACCCCGCATGTCACCACGGAGGTGGGTGCCGTCGGCGAAGACCATCGAACCAACCTCCGGCGGGATATCGGCCATTGCCATCCACATGGTGATCGCCGAACCGCCGTCTACCGGCCAGTAGTAGGCGTCCTGGTGCCATGGCGTGGCACCACCGCCGGCCCGCTTGACCAGGGCCTGGTCGTGGTACAGCCGCACACCGTCGACACCCAGCAACTCGGCGGCCACCCTCGCGAAGCGGGCGGCGAACACGAAGCGACGGATCGCTTCGTCGTGCCAGCAGAGGCCGATCGCCTGGTGGAATGCCCGGTCGTAGGTGCCCTGCTCCCCCGGGGGAACGTTGCGGTTCCAGGCAAGCAGGTCGGCTGCCTCGAGGATGGAAGGCGCGAACTCGGCTACCTCGTCAGCAGAGGCCAGGCTGCGTACGGCGACATGCCCCTGCTCCCGGAAGCACCGAATCTCATCCCGGGTCGCTGCCCGGTCCGGCTGGAGTTCCACAGGATCGACGTTAGCCCCCACCTTCCGTAGGGAAGGGATCGACAATCCAACGGAACGTGAGGTTCACCCGCTCCCCCACGGGCCGTGCCGTCCGGGTCAGGCAGTGCTCCCAGAGCGCCTGGGTCGGGCCCCTCATCACCAGCAGGTCGCCGTGTTCGAGGTCGAGGGCGACCGGGTCGTGGCTGCGATCCCTGCGCCGGAGGCGGAAGCGCCGGGTGGCGCCAAGGGACAACGAGGCGATGACGGGACGCTGCCCCAGTTCCGGCTCGTCGTCCGAGTGCCAGCCGACAGCGTCATCGCCGGTGCGATACCGATTCACGAGCACCGAGTCGAATGCCGTGTCGGCGGCATCAGCGCAACGGTTGCGCAGGTCCGCCAGGCGCTGGGTCCACGGCAGCGGCTCGAGCAGTCGCCCCGAATACGTGTAGGTGCAGCCCGGGTCGCCATACCAGGCCTCGAGCCGGGGAATGGGTCGGCGCTGCCCGAACACCGTGATCTCACCCTGCGTCCAGGGTGTCTCGACCAGCAGTCCGGTCATGTGCTCGTCAGCGTCGGCCAGGAAGCCCCGGCTCACCTCCACCTCGAGGTCGGGTGCGGGCGGTAGGGGGGTGTGGAACAGCGCCCGGTCAGCCACGTCGACCCGAATGGCATCCGAGGAATGCGTCCTCCCGCTGCCTGCCGCTGTTGCCGGCCCAGAGGCACACCGGTCCGGGGGTCCCCGCAGGAACCCGTACCTCGAAGCGGTGGTCGGCGCCTGTGCGGCCGTAGGCGGTGGGCTCGCCGTCGAGGTTCAGGAAGATCTCCAGGCCCCCTTCCGGAGAGTCGGCATCGTAGGCCCATCCCCCGAGGACCTGTTCCCCGCCAACGGCGTCGAACTGGAGCACTTCGAGTCCTCCGATTGGACCGTCACCCGACGATCGTGTCTGTTGTCGGGCTGCCATCGAACCGCCCCTGAGGCATTCCGGCAGGGGTGCGAAGGTCCATCCTTCCTGCCCGTACTCCTCGAGCACCGCCCGCAGGATCTCCAACGTCTGCCACTTGCGGTCGTGGAACAGAATGACCATCCCGTCGCGTTCCCACTTCTCGATGTGGGCCAGGGCCTCCTCGACCGGAGGGTTGGACCATTCGGCCGGATCGGCGTCCCACCCCACCAGGGTCAGGTTCATCCTCTCTAGGGTGCGTTCGACCGCCTGGTCGGTGAGCCCGTATGGGGGGCGCAAACACGTAGGCGTGAAGCCGGTCCGTCGCTGGAGCGTCCCGTTCGCCCGAACCAGCGCGTCTTCGAGGTCCTCGGGCGTGAGGGTCGGCAACTCGCTGTGGGTCCATGAGTGGCTTCCGACCGCATGGCCGCGGTCGAGGAGGTCCTGGACCTCCTCATCGTCCCAGAACACACGGAGGGTCTGGCCGGTCGGGAAGAATGTGGCTCGGGCGCCGTACTCCTCGAGGATGCGGAAGACGATCGGGGTGAACAGGGGATTCGGGCCGTCATCGAAGGTCAGGTACATGACCTTCGGTTCGTGCGGCGCGCTCAGCGCGAACGTGCCCTGTGCGAGGAGCAGCGATGCTGCCCCAAGGAGCAGGACGAGGAGGCGTCTCCCCATCAGGGCTCAGGTGGTGCCGAAGATGCGGTCGCCGGCGTCGCCCAGGCCGGGAACGATGTATCCGACCTCGTTGAGGTGGTCGTCGAGGGCGGCCGTCCAGACGGGAACGTCGGGGTGGGCCCGGTGCAGTTGGGCGACCCCCTCCGGAGCCGCCAGGAGGCAGAGGAAGCGGACGTCGGCCGGTCCGTCCGCCTTGACCCGGTCGAGGGCGGCCGACGCCGAGTTGCCGGTGGCGAGCATCGGGTCGACGACGATCACTGTCCGTCCCTCGATGGGCGGGAACTTGCAGTAGTACTCGATCGCCTCGAGCGTCTCGTGGTCGCGGTAGAGGCCGACATGGCCGACCCGTGCCGAAGGGATCACCCGGAGTACGCCGTCGAGCAGGCCGTTGCCCGCCCGCAGGATCGAGATGACTACGGGCTCCGCCACGAGGACGGGCGCATCCATCTCGGTCAAGGGCGTGGTGATGCGCTCATCGCGGGTGGGAAGGTCGCGGGTGACCTCGTAGGTGAGCAGGAAGCTGATCTCGGTGAGGAGCTGCCGGAACCGTTCGCTGGGCGTCTCGACCCGGCGCATCTCGGTGAGCTTGTGCGTTACCAGGGGATGCTCGATGACATGCAGGGTCGGGTTCGGTGTGGAGGACATGCCGCCACCCTAGGCTCACGCGCGACAGTGCCGGGCTGCATCGGACGGGTCCGCGACAGCTTTCCGAGAATCCCTATTCTCAGGAAACAAGATCTATACGGGGTGAACCCATGTCTACACCGCCCGCCATGTCCGACCTGCCCGCCAAGAACCCCTCGACCCTGCCTGCCCGGGACTGGACCTCCGAGGACGCCTGGATCGGCACGCGCCGCCCGATCCTCGAGGCCCATGCCCTGCCTGCAGACGCCTACACGTCCGAGGACTTCTTCTCCCTCGAACGGGACCGCATCTTCGGTACCTCATGGGTCCTCGTCGGCATCGCCGACGAGTTGGACCCGGTCGGACAGGTCCTGGTCCGCGACCTCGGTGGTCGCTCGGTCCTCATCACGAGGAACGCCGCCGGCGACCTCCGGGGGTTTGCAAACTCCTGCCGGCACCGCGGCACCCAGTTGCTCGAAGCCGACTGCACCGTGGACAGCACGATCCGCTGCTCCTACCACCGCTGGGGCTACGACCGGGACGGTGTCCTCGTCGCCACCCCCCAATTCGCCGATGCCGGAATCGACGGCTTCGACCCCGCCGAATACGGACTGCACGCCGTCCGGGTCGAACAGTGGGGTTGCCTGCTGTTCACCACCCTCGACCCCGAAGCGCCGTCGGTGGACGACTGGTTCGGCGACCTGGGCGAGAGGCTCACCGGCTACCGACTCGACGCCTGGCGCAGCCACCACACCCAGACCATCGACATCCGGGCCAACTGGAAGCTCCTCACCGAGAACTTCCAGGAGTACTACCACCTGCGCTGGGTCCACCCGGAGCTCGCCAAGGTCTCCCGGGTCGAGGACCACTACCGCTACCAGGGCCCCGGGATGTACTGCGGCCAGACCACCACGCCGATCTCCAGCGACGAGCGCGGTGACTGGACCATCATGCGGCCCGCCGAGGGCCTCGACGCATCGGACATGGCCAGCGGCCGCTTCCTGGCCCTCTTCCCCAACGCCATGCTGAGCATCCTCCCCAACCATGCTTTCGTGATCCGGCTCGAGGCCCTCGCTCCCGGGCTCACCCGGGAACACTGCACCTGGCTGCTGCCCCCGGGCTCCGAAGACGTCCCCGACGGGGACTTCGCCGTCACCCACGACTTCTGGATAGATGTCAACAACGAGGACATCGACGTCGTGCAGAGGGGTCAGGTCGGCCTCAGCTCCGGCAGCTACACGCCCGGTAGGCTCTCGCCTCGGTACGAGGAACCCCTGCACCGCTTCCACAACATGCTCGCCGACCGGATGATCGGAATATCGCGCATACCAGACGGCGACCCCGGGGACGATGCCCCCCTCCTCGGTACCGGCGTCAACCCGCTTCCCTGGCACAGGTAAACGGCCACCACCTGAACACCCGAACCACACCCACCACCTCCTCGAAGCAGCAAGGAACCTCCATGGCCAGGCACGGCTACACGTACTCGGCGGGCAAGCTGATCAAGCACGGCCTCACACGCGGCGACTGGCCGCGCATGTGGCGCCGACCCGAGGCACGATCCTCCTACGACGTCGTGATCGTCGGTGGCGGCCTCCACGGGCTGGCGACGGCCTACTACCTGGCTGCCGACCACGGCATGACCAATATCGCCGTGCTCGACAAGGGCTACCTCGGTGGCGGCGGTTCAGGCCGCAACACCGCCATCGTCCGCTCGAACTACCTCACCCCCGAGGGCGTGGCGTTCTACGACCGGTCGCTCGCGCTCTACAACTCGATGACCCAGGAACTGAACCTCAACGTCATGTTCTCGCGGCGAGGCCACCTGACGCTGGCCCACACCGACTCGGCCCTACGCACCATGCACTGGCGGGCCGAGGTCAACAAGCTCCAGGGGATCGACTCCAGCGTGATCGACCCGCAGGAGGTGAAGAAGGAGGCTCCGAGCCTCGACATCTCGGCGGACACCCGCTACCCGATCCTGGGAGCCCTGTTCCATCCACCGGGAGGCATCGTCCGCCACGACGCCGTCGTCTGGGGGTACGCCCGGGCCGCAGACCACCTCGGCGTCCACATGCTCCAGGAGACCGAGGTCCTCGACATCCTCTGTGAGGGCGGCGAAGGGCCCGACGGCAAGGGCACCGGTGGCAGGGTCACAGGTGTTCGCACGAACCGGGGCGACATCAGCGCCCCCGCCGTCGTCAACTGCACAGCCGGATGGGCTTCGCTCATCTCGAACATGGCAGGTGTTCCGCTTCCGATCACCACACACCCGCTGCAGGCAGCCGTCACCGAACCATGCAAGGTGTTCCTGCCGACCGTGGTCGTCTCCGGCTCACTGCACGTCTACGTGAGCCAAACCGACCGCGGCGAACTCGTGTTCGGCGCCTCCGTCGATCCGGTGGGCACCTACAGGGTCAACGGCACCCTCGAGTTCACCGAGGAACTGGCCGGCCACGTACTCGAGCTCATGCCGGGCATCTCAAAGATGCGCCTGATGCGCCAGTGGTCGGGACTCTGCGACATGACCCCCGACTACTCCCCCGTGATGGGCACCACACAGGTCGACGGCTACTTCGTCGATGTGGGCTGGGGTACCTACGGATTCAAGGCCGGCCCGGTGGCAGGCGAAACCATGGCGGAGACGATCGCCACCGGCCGCGATGCGGACCTGATCGCCCCCTTCACCATCAACCGCTTCACCGAGGGAGATCTCGTCGGTGAAAAGGGTGCTGCTGCGGTAGGTCACTGATGATCGTCGTGAACTGTCCCCACTGCGGTCCGAGGAACTCCTCCGACCTCCGTCCCTGCGGTGAGGTCACCTCCCGCCCCGACCCGGCGACCGCCTCCCTGTCGGAATGGCGGACCTACCTGTACATGCGGGAGAACCCCTCCGGTTGGGTTACCGAGGCCTGGTACTGCCGAAGCGGCTGCCGCCGGTACTTCACCATCGAGCGCAACACAGCCACCAACGAGACCCGCCGGTCGGAGGCGTCGTGACCCACAACAGGCTCCCCGTACGCCCGGGAGAGGTGATCGACCGGGAAACCTCCCTGGCCTTCACCTGGAACGGTCGACCGCACACCGGACTTCGGGGCGACACGATCGCCTCGGCGCTCGCCGCCGATGGCGTCGAAGTCTTCGCCCGCTCCATGAAGTACAAGCGCAGACGCGGCATCATGACGGCAGACCACTGGGACCCGAACCTGTCCGTACAGGTCGGGGACGAACCCAACGTGAGGGCCGGTAGCCGTCGCCTCGTCGCCGGCATGGAGGTCAGCGCCCAGAACGTGTGGCCGAGCCTGAAGTTCGACATCGGCGCCGCCAACCAACTGGTCGGCCGCTTCCTGTCGCCGGGCTTCTACTACAAGACCTTCATGCGCCCGAAGTGGCTCTGGCACCACCTCTACCAGACGATCCTCCGCAGGTTCGCCCCAGGAGGGCGTATCCACTGGGAGACCAGTACCCACGGCGCCTATGACAAGCGCTACGCCCACCCGGACGTGCTCGTAGCCGGAGGCGGCCCGGCCGGAATGGGTGCGGCGATCGCCGCCGCCGAAGCCGGTGCATCCGTCATGCTCGTCGAGCACGAACCGGAACTCGGTGGCCACCTCCGCTGGGGCGATGCCGAGGATCTGACTGCCCTCGCCGACCTGCTTGCAGCCGTCCAATCCCATCCGGGCATCGAGGTACTCGTCGACTCGACGGTGACAGGCCGCTACGACCACAACTGGATCGCGGTGATGCAGCGTTCGCACGAAGTCGCACCCGAACGCCTGATCAAGGCGCGGGCGGGCAGCCTCGTCGTGGCACCCGGCCTCATCGAGCGGCCGTACGTCTTCGCGGGCAATGACACCCCCGGCGTGATGCTCTCCGGCGCAGTCCGGCGCCTGATCAACCTGTGGGCGGTCAAGCCCGGCTCCAGGGCCGTGGTGCTCTCCGCCAACCCCGAAGGAGACGCAGCCATCGCCGACCTGGAGGCCGCAGGTGTCGAGATCGTGGCGGCGCTCGATGCCCGGGTGGGCGAGGACATCGTCGAGGTCGAGGGAAGGGGTCGGGTGCGCAGGGCCGTCCTCGGCGACGGCCGCACCGTGGCCGCCGACCTGGTGGTCCTCGGCACCGGTTGGACCGCCCCCACGTCGCTGCTCAACATGGCCGGAGACCGTCCCGTCTACGACCCCACAGCTGCCCGCTACTTCCCGAACCAGCTTCCGGACAATGTGCTGGCAACCGGCGGCATCACCGGAAACGGCTCGACAGTGGAACTGGTCGCCCACGGAAGTGCCACGGGCACGCTGGCTGCGAACCGTGCACTCCGGAACCGCCACGAACGCCGCTCGTCGACCGCCCGAGCCCGAAGCCCGGAGGGCCCTATGCCCGAATCCCTCCAGGACACCCGCGTGCCCCTGGCCCGTACGCCGCACCCTGAGTGCTACCGGAGCAGCAGCCACGGCATGGTCGACTTCTCGGAGGACGTGTCCTCGAAGGACCTCTTCCAGGCCTCCGGGGAGGGATTCGATTCGATCGAGCTGATGAAGCGCTACACGACGGCCACGATGGGTCCCTCACAGGGCAAGCTCGAGACCGTCAACGCCGCCGCCGTACTGGCCGAGGCGCGCAGCATGGACATGGTCGACATCGGAACGACCGTCTGGCGGCCGCCCTTCGCCCCCATCTCGCTGGGAGCCCTGGCCGGTCGCATCTTCGAGCCGATTCGGCGCTCCGCCCTCCAGGACTGGCACGAGGCCCATGGCGCGTCGCCTCTCCTGGCCGGTCAGTGGGTCCGCCCCGACCACTACGGGGACCCCGTGGGCGAAGCCCGCAACGTACGTGAGAACGTCGGCATCATCGACGTCACCCCGCTGGGCAAGCTCGACCTCCGTGGGCCGGACGTGGCGAAGCTCCTGGAACTCGTCTACGTCAACAGGTGGCAGAAGCTCGAAATCGGCCGGGTCCGCTACGGCACGATGGTCGCCGAGGACGGCGTCGTGTCCGACGACGGCGTCACCGGCCGCCTGGGCGAGGACCACTACCTGATGACAACCACTTCTTCGGGCGCCGGCGCCGTCTGGGAGATGCTCGAGGACTACCTCCAGACCTACCGTCCCGAGTGGAACGTGCACGTCACCGCTGTCACGGGAGGCCTCACGAGCATCAACGTTGCGGGCCCGAGGTGCCGAGACCTGCTGCTGCGTCTCGTCGAGGACGTGGACCTCAGCCCCGAGGCGTTCCCCTACTTCCACGTGCGTCGCGGCAGGGTCGCCGGCGTTTCCGGTTGCATCATCTGGCGGATCGGGTTCACGGGCGAACTCTCCTACGAACTGCACGTGCCATCCGGCCATGCGCTGCACGTCTGGGAATCCCTGATCGCCAACGGCGAGGACCTCGGCATCAGGCCCTTCGGCGTCGAGTCACAGCGCATCCTGCGCCTGGAGAAGGGGCACTACATCGTCGGTCAGGACACCGACGGCCTCACCAAGGCTCCATCTGCCGGCCTGGGGGGCCTCGTCAAGCTCGACAAGCACGACACGCTGGGCCTGCCGGAACTGAGGGCCTCCTACGCCCGCACCGACCTGCCCGTCCTGGTGGCCATCCAGACAGACGACCCGGAGATCGTCCCGATGGAGGCCGACCAGATTGTCGACGGCGACTCCAACCGGATCCTCGGCCGGATCACCTCGAGTCGAATGTCCCCGACCCTGGGTCGATCGGTATGCCTCGGACAGGTCGATCCGTCGCTGGCCGCCGCCGGATCCAAGGTCACCATCCTGCTCGTCAACGGCCACCGGGTCAGTGGCACCGTCCAGGAACACCACGCCCACGTCGATCCCGAGGGAGTGCGTCAGAATGCCTGACATCGAGTTCAAGAGCCCGATTGCCCATGGGCCCGTCTCGGCGCCCGACGGCTCTGTGAGCCTCGAGGACGAGACCTCCACGACCAAGGTCGTGGTCCGGGCCGCTACGGGCACGGCGGCCGCTGCCGACCTGGGGGTGCCCTACGGCCAGAGTCGACTCCGCGCCGACGGCACCCTGGTGTGCGGCACCCGGCCCGGCGAATGGACCCTCTTCGCCGCAGCGGGTCGCGCCACCGAGGTCGCAGCATCGGTCGACACCGACGGCTTCGTGAACGTCGTCGACGTCACGCACGGTCGGGCCATGATGCGGGTTTCCGGACCG
Organism: Candidatus Neomicrothrix sp. UBA2131; assembly: GCA_002329075.1. Lineage (GTDB taxonomy): Bacteria > Actinomycetota > Acidimicrobiia > Acidimicrobiales > MedAcidi-G1 > S20-B6. The sequence goes on from DCXR01000079.1 coordinate 43,719, forward strand.
AAGGCCACCGCCATGCTCGCCAAGGTCTGCGACATCGACCTGACCGACGACATGGCCCCCGACGGGGCGGTGTTCTCGGGTTCGGTGGCCAAGGTGACCTGCGACCTGCTCCGTTCGGACTGGAGGGGTGAGGTGTCGTACCTGATCTCGTGCGAGCGCTCCTTCGGCAACTACCTCTTCGCCACCCTGGCGGACGCCAGCACGGAGTTCGGTGCAGAACTACCCACGGGGCTGGACATCCACTAGCCCCTGCCGTCCGGAACCCGAGGTTGCAACACCCCTAGGGTGCGCGCCATGAGCCCTGCTGACCTGACAGCCGTCGAGCAGTTGCGGCTACTCGAGAACCGGTCGCTGTCTTCCCGCGAACTGCTCGAGGCCTGCCGGAAGCGCGCTGAGGCGACAGAACCTGTCGTCAACGCACTCATAGACGCCGACTGGGTTCGGGCCGGCCTGCTCGCCGAGCAGCTCGACTCCGATCCCAGGTTCCTCGCCGATGCTCCACTACGAGGACTCGTCATCGCCCACAAGAACCTCCTCGACACCGCAGGGATGCGCACGACCTATGGCAGTCCGGCATTCGCCGGCCATGTTCCGAGGCAGAACCATCCCCTCGTCGACCTCATGGCCGCCGCCGGAACGGTGTTCGTCGGCAAGACCAACACTCCGGAGTTGGGCGCCGGTTCCCACACCTTCAACCCCGTCCACGGCCTGACCCGCAATCCCTGGGATCCGTCCAGGAGCGCCGGGGGTTCGAGCGGCGGGGCGGCGGCTGCCCTCGCCTGTGGGTCCCTTTCGCTGGCCGACGGATCCGACCTCGGAGGTTCCCTCCGCAACCCTGCGTCGTTCTGCGGCATCGTCGGCTTCCGCCCCTCATCGGGGACGAGCCCCGGCTTTCCGCCGCTGGACCATCGAATACGGATGCCGACCGTGGGCCCCATGGCCCGAACGGTCGGGGACCTGGCCATCTTCCACGGCATGATGAGCCAACGACCGGTGAACCTCGAGGCCCGGCCCCCCGCACGGCTCCTTGTCTCACCTGACCACGGCGACCTGCCCGTGGACGCCGCTGTCCGCCGGGTCCTGGCCGAAGTCGCCACAGTGCTTGCAGGGGCCGGCTGGACCGTCGAAGAGTCGAACCCGCCTGCCGACGGGGCTGATGCCTGTTTCGAGGTGCTCCGCTCACTGGGATACGCCGTGAGGTCCGCCGGGCTCGTCGACAACGACGAGGTCAAGGCCACGGTCCGTCAGGAGGTCAGGGAGGGACTCGCACTCACCGAGGGGGCCATCGCCCGCGCAGTGGCCGAGGAGAACCGGCTCCGTGCCGCATGGGACAGCTTCCTCGGGCCCGACGACGTCCTGCTCTCCCCCACCAGCCAGGTCCCACCGTTCCCCGTGGGCGACGAATGGGTGCACGAGATCGAGGGGCGAAGCCTCGCCCGCTACACGGACTGGATGCGGAGTTGTTCCCGATTGACCGTGTTCGCAGGCCCGTCGATCTCGATCCCCGCCGGGTGGAGCGATGACGGCACCGTGCCGATCGGGATCCAGTTGTCCGGGGCCAGGAACCGGGACCGGCGCCTGCTCTACGTTGCAGCTGCAGCCGAGGAGGTGCTCGGCACCGGCAGGCGCCCGCCCATCGACGCTCTCTCTGCGACAGATCCGGCCACGCTTCCACCCGGACCGATCGGTTGACGGGTGGGTGAGCCAAACGCCACACCCCCATCCATTGTCGGAAGGCCGACGCGGACCTAGATTGCGCGCGTCTATCGAACCGGGAGGTGAGCACCATGTCAGGAGTTCCCGAGCCGATCCGGATCTGGAGCACCACCGTGCCACCCGAATGGTCCGACTACAACGGCCACATGTCCGAAGGTTGGTACGGGGTCGCCTTCGGTGCCGCCTCGGACGAGCTGCTGGTCCACCTGGGCTTCGGAGCGCCGTACCGGGACGCCCATGGCACCTTCTACACGGCGGAGACCCGCATCCGCTTCCTGCGTGAGGTCCACGAGGGTGCCACGATCTGCGCCGACACCTGGCTGCTCGGAGCGGACGCCAAGCGGCTACACGTCCTGCACCACCTGATCGCCGGAGACGACCCCGAGCCCGTTGCCACCCAGGAGTCGATGATGCTCCACGTGTCCCAGGACGAATGCGGAGCGCCCCGGGTCGGGCCGATGTCCGAGCCCCTCCTCACGATGTCCCTCGACCTGGCAGCCGCACACGCATCTCTGCCTCCTGCCGACCACGTCGGCCTGGGCATCCGGTCCCTTCGTTGAGCGGGACCCCTGCCTTCACGACCCGTACCCCTTCAGCGATAGCGGGTGTCTGGGCCCTCTTCCTCGCCTTTGCCTTCCTCATGGTCGGGAACGGGCTCCAGCGGATACTCCTGCCCATCCGCGGACAGGCAGAGGGCATCGGTCCGGGCGCCATGGGAATGGTCATGGCCTTCCACTTCGGCGGCTACCTGTTCGGTGCCCGGATCATCACGCGCCTGTTGGCAGCCGTCGGGCACATAAGGGTATTCGCCGCCCTCGCCTCCACTGCCTCGGCTGCCGTGCTCGTCAACGCCGTCCTGGTGAACTCGGTGACCTGGTCCCTGGCCTACTTCGTCGGGGGATTCTGCAACGCCGGCGTGTTGGTGGTGCTTGAGAGCTGGCTCAACGACCGTGCCTCCAACCAGACACGCGGCAGGATCCTGGGCTTCTACATGATGGTGATGATGGGTGGCACGGCCGGTGGGCAGCTCCTCGTCAACGTCGGTGCCCCGGAGGGATTCGAGCTCTTCGTGCTCTCCTCGGTGCTCATCTCGTTGGCTGTCATCCCGGTGACCCTTTCTGCCTCTTCGGCTCCACCGGTCACCACCGCCGAGCCGATGCCGATACGGGAGCTCTACCGGATGGTGCCGTCCGCAATCGTCGGGCTCTTCTTCTGTTCCTTCGTGCAGTCGGCCGCCACCAGCATGGGAGCTGTATTCGGCACCGAGTCGGGTATGGCCACATCGAAGGTGGCGACGTTCACCGCCGTCTCCGTAATCGGGGCCGTCGTGCTCCAGATACCTCTCGGCGGCCTGTCCGACCGCTATCCACGCAGGGCCGTGATCATTGTGGTCGCCACGATCTCCTGCGGCCTGGCGTTGGCCGGAACCTGGATCCCGACCTCCGGCTCGCTGATCCTGCTGCTCAACTTCGCCTTCGGCGCTTTCGTGTTCCCGCTGTACGGCCAGTTCGTGGCCCTCGCCAATGACTGGGTCCCGCCCGAGAAGCACATGGCCGCTGCCTCCGGGATCATCATGGTGAGCAGCGCCGGAGCCGTGCTGTCCCCCGTGGTCCTCGCCTTCTCCATGGAGACCTTCGGGCCGCACGCCTACTACGGGGCCCTGGCAGCCGTCCTCGCCCTGATGGTCTGCTACCTCCTGTACCGGATCCGTGTCCAGGAAGCGATCCCCGTCGAGCGCCAGTCCACGTTCCAGCCGATCCTCGCACGTTCCGGTGAGATGGCCCACTCCGTCGGTCGCTGGGTGCGCTCCCCCCTCCAGGAGTGGCTGGCACACCATGGGCGGCGCCACGTCGAGGGCGGCGACGGCCCCTGAGCCGCAGGTGTCTCCTCGCCCGCCCTAGGGTCGACATCCCGACTCCCGAAAGGACCCCGGCATGCCCTTCGCCAATGTCAACGGCCAATCCATCCACTTCGTCGACCATCAGGCCGGCTCGGGTGGCAACGAGCCCGCCATCATCCTCAGCCATGGCTTTTCGATGGGCCACGAGATGTGGGCGCCGCAACTCGCTCCCCTCACCGATGTCGGATGGCGGGTCATCACCTACGACGAGCGCGGCTGGGGCCAGACCACCTACACCGAACCGTTCACCTACTGGGACCTGGCCGATGACGTTCTCGCCCTCATGGACCACCTCGGGCTCGACACTGCAGTGTTGGGCGGAATGTCCCAGGGCGGCTTCCTGACCCTGCGGGCGGCCCTCACATCGCCTGAGCGCGTCAGGGCGATGTTCCTGGTCGACACCGAACCGAACGACCTTCCCGAGGACGAGCGGGTCCAGTTCCAGGCACTCTTCGACGCCGCCCTCGCCATGGGGCTGGCCGGGGAGGTGGGCGACATGCTCCAGGCGGTGCTCTTCGCTCCCGGCTACGACGGGGCCGCCATCTGGCGTGCCAAGTGGAACGCCAGGCCCGTCGCCGCCTGGGCGGCCGCCAAGGAGTGCCTCTTCGAACGGGATTCGGTGGCCGAACGGCTCGCCGAGATCACCTGTCCCGCCCTCGTGGTCCACGGGGATGTCGATGCCGCCATCCCCTTGGACCGGGGTCGGGAGATGGCCGACGCACTCGGTGGGCCTGTCACCTTCATCGAGGTTGCCGGTGCCGGCCACTCGGCGAACCTCGAGGACCCGGCAACCGTGAACGCTGCTCTACTCGGGTTCCTGGCCGCCCTGGGTTGAGCCGGTCAGCCGTCCGGGCCGATCAGGGGGCGGAGGCCCCGAATCTCGACCCTTTCGAACAGCCCTGCGACCGCATACGGGTCAGCGGCGGCGTAGGCCTCGGCTGCGGCAAGGTCCTCGGCCTCGAGGACGACCAGCGAGCCGCACATGTCGCCCTCCCCATCCAGGAGGGGTCCCCCAAGGGCGACGTCGAAGCCCGCTACATATTCGCGGTGGGCGGGGCGGGTCTCCGCGCGGAGGTCGCCGGCGTCGGGTCGGTCGAGGGCATGTATGACGAAGAGCATGATGCGACTCGAGGAGCGGATCAGGCTTCGAGTTGCTCGGATTCAGGAAGGCGGACCAGCGGGATGGTCCGCTCGGTCTTCGCCTGGTAGTCGGCGTAGAACGCCCGATCTGCGGTCATCAGCCCCCATAGTTCGGCGTGTTCCGAACCCTCGAGCAGTTGGTGCCTTGACCAGAAGAGCCCATGCTGGGTACGGACCTTCACCCCGGGGTTGGCCTCACGGTCTCGCAGGTTCAGCACCCAGGCAGGATCCTTGGCCGCTCCGGCGAAGGAGCCGACGACAACACGGTCGCCGCCGGGGTCGCGCCAGAAGGGAAGCGCCACACGGTGGATGTTTCCGCTGCGTCGGCCGACCGTGTACAGCATCACGTTGTGCATGCCTCCACTCACCCAGATGGCAGGATCGGTGCTCGCCTCCATCGCTTCGACATGCGCCTTGGTGATCTCGATGATCTGCTCGGGGGTGGGGGTCTCCCACTCCATGACGACGTGCTGGTCGGTGGACTCGCCGGGAGGGAGGTCGTTGCTCATGCCTGCACGGTAGTCGGGGATCCTCTCCGGTTCGCAGCCCGGAGAATCCCCGACTCCGGTCGCTATCCGAAGCGGGTCGTGGCAGGCTGTGCCCGCATGAGCGACGCCCTCACCACCTCCGAAGCCGGCGCAGGGGCCGACGACCGTCCCTTCGACTCCGACCTTGCTACCCGCAGGTTCAGCCGCTCGATGGTGATCTCCGGCATCCGCTGCATGCTCACGTATGTCGTCTTTCCCTGGCTGTTGCCGGCGCTCGGCTGGGCCAGCGGGGTCGGCCCCCTGATCGGCCTGCCGATAGGACTCCTGGCCATCGGCTTCAACGTCGACAGCATCCGCCGCTTCCGCTCATCCGATCGCAGGATGCGGCTACCGGTGATGGCGATCAACGCCGGGGTGATCATCCTGTTGTCGGTACTCGTCGTCGGCGACGTCGCCGACCTGTTCGGCTGATCCCGCCCGCCGTGGTCGCCGCTGTGGACGATCGGCAGCCATCTCCCCGGATCGCCCGAGGCCCGGCCCGTTGGCTCTGGTTCCTCCTCGGCCTCCTCTCCCTGGCGCTGGGTGGCCTGGGGGTGATCGTCCCCGGCCTCCCCACGACGATCTTCCTGATCATCGCCGCCGCTTGCTTCGCCCGCTCGTATCCGAGGCTGGAGCGGTGGATCCTGGACCTGCCGAAGGTCGGACCCACCATCCGCGACTATCGGGCAGGTCTCGGGATGCCCCGACGGGCCAAGGTGTGGGCCATCTCGATGATCGTCGCCGCATGTGGGCTGAGTGCCGGCCTGTTGATCGAACCTGCCGGCATCCGGGTGCTTGTCGCCGCGGTGGGCCTGGTCGGGGTCTGGTTCGTGGGATGGCGGGTCCCGACCCGCGAACGGGTGCTCGGCAACGGCTAGTCCGTCAGGAAGGCCGCCTCGACCTCGAAGGCGGCTTCCTCGTCAGGGTGAAATGACCGGGTGGTCCTGATCGTGGCGAGGGAGAGCGTGCCGGTGAAGGCAAAGGGAGCCTCGTAGGCGGTGCTGATCCCCGTCGGGTTCCGACCCAGGTCCATGCCGACCGGTGAGATCATCGTGGGGATCAGTGGAATGTCCGCCTCGGCGGCCGGTACGCCGTCGACGAGAAGCCATGCACGTCCCGGGCCCCGTCGTACCCGCTGCTGCTGCACCTCGAGGATGCTGCGGCCTGCTGGAACGCTGCCTTCCGACCGGAGAACCGTGTGGGTCGTGAAGGCGTTGTGGTCGTACACCAGGTGCCCTTCCGGATCCACGTAGACGACGAGGCCGTTGTTGAAGGTTCCGAAGGCCAGGAGGACGCCGGCCTCGTCCCCCCGCGGGCGGTCCACCTCGAAGCGCATCACCCAGTTGCGCGACCCCAGCGGCGGCGCGGCCTCGGGCGGCATGCGCGGCACCGGCGGGTGGTAGGTGAACAGGTCGCGGTGTGCCGGGGTACCCGGGGTCCCATGGCCGGCGAACAGGTTGCCGGTGCGGTCCATGATCGGTAGCACCCCGTAGCGCTCGGCCTCCGACCAGAACAGGTCGATCATCCGTCCGAGCCTCTCCGGTTCGCTGGCCGCAAGGTCATGGCACTCGGAGAAGTCCGAGTCGAGGTGGAACAACTCCCAGTTGTCCTCGTTGAGGCCTCCTTCGAAGGCGTGGAGGGGATCGTGCTCGTGCATCGAGACGGCCTTCCAGCCATCGGCCCAGATCGCCCTGTTTCCCTGCATCTCGAAGTACTGCGCAGCCTTTCGGGTCGGCACCTCGGCAGCGTCGACTGCCTCGGCACCGAAGGTGTAGGCGAGGCTCGTGCCCTCGACAGGCTGCTGCTCGACGCCCTTCAGCATTTCCGGAGCATCGATCCCGAGGATCTCGAGGATGGTCGGTGCCAGGTCGATCACGTGGTGGAACTGTGACCGGACCTGACCGTCGACGGATGGGTCGATGCCGCCCGGCCAGGACACGATCAGGGGGTCGCGGACGCCGCCGGAGTGGGTGTGGGACTTGTACCACCGGCCGGGGCTGTTGCCGACCTGGGCCCAACCACGGGGGTAGTTCGTGTTGCTCCGCCAGGTGCCGATGTCGTCGATCCGCTCGACCATCTCGTCGAGCGGTTGGGGAATCCCGTTGAAGAAGCGGAAGGTGTCCGTGATGCCGGTCTCGAAGCCCTCCCGGGATGCGCCATTGTCGCTGAGTGCCATCACGAGGGTGTCCTCGGAGAGGCCCAGGTCCTCGAGGGCGTCGAGGAGGCGGCCGACCTGTGCATCGGTGTGGTCGAGCATGGCTGCGAAGGCCTCCTGGAGACGGCAGGCAACCCGTTGTTCGTCGTCGCTGAGGTCGTCCCATGGGCGCACTCCGGGGTTGCGGGGGGCCAGTTCGGTTTCCGGTGGGATCATCCCCATCTCGAGTTGCCGCTCATAGACCTGTTGCCGGCAGACGTCCCAGCCCTCGTCGAACCGGCCCCGCCACTTGGCCAGGTAGTCGTCGGGAGCCTGGTGGGGGGCGTGCGTTGCGCCGAACGCCAGGTACAGGAAGAAGGGACGCTCTGGTACGAGCGACTCCTGGGTGCGGATCATGCCGATGGCCTGGTCGAGCAGGTCCTCGCTGACGTGGTAGCCCTCGGCGGGGGTACGGGGCACGGGGGTTGGCCGGTTGTCCTCGGAGAGTTCCGGATGGAACTGGTCGGTCTCGCCCTGCATGAACCCGTAGAACCGGTCGAAGCCGCGTTGGAGTGGCCAGTCTGTGAAGGGACCGGCTGCCGAGGCCTCCCGCATCGGGGTGAGGTGCCACTTGCCCACCGCGAACGTGGCGAAGCCCTCCCCGTGGAGAATCTCTGCGAGGGTCCCGGCGCTGTGGGAGATTCGGCCACGCATGTTCGGGTAGCCGGTGTCGAAATTGGCGAGGGCCCGCATGCCCACCGAGTGGTGGTTGCGTCCGGTCAGCAGACACGCCCGGGTCGGCGAGCAGAGGGCCGTGGTGTGGAAGTTGTTGTAACGCAGTCCCCGTGCCGCCAGGCGGTCGAAGTTGGGCGTGTCGACCAGGCCTCCATAGCAACTCAGGTGACCGAAGCCCGTGTCGTCGAGGAGGATCACCACGAGGTTGGGGGTGCTCTCCGGTGGCAGGACCGGGTCGGGCCACCAGGGCTCCGACTCGCTGGTCGTCCGACCGATGACGCCCTGGAAGTCGTCGTTCCCCATGCCTGTGGCCCCCTCAGTTCGTCGGCACGGGCGATACGGCGAGGCGGTCGATCGTCGGCCGGAAGGCCGCCCGTTCCCGTCGGGCAGGGCCGGGGTCCGTGTATGTGTGGGAGGGATTGCGTCGGAAGCCTCCGGCGTCCACGTTGATGCCGCTGTCGAGGCGTGCCGGCATCGTCATGATCTGTGCGACCTGTTCGGCGTGCTGCATGTTCCTCCCGTCCTCCGGCCCCACGCTAGATAAGTGGGAGAACGCCGTCACATTCGGCGGGGCGGCCCACATCGCCGGGGACCATCAGCGCATCACGAACGGGTTTGCCATCGGCTCCTGGGAGGTGTTGACCCAGACGGCCTTGCTGCGGGTGAACTCCTGGATCACGTCGAGCCCGGCCTCGCGCCCGTAGCCGCTCTGGCCGAATCCCCCGAAGGGCGAGATCGGCGAGATGGCCCGGTAGGTGTTGACCCACACGATCCCGGAGTGGATCGCCTTCGCAACCCGGTGGGCGCGTGCCCCGTCCCGGGTGAAGACCCCCGACCCGAGGCCGAACTCGGTGTCGTTGGCCAGGGCGATGCCCTCTTCCTCGGTCTCGAACTCCAGCACCGACATGACGGGGCCGAACAACTCGACCCGGGTGCTCCGGATGCTCTGGTCCGGGCAGGCCAGCAGCGTCGGTTCGAAGTACCAGCCCGCGTCGAACCCCTCCGGCCGCCCTCCGCCCGTGTGCAGGGTCGCTCCCTGGGCCACAGACTCTGCGACGACGGCCTCGCACCGGTCGCGTTGGGCCTTCGTCGCAAGGGGGCCCATCTGTGTCTCGGCGTCGAGGGGATCGCCGATTCGGACCGCCTCGGCCCGCCTCACCACCTCGTCGATGAAGTCGTCGTGCATCCCCGACTGCACGAATACCCGGGACCCCGCCACGCAACTCTGGCCGCTGGCGCCGAAGTTGCCGGCCACGGCACCGTTGACGGCACTTTCGAAGTCGGCGTCGTCGAAGATGAGGATCGGGGACTTGCCCCCGAGTTCCAGAGACAGGTGGGCGAAGTTGTTGGCCGTGTTGGCGACCACGTGGCGTGCGGCCTCGACGCCTCCCGTGAACGACACGCGGCTGACCAGTGGGTGGCTGGTGAGCGCCCTTCCGCACGGTTCACCGAAGCCGGTGATGAGGTTGAACACGCCCGGTGGGAACCCGGCCTCGTCGACGAGTCGGGCGAATTCGAGGACCGGCGCCGGGGCCTCCTCCGAGGACTTGATGACCACCGTGTTGCCCGCCGCCAGGGCCGGAGCGGCCTTGGTGGCGGTGAGGAGCATCTCGGCGTTCCAGGGGACCACGCCGGCGACCACCCCGATGGGTTCCCTCAACGTGTAGACGTGCATGTCGGGCTTGTCCATGGGCAGCGTGGCGCCCTGGATCTTGTCGGCGAGTCCCCCGTAGTAGCGGTAGTACTCAGCGACGTAGGCCGACTGCCCGCGGGTCTCGACGGCCAACTTCCCGCTGTCGGTGGTCTCGACCGAGCCCAGCACCTCGGAGTGCTCCTCCATCAGGTCGGCCAGGCGGAAGAGCGCCCTGCCCCGTTGTGTCGCCGTCATCGTCGCCCACTCGCCATTGTGCAGGGCCCGCCGGGCGGCCTGGACCGCACGGTCCACGTCGTCCTCCGTGGCGGCGGGGGCGGTCGCCCAGGCGAGGCCGGTCGCGGGGTTGACCGACTCGAAGCGGCCGCCGTCGGATGCCTCGCAGAACTCGCCATCGATGTACATGAGGTAGTCGTTCACGCGGGGTGCTCCTGGTCGAGGAAGTCGAGGAATGGCCGAAGGAAGGCGCCGGGTGCCTCGATCGGTGGCAGGTGGTGGAGTCCGGCCAGGACCACAGCCTGCCCGTGCGGGACAGCCTCCGCCAAGGCATGGCTCATCGCCGGGGTGGATCCCGGGTCGAGTTCACCGGTCATGGCGAGTGTCGGGGCGGTGACGTTCGCTGCTCCTTCGGGCATCAGGGGGTCGCCCTCGACGAACACCCGGTAGGCCTTGAGGTAGGCGGCAAGGTCGTTTCCCTGGATGTGCTCCCGGACGACTGCGGTGTCTCGGGGGTGCGTCGCCTGCCAGTCGGCGCTGAACCAACGGTCGATGGCGAGGTCGGCGACCGCTCCCATACCGTCTGCGGCCGCCATGGCGAGGCGTTCACGTGAGCCCGCTACCTGTTCCGGGGTGCGGCAGAACACGGTGTTCAGGAGGGCGACGCGCCGAAAAGCGGACGGGTGGCGGGCGGCTGCCGCCAACGAGATCATCCCGCCCATGGAGAGCCCCGCTATGTCCGGTGGCCCGAGTCCCACGGTGTCGACCACCTCGAGCAGTTGTACGAGGAAGTCCGCGATCGAGCGTTCGCCCGGCGGATCGGCGGAATGGCCATGGCCGAGCAGGTCGTAGCGGACCACCTTTCTGTCGGCTGCCAGGGCATCGACGACCCCGTCCCACATGGTCAGGTCCAGTCCGACACCGTGGAGCAGTACCAGCGGTGCTGCCGAGCCCCCACCCTCCACCCGGAGGTGGGTGTCAGAGATCATCACCGAGTCGGTTCGGTTGCCTGTGGTGCACCCCGGTACGCATCGTTGACGCGCCGGTGGAAGCGGTGGGCCGCATGTTCGGACCTCCCGGGAGCGCCTCCCTCACGGAGTCGCTCCGCGCAGCAGGCCCGCTGCCACGACCGGGGGAACACGGCTTCACACTCGGGGTCCAGCCACGAGGGGTCGGTGTATGCGTCGGCGCCCAGCGACTGGGAGGCCCGCGGATCCCACCCGGCGACGACCGGCTCGAGGTCTGCGTGCGTGGGGTGGGCCACGGTCAGGCCGTTTCGAACCGGCGGCGACCCCTGAACGCCTCATGGGCCTCGGGGGTGCCGTCGTGCCATGTCCCGAAGAGCTTGTCGAGGGGTGTCGGGGTGTTGCCGTAGTTGACCTCGAAGTAGCGGTGGTGCAGGTGGTGGAACTGGTCGCCGGCCGAGATCCGGAAGCGGCCACCCAGGGTCACCTCGTCGAAGCCGGAGTGGGTGATCGATGGACTGATTCCGTTGAAGAAGCCGGTCATGAGGAAGATCACCGGATGGGCGGGCACCACCCACCAGAACAGGAACACCGAGAAGTAGATGAGGTGTTCGAGCGGATGCATCGAGATGCCGGTCCATGGTCCCGTGTTGGCGTTGCGGTGGTGTACTTCGTGTGCACTCCGGTAGATGGGTTCCCAGTGCAGGAGTCGGTGGTTGAGGTAGAAGTGCGCCGTCCCCCAGAAGAACACGCCGAACACGAGCACTCCGAGGTAGACGGGTGCGCTGTCCCAGTCGGCGTGGGGGATGCTCCCGTCGGCCCAGAGCCACATGGTCAGCGACTCGTAGAGCGTCCAGACGGTGACGCCGCTGGCGAGGCTCCAGAACACGTTGTCCTTCACCTGGTTGCGCCAGAGAAACTTCCGGCTGTCGGTAGCCGGCCAGCGCTCGTTGAACTTGTAGTCGCGGTCCTGGGATCGCCGGATGTAGAGCCACCAGTGCAGGAGACCGGCGACGATCGTGAGCAGGACCGCGTTGCGGAACCAGATTAGGCCCATCCAGCCCGGCGACAGGGTCTGCATCGTCGAGGTGGCAGGTGTCAGCCACCTCCAGGTCACGACGGCCAGTGCCGTGAAGAAGAAGCCCCACGGAAACATCAGGTCGGCGACGAGCCACTTCAGGGTCGCAACGGGGCGCGGCGGCCAGTCGTAGAGGGGCGGGTGTCCGATCGGGTCGGGTGGCTGGTAGCCGCCCCGGGGCACGGTCGCCTCGGTCACGAGACCGCACCCCCCTCCAGGACGTTGGTGACACTCATCGGCATGCCTCGTCCTCTCCCGCCTGGACCGTGACGCTATAGCCGACCGGGACCTCGCCGATCATGCCCAGGTCGAGGTCGTAGGTGCCGGTAGCGGGTGCCACGACGACCATGGATGCGCCGGCCCCGTAGAGGCCGGTCCCGGCGTCGTCGTTCGAGGCAATCAGGAAGTCGTCGAGGTACAGGCTCATGACCGAGTCACCGAGGGAGTCGACCTGGATCCTGACCTGCTCGTCGGCCTCCAGTTCGATGTGGAACCGGTCCGTGTCGTACAGGTGTCCGATGTTCCCGGTCGCCGAGCTGCCCGCACGCAGTGTGTCGCTTCCGTTCTCCGGGTCATCGAGTGGCACCAGGGGGTGGGAGGACGTCACCTCGACCGACTCCCATTCGGCTGGGGACCAGTAGCCCACCGACACCACGTAGCGGCCCGGCAGGACCCGAACTTCGAGGGTCTCCCCGTCCCCCTCCGCGTTCTCGTCCGCGTAGAAGGCATCGGGATCCTCCTCGCTGTACGGGCCTCCGAAGAGGTAGTCGAACTCGTCGTCGGCGTAGGCGGGGATCGGGGGAAACCCGTCGGCGGAGTCGATTACGAGCCAGATGTCGGCACCGGAGGGTGCCGACGCCCGGACCGAGAGGGTCGGTAGGGCCTCGGTGACGGTGACGAGGAAGGCGGCGGTGTCGTAGTAGGCGCTGGTCGCCTCCTGTAGTTTCCGTCCGGGCGTTTCCGTCGACCCGCTCCCCGGCAGGTACATCGGTTGCAGGACGCGCACCACGTCCTCGGCGGAGAACACCAGCCCGAAGTTCGAATCCGTGAAGCCGCCCAGGCCTGAGATCCCGATCAGGTTGCCACGTTCATCGAGGAGTGCACCGCCGCTCTGCCCGCCGGCGATGAGGGCATCGACCTGGAGGAAGGTCACGTCGAGGCACGGGTGGCGTCTACGTCGGCTCAGGATCCCGGCCGTGATGGTCGCTTCGGGGTCGGACTCGACCTCTCCGGGGAAGCCCACCAGGTAGACGGCTTCACCGACCCGAACAGTTTCGGCCGAGCCGAAGTCGAGTGCGGGCAGGGTCTCGGCCACCGGCCCGGTGAGGGGTCCGACGAGCGCCAGGTCGTTCAGCCAGTCCCGGGCGTGGACCGGGATGTCGACGAACTCGCCGACCGAGGTGAACAGGCGAACCGTGGGGTACCGCCCGACGACGTGGGCGTTGGTCACGACCCACCCGTCGGAGAGGACGAGGCCGCTGCCGGTCCCGCTCGGGCCCTCGATGAACACCACCGAGGGCGAGGCGACAGCGAAGACCTCCGCTGCCGTAGGCATGGGAGCGGGGACAGTCGTGGTCGAGGAGGTGGTTGCGGGCGGCGCCGTTGTTGGCGGCACCGTGCTCGTGGACCTCGCCACGCGGGCCTCGAGGTCGGCGACCTGCTCCTGGAGTGATTCGACCACGGCCGCCTGTTCCAGCAACAGGTCCGAATCGGCGGAGTCGTCGCCGGCGGTGCATCCGACGAGGAGAGCGGCCGTAGTCAGCAGCAGGAAGGGTGAACGCATGCTGGGAGTATCGCAGCCCTGTGGACCCCGGGCCTCAGGCGACGATCGGCAGTTCCCGGGGGGCCCTCCTGGAAAGCAGTTCCGGGCCGTCTTCACGGACCACGAGGTTCTCCTCGTGGAGCATCATGCATCCGGGCGCCCATACGAGGCCCGGTTCGAGGGTCAGCACCATTCCCTCGGTGATCACCGTGTCGTCGTCGTAGGTGTTCGAGGGCCATTCCGTCACCTGCATCCCGAGCCCGTGCCCGAGGCGGCCGACGTCGTTGCCCAGGGACCCGCCTGCGTCGAGCACCTCGGCCATCGCCGCCCAGAGGTCGGAGGTGGTGACGCCGGGTCGGAGCATCGACAGACCGGCCTCGGTGGCGTCCCAGACGGTCTCGTGGGCCCTGCGGGCACCGTCGTCGGCGCTGCCGAAGGCGTAGTAGCGGTCGAAGTCGCTGAAGTAGCCGTCGAACACGGTGCCCGTGTCGAACATGAGCAGGTCCCCTTCCCCTATGACCCGGTCAGAGGGCTGTCTGATCACATCGACGAAGCCGGGCCCGGTGGCCCCCACCAGGTACGGCACGTCGTCGGCCCCGCGCCGGAGCAGGTCGATTCGGAATGCGCCGAAGGCCTCCCGCTCGCTCATGCCGGCTGACAGCAGGCCCGGTATGCCCTCGAAGGCGTCGGAGACGATGCCGCAGACGTGGGCCGTCTTGGCGATCTCGAGCTCGGACTTGTGCATCCGCAGGCTCCGCACGACCTCAGTGGCGTCGTGGTAGGCGACGTCGATCGTCGCCTCCTGCAGGTCGTCCCAGTCGGCGAGCGGCATGCGCAGGTGGGTCTCGTGTCCCATCGGGACGCCGACCCTGCCCTCGGTGCCGGCCACCTCGTGGAGGGTCGACGCCAGGAGGGACACCCCGTCGTTGTCGGGCCGCGGGGCCGGCCAGGTGCGGATGTCCCGTATCCACGTCTCCCCCATCGCGGGCGCACCGATGCCCGGGATCACGGCGATCGGGGGACCCTCCAACGGCACGACCACGAACCACGGACGTGTCGGACTCTGCCAGAAGGGGGTGTCAAAGCCTGTGAAGTAGCGGACCTCGGGTTCGGTGCACAGCAGCAGGGCGTCGAGCCGTCGCTCGGCCAGCATCGCCTGGGCGGCGGCGGTCCGCCGTTCGTATTCCCCGACCGGGAAGCCCCTCGGCGGAGCGTCGCTCATGTTGGCAGTCCGTGCTCGAAGAGGGTGCCGAGGCCGGGGATGGCGTCCTGGACTCCCGCCAGTCGGTGCAGGTGCCAGGCGAATGCCTGGTTGCTGGACACGACGGGCCGACCCAGTTCCGCCTCGAGGCCTGCGAGCACACCGAAGGTCCGCAGGCTGGTGCACGAAACGAAGACGGCGTCACAACCCGACTCCGACCCGATCCGGCGTACGGCGTCGGCGACGGACGCCTCGGTGATCCGTCCTACCACGTTGTCGTCCTCCTCGAGGAAGGAGCCGACCGCTGCCACTTCGATTCCGCGGTCCTGGTAGTGGGCGCCCATGCGGAGCGTCACCTCGGCGTTGTAGGGCGCAAGGAGCCCGATGGAGCGGATGTCGAGGGTCCTGAATGCCGCGAGGGCGGCGCTGATCGGATCGGTACAGGGCACGCCGGGATGTGCAAGGCCGACGGCCGCAGCGACCTGTTCCTCACCGATGAGGGTCGCGCCCGAGGTGCAGGCGTAGCCGATGGCGTCGAAACCGAATACCGGCGGCAGGAGGCCGGCGGCGACCGGAATCCGGGCCTCCATGGCCCGGAGCGTCTCCGTCGTGACCGTCGCGTCCATGGGGATTCGGGAGACGTGGTGGGCGACGCCGTCGAGGTGGAGCGAGCGGACTTCCGCCTCGACGGTCCGGTCGGTTTCGAGCACGATGAGACCGAGGAGTGCCCGCGGGCCAACTCCCTCGTCGGTCGTGAAGGCGAATCGTTGGACCTGATCGGAGGGCCGGACGGTCACGAGGCCTCTTGGGCCTGCTGCCCGAAGAAGGAGGCGCCGGTCGGAACCTCGGAGAACGCCATCTCCATGGAGGTGCAGCGGACCCGGTTGGTGCGCACGCCGCGGACCAACTCGCCCTCGTGCTCGCTCGGGACGTGGCTGGTCTCGAGCGGGTAGCAGTCCTCGGAGCGGTAGGCGCTGATGAACAGCGTGCGTGGGTGGTCGGACATGTTCGGCCCCGAACCGTGGAGCATGCGGCCGTGCATGAGGCAGGCGGAACCGGCCGGACCGATGCACGGGACCGCCTCGGACCGCGCCATCTCGATGACCTCCGGGCCGACGGTTCCGGTGAACACGCCGTCGTGCCAGTGCTCGTACAGCGGGCCCCGGTGACTCCCGGGCACGACCTCGAGTGGTCCGTTGTCGAGCGTCACCTCGTCGAGGAAGTAGAGGATGGCGAGCATGTCGTCGTTCGTGTGCAACTCGAACAGGAAGTCCTGGTGGAACTTGACCTCGGTGGCGGCACCGGGCTGCTTCGAGTTGACCTTCGAGTGGCTGAATTCGAGGTTGGGACCGATGAGTTCCGCCGCGGCGTCGACGGCGAGGCACGAACGCATGACGGACAGGTAGGCATCCGACAGTTCGGTCGGTGAGGCGATGCGCCTCAGTGCAGGCCGTTCGGCGGAGTGGCCCGGTTCGAGGTCGAAGCGCGGGCGTCCGTCGACGGTCAGGCCATAGGGCTCATCGTGGAGGCGACTCTCCTCCACCCAGGCGTCGAACTGTTCGTTCAGGTGGTCGAGGATGGTGACGGGCAGGGCCTCAGGCAGGAACAGCCAGCCTTCCCGCTCGAACTGATCGACCTGCGCCTCCGCAAGGATGCTCACGGCAAGTCCTCCTTTTCGTGGTGTTCGGCCTCGCGTTGGCCGGATCGTATGCCCTCGACCGCCCGTGTGGCGTCCTCGACGACGGATTCCAGGCGGACCATGGCGTCCCAGGGACCGGCGCCGAAGCCGATCTCGTCGATGAGGGCCTCCGGTCGGCCCCACCGGCCACTGCTCCCTCCCCGCATACGGAATCCGTTCGCTTGCAGCCCTCTCGGACGCCTCGGGCATAAGGCCACGGAGACAAGCGGATTTC
>DCXR01000079.1:60998-71742 GCA_002329075.1 Candidatus Neomicrothrix sp. UBA2131
CCGATTTCTCCCGAAAATGGGTCGAAGGTCCCCTCTCTAGGTTGGGAGGCCCCGCATACAGTCGCCTGTGATGACCACCATCGAACCAGGCGACTCACCGGATGACCTCGTCGCCGAACGGCCGAACTCGGCTCGCACCTTCGACTCCCCGGATCTCGACTCCTTCTGTGGGGGATCTCACGACGCGGGCACCGATGCGCTGTTCCCGGCGATCTTGGCCGAGGAACGTCGGCGACCGGTCTCATGACCGGGAGGGGGCCGGCTCCTTCCGACGCGGTCGGAGCCACCGCTGAACTGCTCGCCAGGTACGACCGGCCCGGACCCCGCTACACCTCCTATCCGACGGCTGTCGATTTCCACGAGGGCTTCGGCCCGGACGAGTACGCGGCCCGCTTGGCCGACGCCGCCGCTCGACCGCACGACCCGTTCTCGTTGTACGTCCACCTGCCCTTCTGTGAGCACCGGTGCTCGTTCTGTGCCTGCCACGTCGTGGTGACCCGCAACGAGGACCTGGCCGATACCTACCTCGACCGCCTCGTTGCCGAAGCCCGAACGACCGCCGGGAGGCTCGGAGATCGACGAACTCTCCGGCAGTACCACTGGGGCGGCGGTACACCGACCTTCTACCCGCCGGAGGTGCTAGCCGACCTCCACGCACAGTTGCTGTCGGTGTTCGAACTCGAGCCAGGCGCCGAGGTCGCTCTCGAGGTGGATCCTCGGACGACCACCGAGGAACACCTCTGCGCTCTACGAGGCCTGGGGTTCAACCGGATATCGATGGGCGTCCAGGATGTCGACGATGTGGTGCAGGACCTCATCGGCCGGCACCAGACCTGGGAACAGACGGCGAACCTGCACGATGCGGCGCGCCGTCTCGGCTACGAGTCCATCAACGTCGATCTCGTCTACGGCCTGCCTGGCCAGAACGAGCACACGTTCGCCCACTCGCTCGAGGAGGTGATCGGCCTCCGGCCCGACCGGCTCGCCGTGTACTCGTTCGCGCTCGTACCGTGGATGCGCCCGCACCAGAAGCGAATCGACCCTGGGCTGTTGCCCGATCGCGATGTGAAGTTCGGCCTGCTGTCGCTTGCCATCGACCGGCTCGCCGATGCCGGCTACGAACAGATCGGCATGGACCACTTCGCCTTGAGCGGCGACGAGCTCGCCGTGGCCCATCGGGAGCGAACGTTGTCGAGGAACTTCATGGGATACACGACGAAGCGGGGAACCGAGATCGTCGGCCTGGGTACGTCGGCGATCAGCGACGTCGGGGCAGGCTACGCGCAGAACCACCGTCGGCTGGCCTCGTACTTCGCGGCCGTCGACGCGGGCGGACTCCCGACCGAGCGGGGTATAGCGCTCGACGGCGACGACCGCCTCCGTCGCCACGTGATCACCGAGCTCATGTGCAACGGCCGTCTCCTGGCGCACGAGGTGGCCGATCGGTTCGAGGTCATCGTGGAGGAGCACTTCGCCGACGAGCTCGCAGAGTTGCATGCGCCCGGTGGCCTGGTCGAAGCCGGATTCGTCGTGATCGACGGCAGCGACATCGAGGCCACGCCTGTAGGACGCATGTTCATCCGCAACGTGGCCATGGTGTTCGACGCCCGGCTCCGGGCCGGGGGCACCGGCGGCCCGGCGTTCTCCCGGACGGTCTGACGTGGTGGCTCGCACCGGCGTTGTGGTCGCTCAACTCGGAGGCCCCGGGCACCTCGCCGACGTCGAGCCGTTCATCCGGTCGATCTTCGCCGATCCCCGCCTCGTACCGCTCCCCGGAGGGTCGCGGACTCGGTCTGCCGTGAGCACCCTGGTGGCGCGCGTGCGTGCCCCGCGGGTTCGGTCGCACTACGAATCCATCGGGCGTGGCTCGCCGATCCTGTTGACGACCCAACTTCAGGCAACAGCGCTCGAGACCGAACTCGCCGAGCGTGGGCATGATGTGGTCGTGGCCGTGGCTCACCGCCACAGCCGACCCGACACGGGTGCGGCCGTCGATGCGATGCTGGCGGCGGGCGTCGGCCGTGTCGTCATGCTCCCCTTGTTCCCCCAGTACTCCAGCAGTACTACCGGATCCTCGGAGGCCGAATTGCGCCGCATCCTCGGCGAGCGCGGAGCCGACCTGCCACTGACGGTGGTCCGCTCGTGGTGCGAGCACCCCAGCTATCTGGATGCACAGACGCAACTCGTCGACGAGATGCTGGCCGGGGTACCCGAGGAGAAGCTCAGCACTGCGCTGCTGGTGTTCTCCGCCCACGGCCTGCCCCAGCGGATCGTCGACAGGGGCGACCCGTATCCCGAAGAGGTCGAGGCGACAGTGGCTGCGGTGGTCAGCCGACTTCAGCGGCCGGTCGAACACGTCGTCGCGTACCAGTCACGGGCCGGGCCCATCCGCTGGGTCGGTCCCGACGTGCGTGGGGTGATCGCGACCGCGGCTGCCGGCCGTCACACGTGGCTCGGCGTCGTCCCCATCTCGTTCGTATCCGACCACGTCGAGACCCTCTACGAGATCGACATGGCGATGAGGGACCACGCCGCGGCGGCCGGTATCGGCGACTTCCACCGGAGCCGGTGTCTCGGCAGCGACCCGATCGTGGGCCCCATGCTCGCCGACATCATTCAGGAGCACCTGTGAGAGTGCGTCCGGACGTGATCGTCGTCGGGGCCGGCTTCGGCGGCTTGCTCGTCGCGTGCGAGGTCGCCAGACGCGGCGGCCGTCCACTCGTGCTCGAGGCCGGCCCGGCAGTCGGAGGCGTGGCCGCAACCGTCCACGATGAGGGCTACCTGCTCGAACCTGCGGCCGGGTCGTTCCTGCTGCCTCATCCGCACCTGACGCCCATCCTGGAGTCGGCCCGGACCCGTGTCGTGCCGGCGGAGGCCACCGCCCATCGCCGTTACGTGTACGACCGGGGTGGGTTGTTCGAGATCGCCGGCCCTGCTGCGGTCGCGACCCGACTCGTTTCCGGCCGTGGCAAGCTCCGCCTTCTGCGTGAGCCCTGGGTGCGGACCCGGCCAACGAGCGCCGACGAGTCGCTTCGGGGCTTCCTCGAGCGCCGACTGGGTCCTGAGGTGGGTCGCATGGGCGCGACCCTCATGGCGCATGGTGTGTTCGCCGGCGACCCCGACAAGCTGTCGGCACGCGCCGCTTTTCCGGCGATGGTCGCGCTCGACGACGACGCCGGCAGCCTGATCCGGGGCGGCCTTGCCCGACGTCGCGCCCGTCCGAAGGATGCGCCGAGGGCAGGGCTTCACATCGCACCGAACGGCATGGCCGAACTTGCCGCTGAGCTCGCCGCCTCCCTGGGCGACGACCTGCGACTGGAGTGGCCTGTCGATTCCGTCCGGCGCGACGGCGACGAGTGGGTCGTCGGTGGTCGCGGCGAGGAGCGCTCTCCGGCGGTTGTCGTCGCGCTCGCTCCAGCCGAGGCCGCCCGGGTCGTGCCCGGGCCGCTCGCCCCGCTGCTGAACGAGGCCCGGACCGCGCCGGTCGCCGTCGTGGGGCTCGGAGGGCACGCGGCCGATCTGCCGGTGCCGTCCGGATTCGGGGCGCTCACCGGCCCAGACGGCGGCCTCCACATCCTCGGGTTGCTGTTCGAGTCGTCCTACGCCGCCGGACGGGCACCGGCTCGCCACCGCCTGGTCAAGGGCATCTACGGCGGCGACGCCGATCCGTCGGTTCTTGCACTCGCCGACGAAGACCTGGTCGCACTCGCCATCGAGGAAGCGGGCCGAATCCTCGATGTGCCACTCCAGCCGTCGTGGACCCGCGTGGTCAGACACGCACCCGGGATTCCCCAGTACCACGTCGGGCACTCCGCGTGGCTCGACAGGCTCGACGCCGTTGCTGCCGACCTCCCCGGGCTCCATCTGGCAGGTTGGGGGTACCGAGGAATAGGCGTGGCATCGCTTGCCCAGCATGCCGCGACGCTCGCAGACAAGGTGTTGACAACACCGTGAGGACGAGCGGCTGTATCACCGCCGTCATCGGCCGTAATCGTGCTTCCCGCCGCTTCTCGAAACTTCGTTGCCCCGGGATCCGGCGTCAGCCTCCGAGGGCCCGGTCGAGGTCGGCGACGATGTCGTCTACGTCCTCCAGGCCGACCGAGATGCGGATCAGCCCGTCGGTAATGCCCGACGCTGCCCGCGCCTCCGCAGGCACCACGGCGTGGGTCATCGAGGCCGGATGCTCGACCAGGGTGTCGACGTTTCCGAGGCTCACCGCCAGCGCACAGAGCTCGATCCGGTCCAGGAATCTGGTGGCCGTCCCGTAGTCCCCGAGGTCGAAGGCGATCAGGGCACCGAAGCCGTCCATCTGCCGCTGGGCCAGGTCGTGCTGCGGATGGCTTCCGAGGCCCGGATAGGCGGTGGAGTCGACGGCCGGATGGCTCTCCAGGAACTCGGCGACGACCATGGCGTTGTTGCAGTGCCGTTCCATTCGCAGCGGCAGCGTCTTGAGCCCGAGGTTGGTCAGCCAGCAGTCGAACGGGCTGGGCACCCCACCGGTGAATCGGATCAGGGAAGCGATCTCACCTGCCATCAGTTCGGCATCGGCGCTGACCACAGCCCCACCGATCACGGTGCCGAAGCCGTTGATGAACTTGGTGGTGCTGTGGACCACCACGTCGGCGCCCAACTCCAGAGGTCGTTGGAGCACCGGCGTTGCAAACGTGTTGTCGACCACCACCCGGACACCGAAGGCGTGGGCGATCCCACAGGTTTCGGCGATGTCGATCAGCCCCATCGTGGGGTTCGCCGGAGTCTCGAGGTAGACGACCGCCGATTCGGGTCGCCGGGCCAGCTCGGCCTCCAGGTCGTCGGGTGCAAGGCCGGGCAGTCGCGTGTTGGTGACCCCGAACCCGGTCAGGACGTCGGCGATGAGGTGATCGGCTGATCCGTAGAGCACCTGCTGGGTGACGATGTGGTCACCGGCCCTTGCAGTGCCCATGAGGGCAGCCGTGATGGCGGCCATTCCCGAAGCGAAGATCTCGGCGCCGGCTTCACCTTCGGCGAGGCCACAACCCTCGAGGGCCGCCAGCTTCTGCGCCAGGGCAGCCCGCGACGGGTTGCCTCCCCGCGAGTACATGTGGGCGTCCGACTCCCCCGCAGCCCTTGCCTCGACCGCCGCCATATCGTCGAAGGTGAACGTGGACGTCTGGAATATCGGAGCAATGTGCGCACCCGAGGCATCATGGATCTCGCCAGCGTGTACCGCCTCGGTCGACAGTCTCCTGCGAGGACCGCCAACCATGTCTGCCCTCTTCCTGCCGATGTCCCGGGACAAGGCGGGACCCTAGTCGCCTCCGGTTGCCCCTCGGTGTGGGCTGGCGCAACGTCAGGTGCTTGGCTGGTCGCGTGTCCGATCCCTTCCGCCACCTTGACGAGCCTGCGGAGCGGGGCTACACGATCCTCGAGGGAATCATCGACGACACCCTGGTGGACGGCCTGTCGACAGACGTCAGGCGGCTCGAAGCCGGACTCGGTCGAACCCCGGGCAACAACCGCTTCGAGGGACACCACACGACCCGCACCTACAACCTGCTGGCCCTCGGTGGGATCTGGCAGCAGGTACCCGTGCTGCCACAGGTCCCCGGGTTGGCAGAGGGCGCGCCTGGACCCCGGTGCCCGGTGTCGTCGCTGGCCTCGACCGCTATCGCGCCGGGCGAGACCGCACAGGTCGTCCACGCCGACGACCAGATCCCGCCACTCACCCAGCCCTGGGACCTGGATCCCCTCGCCGACCAGCTGCCATAGCCATGACCCGTCGCCTCACCGACCACTCGGTGCTGACCTTCGACTGCTACGGAACCCTCATCGACTGGGAGACCGGCATCTGGGAGGCGCTCCAGCCACTCCTTGTTGCGAACACGCCCGCCGGCCCCTCTCGTCGTAGTGCACTCGACGCATTCGGCCGCCTCGAGGCCGCCCAGCAGGCCGCTATGCCCACGCTGCCCTATCCGGGCGTACTCGAATGCGTCCACCGCTCTCTTGCCGAGGTTTTCTCACTGGGAACCTCGGCGGAACTCGATGCGGCCTTCGGGGCGTCGGTGCCGTCGTGGCCGGCGTTTCCCGACTCCGCCGACTCCCTCCTGTACCTTGCCACCCGTTTCGACCTCGTGATCCTGTCGAACGTCGACCGTGCCGGGTTCGCAGCATCCAACGCCAGGCTCGGGGTCGACTTCGATGCGATCTACACCGCCGAGGACATCGGGTCCTACAAGCCCGACCCGGCCAACTTCGAGTACCTGTTGAGGCACCTGGCCGCCGACCTGGGGCACTCGAAGGCCGACGTCCTCCATACTGCCCAGAGCATCCGCCACGACCACGTTCCGGCCCGTCGAATCGGGCTGGACAACGCCTGGATCGACCGTCACCGCAGATCCGAAGTCGCTGAGTCCGTCGACCAGGGCCGCCTCCCTGCGTTCGACCACGTGTTCTTCTCGATGGCCGAGATGGTGGCCGCGGTAGAGAACGAGTCCCCTGCCGGCTGACCCCCGGGGAGCATCCCGGAGAGTGCGGATACCGTCCCCGCATGCAACTCCTGGTGACAGCCACCGCTCGTGATGGAGCCGGTGTCGCCCGCGCCGAGGACGGTCGTGTCGTCTTCGTCGAAGGGGCGCTCCCGGGGGAGACGGTCACGGGTGAGGTGACCCAGATCGACAAGCGCTGGTCCCGTGCCCGGGTGGTCGAGGTACTGGACCCGTCGCCCGAGCGTGTGCCGGTTGCCTGCGCACACCAACTTGAAGGCTGCGGAGGCTGCGACCTGATGCACGTGGCCGCAGGTTTCCAACTTCGCATGAAGGCGTCGATCGTGGGCGATCAACTCCTACGAGCCGGGGTCGAATCGCCCGAACCGTCCCTGACGACGCTCCGGGACGACCACGGACGCACCACCGTCGGGGCCGCAGTGGTCGACGGACGTGGGGCCTACCGGGTCAGGGCCTCTCACGATGTCGTCCTGCCCGAGGCGTGTGGTGCAATCGACCCCCTCGCCGAACAGATCCTTGTCGAGGGTCGATTCGGCGATGCCGACGAGGTCACGATCCGAGTCGGCAACCGCACCGGCGATCGGCTGGTGCTGGTCACCGGCACTGGTGAGGACGTCTCCGTCCCTGACGATGTCCTCGTCGTCAGCACAGACGACCTCGCTGGTGGCCGGAGGGCCTGGATCCATGAGGAGGCGGCCGGTCGCCGTTGGCGCATCTCGGCACGCTCGTTCTTCCAGAACCGCCCCGCCGGGGTCGACGCACTCGTCGCAGAGGTCGGCGCGATGGTGGATGCACTCGGTGGGCTCGAACGGGAGGAACCCCTTGTCGATGCCTATGCGGGCGTCGGGATCTTCGCCGGAACGATCGGTCGGAGCCGGACCGTCCATGCGATCGAACGGAGCAGGGACTCGATCTCCGATGCCCGGGTCAACCTCGACGGGAGCGACGTGAAGATCGTCAACGCTCCGGTCGAGCGCTGGAAGGCGCTGCCTGCAGCGATCGTGATAGCCGATCCTGCACGCGAGGGCCTGGGGAAGGCAGGGGTGGACGCCCTTGTGCGTGCTGAGCCAGAGTTGTTCGTCCTCGTCAGTTGCGATCCGTCGTCGTTCGCCCGCGATGCACACCTCCTGGTCGACACCGGGATGCGCCTCGACCGCATGACCGTGATCGACCTGTTCCCGGACACCACCCACGTCGAGGCCATCGGCGCATTCGTCCGCGCCTGATCGGCCCTCCCCCGGAGGGACTGTCCCGGGGTCAGTCCTGCGGCTCGAGGTGCACAAACCGGGGCGGTTCCGCCATCATCGGCGTGGTCATCTCCATCGTCCCGGTCTCGGTGCGGATCGTGGGTTGTTACCCACCGGAGGTGGTGGGTGAGATGGCGGCGACCCCGGTCCCTTGCGACCTGGCCGACTTTGCTAGAAACCGGATCACCTTCCAGTCCTCTTGGAGCCATCCGATGCCCATCACCGACGGACACGAACTGATTTCCCCGCACGCCTACGCTGAGCACGGACCGCCGCACGACCTCTGGACGCGATTGCGTGTCGAGTCTCCGGTGCACTACTGCGAGCCGGAAGGCTTCGAGCCCTTCTGGGCGATCACGAAACACGCTGACATCTGCGAGATTTCCACCCAGCCCGAGCGGTTCATCTCCGAGCCGGGCATCACGGTGCTCACCGACAGCCAACGCCAGGCGCTGGACACGAGTGCTTTCGCCGCCATGCGGGTGATCATCCAGATGGATCCGCCTGAGCATCGTGCCGTGCGCAAGGTGGCGAGCCCGGTGTTCACTCCACTCGCGATCCGGGCGCTCGACGAGGAGATGGAGCGGAGCGCACGGGAACTCGTCGATGGGTTGGCTGGCAGTAGCGGTGAGGGTGAGTGCGACTTCGCCACTGACGTGGCCACCGCGCACCCGCTGCGCGTCCTGTCCCACATGCTCGGCGTTCCCCGTGAGCAGGAGCCCGACATCCTGCGGCTCACGAACCAGCTGTTCGCCCTTGATGATCCCGAACTGCAACGCAAGGGCGACGACCGTCAGCAAGCGATCATGGAGTTGGGCCTCGAGCTTTACGAAATGTTCGACAAGATCATCCAGGACCGCCGCGCCCATCCCCGCGAGGACCTTGCGAGCATCCTGGCCAATGGAACGGTCGACGGTGAACCGCTCGGCATGATGGAAACTGTCGGCTACTACCTCATCGTCTTCAGCGCCGGCCACGACACCACCAAGAACGCCCTTGCGGGCGGTATGCAGGCGTTCCTGGAACACCCGGACGAACTTCACAGACTCCAAGCCCATCCGGAACTCGTCGACAGGGCGGTGGAGGAGGTCGTGCGCTGGACGTCACCGGTCAACTACATGAAGCGCACCGCGGTCGAAGATGCCGTCATCGGCGGCCAGCGGATCTCGGATGGCGACTGCCTGGTGATGTTCTACGGCTCGGCGAACCGCGACGCAGACGAGTTCGAGGAACCCTTTCGATTCCGCATCGACCGCGAGAAGAACCGGCATCTCGGCTTCGGCATCGGCGAGCACTTCTGCCTCGGTGCCAACATGGCCCGCCGTTCGCAACGGGCCCTGTGGCTCGAACTGTCTCGCCGTCTCGAGTGGGCAGAGTCTGCGGGTGATCCTGAGCAGATCCACTCGTCCTTCGTGGTGGGCCTGAAGCACCTACCCATGCGCTACCGGATCCGGCCTGCCACGCTCTGACGGGCAACGGCGACTAGCCGAATTGGCGCCCGCCTGGCGGGGAAGCAGCTTCTGTGGAGCAGCGCTCACACGGTTCCGGACCGGATGCGCAGGTGTGGGGAACAACCCACGGACTGCTGTCGGAGGGGGGACTGATGTCCCGGATCAAGGGGCCATCCCCACCGGAGGCGGTGGCGTCTGTCATGGCGAGGAACCTGTTCCCCTGCCGTGGCACCCAGTGCTGCAGGCACCCTGGTCTCTCCTGACAGCGGACTGGAGGCCCTTCAGGCTGCTGTCATGGTGTGTCACCCCCCAGGGGATCAATTCCCATTCACGAATCGCTCCGAACTAGCGAAAAAAGATCCGGGCTCGCACACCGAAGTCGAGGCCGTCGGCGCATTCGCTTCGGTCGAATCCCTCAATGGTCAGGGACTGGCCGTCGGTTGAGAGTTCGAGGAGCGCGATCGCCGAGGTAGTCGATTCGTGTGAGAACGCGCTGTCGGCATGTAGCAGTTCGGCACAGTAGACGTCGCCGGCCACCACCTCGTCCCATCGGCGGTTCACCGTCCCCTCGTCTCGAGTCGCGATCACGAAATTGCCGTACTCGAGCCCGAACGAGTCGTCTGGCACGGTGAGTTCGTGTTTCGATGAGTCGTCGTGGTAGGCGAATAGCCAAATCGACTCGAATTCCTCGTTGGGCCACGGCTCCCAGGGTGGTGGCGGCTGGTCGAGCGAGGGTGACGGAAACCAGAGTCCCATCGCCGTCTCCGGCACGTCCTGATTGAAGGGCCCGCACCGGTCCGAGGCCAGGAGAGCGAGGTAGTCCGAGCGCCAAGGCTCAGGGAAGTAGTCCAGTGGACAGACAGATTTCCCGCTTGCACTTCGCCAGGGCATTATCGAGAATCCGTAACTTGGGTGTTCCATCAGTTCGTCGACTGTCAGACCTACTAGCGACAACCCGAAATCGAATCCTCCGGTGATACCGCTCGAATGGAATAGCGCGGTCCCGGCAGGCACCAACGCTTCGACGCTCCTGCGGCAACCCTCACCCGCTGCCGCAGCCACGTCTCCTCCCAGATTGCAGTCAGGATCGCCGCTCATCGACTCGAGTAGCACCCCCGCGTTGAGAATCTCGAGTAGTTCGCCGGTGGGCCGGCCCACATGACCGAACATGGCGATATGCCCATCACAGAAGGTGAGATAGGCGCCCCACTCGAGATATGTGCCTTCCGCCTCGTCCGTGCGCTGCTCCCAACCCAGGTTCACGGCAAAGACGTCGGCCGGCGCGGTCAGTTGAACCTGCTTCGAACGGAGGAGCCCGCTCGGGTAGGTGGGCTCGCCGGTGCTCCAATACGCCATGTGGTCGTGCGGCGTGACGTGCCCACCCGGATGGAACATCACACTCTCGACGTCGCCTGAGTCGACCACGGGACCGGTGAACGTGAAGACACCGTCACAGGAGGGAAACGGCCTTCCGTCGGACAGCGAACCCATTGGCGCATTCCAGAAGGGTTCGTCCTCCACAGATGCGATCGGATCGGTGGTGGCGGTGGTTGCCGTCGTGGTC
>DCXR01000002.1:0-1226 GCA_002329075.1 Candidatus Neomicrothrix sp. UBA2131
GTCGTTGTCGTGGACGGCGCCGACGAGCAACGGTGGGGCATCGATCTCGGGCTACAAGGTCGAGTCGTCGACCAACGGGGGATCCACCTGGTCGACCTCGATCGCCGACACCGGCTCGTCGTCCACCTCGGCCGTGGTCGACGGCCTCTCCAACGGCACGGCCGTGACCTTCCGGGTCTCGGCCATCAACGTCGCCGGAACCGGTTCGGCGTCCGACACCGAGGCGACCACTCCACGCACCAGGCCCGGCCAACCGACCGGCCTCTCCGCCACCGAGAGCAGCACGCAGGTGGAGCTCTCGTGGTCGGCACCCTCGAGCGACGGTGGCTCCGCCGTGACCGGCTACAAGGTCGAGAGGTCGGCGAACAGCGGACTGACGTGGACCACCGTCGTCGCCGACACGGGTAGCACGTCGACCTCGTCCACGGTCTCGGGCCTCACCAACGGCACCTCGTATGCCTTCCGCATCTCGGCGGTTAACGCTGCAGGGACGGGCACCGGTTCGTCGACCGTGACCGCAACGCCGCGCACGACCTCCGATGCCCCGACCGGACTGGCGGGCACCCCGGGCGACCAGCAGGTCACGCTCGCATGGACGGCTCCGTCCGGGTCGGGAGGAACGGTGGTGACGGGCTACCGGGTCGAGCGGTCCGCCGACGGAGGTTCCACGTGGACGACCGTGGTCGCTGATACCGACTCGACGACGACCGCCTACACGGTTACCGGGCTGACCAACGGCAGTGCCTACTCATTCCGTGCCGCCGCCGTCAACGACGCCGGAACCGGCTCCATGTCGTCGACGGCTTCGGCGACCCCGCGGACAACACCCGGTCCTCCCACGGGCGTGGCTCCGGTGGACGGCGACACACAGAGCGCCCTGTCCTGGACCGCTCCGGGCAGCGACGGGGGCGTTGCAGTCACCGGCTACCGGATCGAGCAGTCGGCGGACGGCGGGACGACCTGGACGACGGTCGTGGCCGACACCGAGTCGACCTCCACCGCCTACACGGTGACGGGCCTCACGAACGGCAGCACCTACGACTTCCGGGTCTCGGCCGTCAACGCCGCCGGGACGGGTGCTGCCTCCTCGACCGCCGGCGCGAGCCCGGTCGCACCCACTACCACGACCACGGCACCCACAACTTCTGTCGGTCCAACCACCACGACCTCTGCGCCCACGACCTCTGCGCCCACGACCTCGACCACGACCTCGACCACGACCTCGA
>DCXR01000002.1:1599-33467 GCA_002329075.1 Candidatus Neomicrothrix sp. UBA2131
CCAGCCACGACCTCTGCGCCCACGGGCTCGACCTCGACCACGACCACGACCACGGTGCCAGCCACGACCTCTGCGCCCACGGGCTCGACCACGACCACCGAGCCGACATCGGAAATCGTTCCCCCACCGTTGCCGCCGATGACGATCATCGACGGACGGCTCTACCAGGACGGCGGCATCCCCCTCCCGCCCCACTACCTGGACTGAAGACATGATCATCAGGGCTGAAGAGCTACCCGGGCTGATCCGGCGCCGATCCGGGCCGCTTGCGCGAACCGCTCGAAATGGCACCGACGTGTGCCCTGCGCCCCGCTATGGTCACCTTGCGCGAGTAGGCACCGGACGACGAGACGGGCTCCATGGAACTGGTCACCCACAAGACGCTCTACCTGGTCGCAGGACGGGCGAGCCGTCCCCTCGCCGAGGAAATCGCCGCCGAACTCGGCGAGACGCTCGGCGAGCCGAACCTGGCCGAATTCGCCAACGGCGAGGTCCACTGCCGCTTCGCCGAGTCGATCCGCGGCTGCGACGCCTTCATCATCCAGTCGCACGGCAACTCCGGCGAGGCATCCATCAACGACAGCCTGATGGAGCAGTTGATCATGGTCGATGCCGCCCGCCGGGCCTCAGCCAAGCGCATCACCGCCGTCTGCCCCCACTATGCGTATGCCCGCCAGGACCGCAAGTCCTCAGGCCGCGAGCCCATCACGGCCAAGTTGGTCGCCAACATGTTCGCAGCGGCAGGGGCCAGCCGCCTGGTCAGCGTCGACCTCCACTCCGGACAGATCCAGGGCTTCTTCGACGGACCCGTCGACCACCTCACCGCCATGCCCGTGCTCGTAGACCGCCTGCGTGGCCTTGATGGCGAGCTTGTGATCGTCTCGCCGGACGCCGGCCGGGTGAAGGTCGCCGAACGGTACGCCAACCAACTCGAGGCCGACCTGGCGATCGTCCACAAGCGGCGGAGTTCGACCATGTTCAACACCGTCGAGGCCAAGGAGGTCGTCGGCGAGGTCGACGGCAAGGTCTGTGTGCTGGTCGACGACATAATCGACACCGCCGGCACCATCTGTGCCGCAGCCGACCAACTCACCCAGCGTGGTGCGTCCCGGGTCATCGCAGCCACAACCCACGGCGTGTTCTCCGGTCAGGCCCTGGAACGCCTGGAGGCCTCCCCGATCGAGAAGGTGATCGTGACCAACACGCTTCCGTTGCCCGAGGGGGGCGACAGCGACCTCGTCGAGGTCCTCTCCATCGCCCCGTTGCTCGCCCGGGCCATCAACGCGGTCTTCGAGGACACCTCGGTCAGCGAGATCTTCGGCGGAAACAACCTGGCATGAACTGCCGGCCTCTGCCGGAGCCCACGGCAGGCCGTGGTGCACCGATCCGCCGGTAGGATTCCCGACCGGTCCAGCGGGCCGGCCAGTCGGGCAGGGACCACCGGTTCCGCACGGCCCCCAGAAGTCATTCCGAGAGAAGATTCCTCCATGGACGAGATCGTGCTAACAGCGGCCACGGGCCGCACCATCGGCACCCGGCCCAGCCGCCGCCTGCGCACAGGCGGCGGAATCCCAGCCGTCGTCTACGGCCTCGACCAGGACCCGGTGACGGTCACGGTCGAGTGGCCCGACCTTCGTCGTGCGATCACCACCGATGCCGGCCTCAACGCCGTCATCCAACTCGAGATCGACGGCAAGCGACAGCTCAGCATCGTCAAGGACATCCAGCGCCACCCGGTGCGACGCGACGTACTCCACGTCGACTTCATCCGCATCGACCCCGATCGGGCGGTCGTCGTGGATGTGCCCATCGTGTTCGTGGGCGAGGCCGAAGAGGTACTCAACAACGACGGCATGGTCGACCAGAACCTGTTCGCCCTGACCATCAGGTCCACGCCGGCCAACATCCCGACCGAGATCGAGATAGACATCTCGGCGCTCACGATCGGCGACTCGCTGCGGGTCGCCGACCTCGTGCTGCCACAGGGCGTCACCACCGAGGTCGACCCCGAGGACGCCGTCGCCGTCGCCATGATCACCCGTTCCACGCTCGACACGATCGCCGCCGAGGAAGAAGCTGCGGCAGCGGCCCTCGCCGCAGAGTTGGCCGAAGAGGGCGAAGAGGGCGAAGAGGGCGTCGAGGGCGAAGAGGGCGCCGAGGCTTCCGGCGACGACGGCGAGGCCGACGCCTCCGACGAATAGCGGACAGGGCCGGTCGTGTTCCGGCGTTCCCGTTCCGGACAGGTCCAGAACGAGCGCAGCGGTGAGCCCGCAGCGCTCCTGGTCGTCGGCCTTGGCAACCCCGGCCGCGAATACGCCGACACCCGCCACAACGTCGGGTTCATGGTCGTCGAGGTCCTCGCCGACCGCCACGGTGGCAGCCTGAGGCGCTCCCGGCAGGAGGCGCTGGTCGCAGAGGTCCGCATCGGTGGTGAACGCGTGGCCCTGGCCATGCCGCAGACATTCATGAACGAGTCGGGCCGCTCCGTCGGACAGTTGGTCCGTCGGCACGGAATCGACGATCCGACCCATCTCGTCATCGTCCACGACGAACTGGACCTGGCTCCGGGCGTGCTTCGGCTCAAGGCCGGCGGTGGTCTGGCCGGTCACAACGGGCTGCGGTCCATCACCTCGCACCTCGGCACCCAGGACTACCTGCGCGTGCGCATAGGGGTCGGCAAGCCGCCTGACGCCAGACGCGGCGCCGAACACGTGCTCAAGCGACCCGGTAGGGCCGAGGCCGCAGAGATACAGGACGCCGTCGCCGAGGCCGCCGACGCGGTCGAGGCCATCCTCGCTGATGGGATCCACGAGGCCATGGGCCGCTACAACGCCGGCCCGTGACGGGCCCCTCCGTATGATCCTCGAGACCCTTCCGGGCCTCCTCGACGCCGAGCCTGCACTCGACGCACTCCAGGGGCGTCGCCAGGCAACCCTGGCCGTCCCCGAGCCGGCCAGGGCCGTCGTACTGGCAGCGCTCGCACGACGGTCGGAGCGGTCGCCGCTCGTCGTCGCCGTACCGACAGGCGTCGAGGCCGAACGCCTGGCCACCGACCTGCGTACCTTCCTCGGCGAAGGGGTCGTCGAACTGTTCCCCGCCTGGGAGACCCTGCCGTTCGAGCGGGTGAGCCCGGCCGTGGAGACCATGGGGCTGCGACTGCGGGTCCTGCACCGGCTGGCCGATCCGTCCGACCGACCGGGAGTCATCGTGGCCTCGGGCCGGGCCCTCGTCCAACGCCTCGGTCCGGGTGCCGGTGAGCAGCCTCCGATCCGCATCGGCCCCGGCGACGTGGTCGACCAGACCGGGCTGGTCGCCGAACTGGTCCACAGCGGCTACCGGCGCGAGTACCAGGTCGAACACCGGGGCGAGTTGGCCGTTCGCGGCTCGATCATCGACATCTGGCCTTCGACGGACGACGCACCGGTGCGGATCGACCTGTGGGGCGACGAGGTGGATCGGCTCTTCGAGTTCGGCGTGGCCGACCAGCGTTCCACCGTCCCACGAGCCGAGGTGGCGATCCTGCCGTGCCGGGAGGTGCTTCCCGACGAGGTGGTCCGGGCCCGGGCAGAGGTGCTCATCGCCGAGCAACCCTGGGGCCGGGAGGAGTGGCAGCGCCTCGCCGACGGCGAACTCTTCGACGGGATGGAATCATGGCTGCCGTGGCTGACAGGTGAGGAGCGGGTGCTGTTCGACCTGCTCGACGACGATGCCCTCGTGGTCGCCGTCGAGCCCCGCCGCATCCGCGACCGCATCGACGACCTGCGGGCCGACGAGCAGGACCTGGCTGCCACCCTGGCCAACACCTGGGGTGCCGACGACGCGGGCTTCCCGAGGCTCCACACCGAGTGGGACCGCCTCCTCGCCCACACAGGGGCACCGCTCTGGTTGTTCGAGGCGGTGTCGTCGGGGCCCACGGTCGAGTCGATCGTGGCGACGGGCTGGAAGGCGGGAGGCGCACCGGGTGAGACCCTCACCGGACGCCTCGCCGGCCTGCTGGCCGACGGCTACCGGGTCGTGGTCGCCGCAGAGGGCGCCGGGTCGGCCGGTCAACTGGCGGAGCGGTTCCGCAGCGAAGGGATCGAACTCGCCAGGGTCGCCCTCGAAGCCACCGAGGTCCCATCGGGTGGATCGGTGGTCGCCATGCCGCTCGAGCGGGGCTTCGTGCTACCGAACAGCCGCCTGGCGGTGCTCACCGAGTCCGAGGCCACAGGCCGTCACCGCACACGAAGGCGGACCCGTCCCCGCCGACAGGCGGCGGTCCGGGTGTTCGAGGACCTGGCGCCAGGCGACCACGTGGTCCACGAACAGCACGGTGTGGCGCGCTTCGCCGGACTCGTCACCCGCACGCCCGGCGGCGTCGAGCGCGACTACCTGCTGCTCGAGTACCGGGGCGACGATCGGCTCTACCTGCCCACCGACCAGATCGACGCCATCCGCCCCTACACGAGCGGCGATCGTCCATCCCTGAGCCGTATGGGAGGCGTCGACTGGCAGAAGGCGCGTGCCCGGGTGCGCTCGGCGGTCTCGGAGATCGCCCAGGAACTGGTGGTCCTCTACCAGACCCGCATTTCGACCGAGGGGCGGGCCTTCGCAGGGGACACGCCCTGGCAGGTGGAGTTGGAACAGTCCTTCCCCTACCAGGAGACACCCGACCAGTTGGCGGCCATCCTCGACGTCAAGGAGGACATGGAGCGCCCTGTGCCCATGGACCGCCTGGTGTGCGGCGATGTCGGCTTCGGCAAGACCGAGGTGGCCCTACGGGCGGTGTTCAAGGCCGTACAGGCCGGGTCCCAGGCGGCGATGCTCGTGCCGACCACGCTGCTCGCCCAGCAGCACGGCCTGACCTTTCGGGAGCGCCTCGCCCCGTACCCCGTCCGGATCGAGGTGCTGAGCCGGTTCCTGTCCAACGCCGAGGCGAAGATCGTTGTCGACGGGCTGGCCGACGGCTCCGTCGACGTCGTCATAGGCACCCACCGGCTGCTCTCGGACGACCTCCGCTTCAAGGACCTGGGGCTGCTGGTCATCGACGAGGAGCAGCGCTTCGGCGTGCGCCACAAGGAGGCCATCAAGCAACTGCGTGCCGATGTCGACGTGTTGACGCTCACCGCCACGCCGATCCCGCGCACCCTCGAGATGTCGCTGACCGGAATACGCGACCTCAGCCTGCTCGACACCCCGCCTGCCGACCGGCAGCCGATCCTGACCTACGTCGGCGAGTACGACGAGCGGGCCGTCGTCGAGGCGATCCGCCGGGAGCTGCTCCGTGAGGGGCAGGTGTTCTTCGTCCACAACCGGGTCGCCGACATCGAACAGGTCGCAGGGGGCCTGCGTGAGCTCGTGCCCGAGGCGCGGGTGGTGGTCGCCCATGGCCAGATGGATGAGGCGTCCCTCGAGTCGGTGGTGCTCGACTTCTGGGAGGGCAACCACGACGTGCTGGTCTGCACGACCATCATCGAATCGGGCATCGACATGCCGACGGTCAACACGCTTGTCGCCGACCGGGCCGACCTGCTGGGCCTCGGACAGATGCACCAGTTGCGCGGCCGGGTGGGTCGTGCCGGTCAGCGGGCATACGCCTACCTGTTCGTGCCACCCGACCGTTCCCTCACCGAGGAGGCCTACGAGCGCCTCCGCACGATCGGTGAGTCGACGGAACTGGGGTCCGGCTTCCGGATCGCCATGCGGGACCTCGAGATACGCGGCGCCGGCAACCTTCTCGGTACCGGACAGAGCGGCCACATCGCTGCGGTCGGCTATGACCTCTACTGTCAGATGGTGAACGAGGCGGTCGCCGAACTCACGGGGCGAACCCCCGAGGTGCTGCCCGAGGTCCGGGTCGAGATCCCGGTCGATGCCCACCTCCCGGACGACTATGTGTCGAGGAACGACCTGAGAATGGAGGCCTATCGGAAGCTGGGCACGGCGAGCCTGTCGCCCGATCCGGCAACCGTCGAGGCCGTGCAGGCCGAGTGGGAGGACCGGTACGGGCCGCTGCCACCGCCGGTCGAGGCACTCGTTGCCGTGGCACGCCTCAGGTCCCTCTGCGTGGAGCGGGGCATCGACGAGGTCGTCGTGGCGAAGGGCCCCGGCCTGGGAGGCCCTGAACGGCTGGCCCGCTGCTCACCGGTCGACCTGCCGCTCAGCAGGCAGATCCGCCTGGAGCGCCTCCACCGTCACGCTCTCTACAAGCAGGGGCCCCGGCAACTGCAGCTCCCGTTGCGCACCGGCAGCGGCGATCCCGACCTCGCCACGCAGTTGTCCGAACTCCTCGTCGACCTCGTGCCGGTGGCCCATCCGGTCGGCGGACCCGTAGCATCCTGAGCCTGTGAGCCACCTTCTGTCGACACCGCCCAATCTGCGCGTTCTACGACCGTTCGCCGCCACCCTCCTGGCAGTGCTGTTCATTGCCGCCTGTGCCACCGAGTCGCCGGTGCTCTCCGTCGGTGACACGGACCTGGACCGTGCCGTCGTCCTCGAGTGGGTCGAGGCCCGGAGTGGCATCGCCGCCGTGGGTGAGGTGACCGTCGATGCGCAGGTGACGGCAGACGTGCTCAGCGAGTTGGTCACCTATGAGGCGCTCGTCGACCTCCTGGCCGAACACGGCGTGGTCGCCTCCGACGCCGACCTGGCGGCTGCCAGGGACAGGTTGCTTGGCGCCGGGTTCGAGGAGGCTTCGCCGGCCATGGGTCGGCTCCCCCGTTGGCAGGCGGCCTTCGATGCCATCGACGCCGGGGTTGCCGGCGCTCGTTCCGCCTTCGAGGAGAATGCCCACCTGGTCAGCCACGAACTCTGCACCAGCCACATCCTCGTCTCGACCGAGGGCGACGCCGCCGACGTGATCATCCTGTTGGACGCCGGAGGCGACTTCGCCGAACTCGCCCTGCAGTTGTCCCAGGATCCGGGCTCCGGTTCTCAGGGTGGCGACCTCGGTTGTGTGCCCACCGGAGCGTTCGTGCCGACCTTCGAGCGGGCGACACTCGGGGCCATCGCCGTCGGCCTGTCGCTGGTCGGCCCGGTGCCTAGCCAGTTCGGGTACCACGTGATCCGGATCGACCAGGTCCTGCCCACGGATGCCGTGCCGTTCGATGACCTGGGAGCCGGCGCCGTCAACACCCTGTTGACCATCGCGACGATGACCAGGGAGGTGTCCCTGGACGGTCGCTTCGGCACCTGGGACCCCGTCGTGGGGCTCGTCTCCCCGCCGTCGGCTCCCGCCGAGGACTGATGGGCGGGTTGGCCGAGATGACCGCCCGGGGCGCCACGCCCGGTCTGCTCGAGGCGGTCGCCGACTTCGTCGACCTGGTCGACACGCTCCGAAGGGAGTGCCCGTGGGATGCCGAGCAGACGCACACCTCGTTGCGCCCACACCTGTTGGAGGAGGCCCACGAGGTCCTCGAGGCGCTCGACAACCTGGACGAGGCGACCGGCGAGGGGATCGAGCACGTCTGTGAGGAACTCGGCGACCTCCTGTTCCAGGTGGTGTTCCATGCACGTATTGCGGCGGAGTCCGGTCGCTTCGACCTCGGCGACGTGGCCCGGGGCATCCACGACAAGCTGCACCACCGCCACCCGCACGTCTTCGGTGGGGCCGAGCAGGGATCGGGAGATGTGCCCACGGAGCAGGTCCTCGCCACCTGGGAACGCATCAAGCGCGAGGAGAAGCGCCGCGAGTCGGTCCTGGACGGCATACCGGCAACGCTGCCGGCGCTGGCGCGGGCGGCCAAGACGGTGCGGCGGGCGGCGTCGGTCGACATGGCACCCGAGCCTCCGACCGATGGCCCCGCCGACGAGGCGGACCTGGGCGAGGCGCTTCTCGACCTGGTGGTCTGGGCCCGCCGGGTGGGCCTCGACCCGGAGGAGGCGCTGCGGGGTGCTGTGTCGCGGCTCGGCGACCGGATCAGGGCGGCAGAGGCGGGCTGAACGCCCTATACGGTCCAAACGCTGAGAGCGCGCAGTTCTGGAGTGATTCGCGCGCAGCGTCCCCATATGAACCGACATCTGCCGATAACGTGGCCGGGGCAGGTGGAGGCGGTGCAACATCGCATCGGGGTCCCGTAGACCGACCAGCAACCCCAGTGAGAGCCAGCGAACCAGTGAGTGAGCCAGCGAGCAGCATCGGGTCCGTCGTCGCCCGTCAGGTCCTCGACTCCCGAGGCAACCCCACCCTCGAGGCCGAGGTGTGGCTGGAAAGCGGAACATCGGGTCGGGCCATCGTCCCCAGCGGTGCCTCGACTGGTCAGCATGAGGCCGTCGAACTGCGCGATGGCGGCGACCGGTGGGCCGGCAGGGGGGTCACCAGAGCGGTCGCCAACGTCAACACCGAACTGTCCGCAGCGGTGCTCGGCCTCGATGCACTCGAGCAGGGTGTCGTCGACCGGGCCATGCTCGACGCCGACGGAACCGACAACAAGGGCCACCTGGGCGCAAACGCCATCCTCGGCGTCTCACTCGCCGTCGCCAGCGCCGCCGCCGAAGAACGCGGCGTACCCCTCTACCGGTCCATCGGCGGCGACGATGCCCACGTCCTTCCGGTCCCGATGCTCAACGTCATCAACGGCGGCGAACACGCCGACAACAACGTCGACATCCAGGAGTTCATGATCATGCCGGTCGGGGCAGCCTCGTTCAGCGAGGGGCTCCGCTGGGGCGTCGAGTGCTACCACTCGCTCAAGAAGGTCCTCTCCGGTCGGGGACTGTCCACCTCGGTCGGGGACGAGGGCGGGTTCGCACCGAACCTGGAATCCAACGAAGCGGCCATACAACTGCTCCTGGAGGCGATCGGGGCCGTCGGCCTCGCCCCAGGCGACGAAATGGCACTTGCGCTCGACGTCGCCTCCACCGAGTTCTTCCGCGACGGCGAGTACGTGCTGGCCGGCGAGGGGCGATCCCTGTCTCCAGCCGGGATGGTCGACTACCTGGTCGACCTGAGCACCCGCTACCCGATCGCCTCCATCGAGGACGGCATGGCCGAGGACGACTGGGTCGGTTGGACGGCGCTCACCGAAGCCCTGGGCGACCGGGTCCAGCTGGTCGGCGACGACCTGTTCGTCACCAACACCGGGCGATTGGAACGCGGCATCAGGGATGGCATCGCCAACTCGATCCTGGTCAAGGTGAATCAGATCGGCACGCTCACCGAGACCCTCGAGGCGGTCGACATGGCACACGCCGCCGGCTACACGGCGGTCATGTCGCACCGGTCCGGCGAGACCGAGGACACCACCATCGCCGATCTGGCGGTGGCCACCAACTGCGGGCAGATCAAGACCGGCGCGCCGGCGCGCAGCGACCGTGTCGCCAAGTACAACCAGCTCCTCCGCATCGAACAGGACCTGGGCGAGGCGGCCCGGTACCGCGGCGGCGCGGCCCTGGCGGGGTGTGCATGAGTCCCCGGATGTTGCGCAGGCTGGGTGTGCTCGGCCTTGCCGTGCTGGTCTTCGTGGCCGTTCTCGGCCTGGGCGTGGTCCCATTCCGCGACTGGCTCGACCAGCGCGAGACCCTGGGCGACCTGCGTGGGCAGGTCTCCGACATCGAGCACCAGAACCGTGCCTACGAACTCCGGGTCGACGCCCTCAACACCGACGAGGAGATCGAGCGCCGGGCCCGTGCCGAGTACAACCTCGTCCGATTCGACGAGGAGGCCTATGCGGTGCTGCCCCCGCCCGGCGATGTCATGGAGGCACCCGACATCTGGCCCTTCCGGGGCTGAGCCGCGTACCGCCTGATCGCCTGGGCGGCCGCCCGTCTGGTCGTCGGCAGAGGTCCAGCGGGTAGGAATCCCTGTGTATGAGCGGGAGTGACAAGTTGACATCCACCGGTGCCAACATCGTGATCGAGGCGTCCGGCCTCGTTCGCAAGTTCGGCGAGATCGTCGCAGTGGACGGCATCGACCTGTCCGTCGCCCGCGGCGAGGTCTTCGGCTTCCTCGGGCCGAACGGCGCCGGAAAGTCGACCACAGTCCGGATGCTCACCACCCTGCTCCGACCTACCGGCGGTTCCGCACGGATCGACGGACTCGATGTGGTGGAGTTCGCTCCGGCCGTGCGACGGATAATCGGCGTGGCACTCCAGGACGCCTCCATCGATCCGCTCATGACGGGGAACGAGTTGATGCGCCTCCAGGCGGTGCTCCACGGCATTCCCCGGTCGGAGGCGAAGCGTCGCTGCCCGGAACTGCTGGCACGGGTCGGGTTGACGGGTGCGGCGGATCGGCGGGTGGCGACCTACTCCGGCGGCATGCGTCGGCGCCTCGACCTGGCGATCTCCCTGGTGCACGAGCCCAGCATCCTGTTTCTCGACGAGCCGTCTGCCGGGCTCGACCCCACCAGCCGGCTTGCACTCTGGGAGGAGGTCCGGCGGCTCAACCGGGAGTTGGGCACCACGGTGTTCCTCACGACCCAGTACCTCGAGGAGGCGGACGAACTGGCCGCCCGGATTGCCATCATCGACCACGGGTGCCTGGTCCGGGAGGGTTCGCCGGAGGACCTCAAGGCCACCGTCGGCTCGCCGACGCTGCGCGTGGACATCGATCCCGTCTTCTTCGAGGCGACACGACAGGTGCTCACCGGCTTCGGGCCCCAGCGTCCGGCCATGGAGGGACGGGTCGCCGTAGGCCTCGAGGGGGGAGCGGCCCGCGTGACCGAGGTGGTACGGGCCCTCGACGACGCCGGAATCTCGGTCTCGCACCTGGAACTCGACGCCCCGAGCCTCGACGACGTGTTCGCCGAAGCGACCGGCCGGCGGCTCGAGGGGGCCGAGGAGTGAGACTCGACTCGCCGACCGGCCTGCGGCTGGCCAGTGCCCAGACGCTGGCTCTGACCCGTCGCTCCGTGGTCTCGGAGTGGCGCCAGCTCGGCAACGTTCTGCCGGGCCTGGTGTTCCCGCTGCTGCTGGCCGCCGTCTACACACACCAGTTCGAACGGGTCATCCTCCTTCCCGGCTTCCCGGCAGTGGACTCCTTCCTCGACTTCGTCCTGCCGGCCAGCCTGCTCCAGTCCGTGTCGTTCGGCGCTACGGAGGCCGGAACGGAGTTGGCCCGTGACATCGAGAACGGCTTCTTCGACCGACTCCGGGCCTCACCGTGTGCACGCCTGCCCCTGCTCATGGGCCGACTCGGTGGAGCGATGGCGGTTGCCGCCGCCAAGGGGGTGCTCATCGTCATGGTCTTCCTGATGTTCGGCGCCGAGATCGCCGGTGGCCCGGCGGCCACCGTCGTCGTGGTGGCCGCAGCGGTCCTCATCGTGCTGGCCATCGGGGGACTGGGCCAGGTGCTGGCCATCCTCACCGGCAACCAGGAGGCGGTCAACGCCACGTTCCCCCTTGTGTTCACATCCATTTTCATGAGCTCGGCGTTCTTCCCCACGACTCTGATGAGCGGATGGTTCCGGCAGGTCGCCGAGGCCAACCCGGTGACCTGGATCATCGATCCCGTCCGGCGCCTGATCCTCGAGGGCTGGTCCTGGTCGGACGTCGGACAGGCGCTCGGGGTCCCGCTCGTACTCTCGGTCATCACGGTGACGATGGCGGTCGTCGCCCTGGACCGAAGGCTGGGCGCAACATGAGCGCCACGATGACCGCCCGCACGTTGGGACTCGGGCACGCCGGGAGCGTGGTTTCGGCGATCTGCGGCCGTGGGATGCGTCGGATCGGGGCGCGACCGACGTTGATCATGCCGGTGCTCCTGATGCCGCTGATCTTCGTCATCAGCTTCACGGGTGCGTTCGGGTCGCTCACCCGGGTCGAGGGCTACGGGACCGACAACGTGTTCAATTGGATGGCCGTCTACGCGGCGCTCCAGGGGGCGGTGTTCGCCGGAGTGGGCGGCGCCTCGGCGACGGCGGATGACCTCGAGAACGGTTTCTTCGACCGGTTGCTGCTGACGCCCGGTAGTCGGGTGCCGATCCTGGTCGGCACGGTGGCCTACAGCGCACTGCGATCGATGATCCCGACGACCGGCGTGTTGTTCGTCTCGGCGCTGGGTGGCCTCAGCCTGGCCGGCGGTCCGCTCGCCTTGCTGACCGTCTACGTGGCCACGTGTGGAATGGCGGCCGTGTTCTGCCTCGTCGGCCTGACCGTCGTCTACCGATTCCGCACGATGCGTTCGATGATCCTCGTCCAGGTCTTCGGTTTCAGCTCGATGTTCCTTTCGACCGGGCAGGTGCCGATCCACTTCTTGAACGGCTGGCTCCATGCCGTGGCCCGGGTGAACCCGATAACCAACGTGCTCAGGTTCGCCCGACAGGGCTTCCTCGGCGACATCACCTGGTCGTTGACATGGCCGGGCCTCGTCGCTCTCGGCGGCATGGGCCTCGTGTCGGGCGCTCTCTCACTCCGCCAACTCAAGAGGCTCGCTGCGTAGGAGCCGGCACCCCGGCAGTAAAGTTCGAGGACCACTCGACGCAACGAGCGCGTCGCAGGGAGGCTGCAGGTGCAGGTGTCGATGACCATCAATGGGGACCAGGTGTCCCTCGACGTGGAGCCACGCACGCTCCTCGTCCACTACCTGCGCGACCATGCCGGCCTGACGGGCACCAACATCGGTTGCGACACATCGTCGTGTGGCGCCTGCACGGTGCA
This sequence comes from Candidatus Neomicrothrix sp. UBA2131, assembly GCA_002329075.1. GTDB lineage: Bacteria > Actinomycetota > Acidimicrobiia > Acidimicrobiales > MedAcidi-G1 > S20-B6. The sequence continues at coordinate 14,176 of DCXR01000002.1, forward strand.
CCTCGACGGCGAGGCCGTGAAGTCGTGCACGGTGCTGGCCGTCCAGGCCGACGACCGGGAGGTCACCACCATCGAGGGGCTCGCCGACGGCGACGTGCTCCACCCGATGCAGCAGGCCTTCCACGAGTGCCATGCGCTGCAATGCGGCTACTGCACGCCGGGGATGGTCATGGCGGCGGTGTCGCTGCTCGACGAGGTGCCGAACCCGACCGAGGACGACGTGCGCGAGGGCCTCGAGGGCAACCTCTGCCGCTGCACCGGCTACCACAACATCGTGCGGGCGGTCCTGCAGGCCGCAGGTGGTGAGGAGACCCGCCGGTGATCCCCGCTGCGTTCGACTACGTCCGGGCCGAATCGGCCGGACATGCCCTCGAGTTGCTGGCCGAGCATGGCGATGGGGCCAAGTTGCTGGCCGGCGGCCATTCGCTGATCCCGCTCATGAAGTTCCGACTCGCCGCACCGGCCGTGGTGGTCGACATCGGGCGCATCACCGACCTCTCCTATGTGCGCGACGAGGGCACCCACCTCGCCATCGGCGCCCTCACCCGGCACTGCGACATCGAGACCAGCGACATGGTCGGTTCGCAGGCCGGCCTCCTGGCAGCGGCCACCTCGAAGGTGGGTGACCCGCAGGTCCGCCACCGGGGCACGATCGGCGGGGCGATCGCCCACGGCGACCCGGCCTCGGACATCCCGGCTGCGCTGCTGGCCCTCCGGGCGACGATGGTCGTCGACGGGCCCGACGGGCAGCGCGAGGTGTCGTCCGACGACTTCTTCACGGGCTTTCTCGAAACCGCAATCGGCGAGCAGGAGCTCCTCACCGAGATCCGGGTCCCGAAGGTCCCCGACGCCGGCTGGTCCTTCCAGAAGTTCAACCGCCGGGCGCAGGACTGGGCGATAGTCGGTGCAGCGGTCCTCGTCGACAACGGCTCGTGCGGCGTGGGTCTCGTCAACATGGACTCCCGCCCGGTTCGGGCCGCCGGCGTGGAGTCGGCCATCGCCGGGGGAGCTGGTGCCGCAGATGCCGCTGCTTCGGCCGCCGACGGCCTCGAACCGCCTGCCGACCTCAATGCCGGCGTGGAGTACCGACAGCACCTGGCACGGGTCCTGACCCGCCGGGGCCTCGAGGAGGCCGGGGCCTGATCGGGATGCCACGGGCCGTCCCGTAGCCTGAGCACATGGCAGGGAACGTTTCACCCGTTTCGCCGCATGATGTCGCGTCGGTCGACGACGTCATCGCTGCGTTGGCCGACCAGAGCTACCTGGCAGACGAGGGCCTCGCCACGGCGGTCTTCCTGGCACTGCGGCTGCGCCGGCCGATCCTGCTCGAGGGCGAGGCCGGCGTCGGCAAGACGGAGGCCGCCAAGGCGCTGGCCGCCTGGTCGGGCGGTGGGCTCATCCGCCTCCAGTGCTACGAGGGCATCGACGTGGCGCAGGCGGTCTACGAGTGGGACTACTCCCGGCAGCTGTTGCACCTGCGGGCCGCCGAGGCAGCTGGTGCCACCGAGGGTGTCGCCGTGTCCGACCTCGAGGACGAACTCTACGACGAGCGGTTCCTTGTGCGCCGGCCGCTCCTTCGGGCCTTGTCCGCCTCCGGTGACGATGCGTCCACGCCGCCGGTTCTGCTGATCGACGAGGTCGACCGGGCCGATGACGAGTTCGAGGCCTTCCTCCTCGAGATCCTCTCCGAGTACGCCGTGACGATCCCTGAGATCGGCGAGTTCCGGGCCGAGGTTCCCCCGCTGGTGGTCATCACCTCGAACCGCACCCGCGACGTCCACGATGCCCTGAAGCGGCGCTGCCTGTACCACTGGCTCGCCCACCCGTCGGTCGAGCGCGAGGTCGAGATCCTCCGTGTGCGTGCACCGCACGTGTCCCTGGCGTTGGCCCGTGACGTGGCGCTGGTGGCGGCCGAGTTGCGCGAGATGGGCCTCTACAAGCCGCCGGGCGTTGCCGAGACCCTCGACTGGGCCGAGGCCCTGGTCCTGATCGGCACCGACGACCTCGACCCCGATGCCATCGAGTTCACCGTCGGCACGCTGCTCAAGTACAGAGAGGACCAGGAACGGGCGCGGGCCCGCGGCTTCGGCGACATTCTGTCAGCCGTCCTGGGGGCCTGACCGGCCCGTCGTGGCACCGACCGCCGAACGCACCCTGGACCGGCACCTCGTCCGCTTCGCCGACGCCCTACGCGCGGCGGGGCTCGCTGTGCCCCTGATCTCGACGCTCGAGTTCGGGCGTGCCGTGGCCGAGGTCGGAGCGGAACGCCGGGACGGCGTCTACTGGGCGGGCCGGGCCACACTTGTCCACCGGCCCGAGGACATTCCGCTCTACGACGAGGTCTTCGAGCAGCAGTGGCTGGGTGCCCTCGATCGGGGCCGTCCGGCCACGTTGCCGTCGCCGGTCACGCTCCTGTTCGACGAGCCTGGCGGCGAGCCGGAAGAAGAGGTCGAGCCCGAGTCCCCGGACGGCGATGTGCTGAGCGTGCGCTTCTCTCGTGTCGAGGTTCTGTCGACCAGAGACTTCGCCGAGTGCTCCGACGACGAGTTGGCCGAGTTGCATGGGTTGATGGTCCGCCTGCGCTTTGCCGGCGAGAGCCGTCGATGCCGCCGCATGGGCCCGAGTGCACGGTCTGGCCGGCTTGACCTCCGCCGTACCGTGCGTGCCGCCCTGCGCACCGGGGGCGAGACATTGAGCCGCAGGTACCTCGAGCCGGGGGAGCGGCCCCGCCGGCTTGTCCTGTTGCTCGATGTCTCCGGCTCGATGGAGGCCTATGCCCGTGCCCTGATCCGCTTCGTGCACGCTGTCATCGTGGGGCGCCGTGACGTCGAGGCCTTCGCACTCGGTACCCGCCTCACCCGCCTCACCCGTGAACTTTCCACCCGTGACCCTGATGCCGCCCTGGCCCGTGCGGCCGAAGCGGTCACCGACTGGTCCGGTGGCACCCGCCTTGGCGACGGCCTGCGCCTGTTCAACGACGGCTGGGGCGTACGCGGCATGGCCCGTGGGGCCGTTGTCGTCGTGCTATCCGACGGCTGGGACCGGGGTGATCCGGCGGTCATGTCCGAGCAGATGCAGCGCCTGTCCCGGGTGGCCCACAAGGTCGTGTGGGTGAATCCGCTCAAGGCCGCCCCCGGCTACGCCCCCCTCGCCCAGGGCATGGCCGCTGCACTGCCCCACGTCGACGAGTTCCTCGAGGGCCACAACCTCGACAGCCTCGAAGTCCTGGCCAGGGCCATCACGGCCGAGTAGGCACTCGACCCGCTCCTTGTCCGGGAGTGGTCGGGACGGTCGGAGCCGCCGAACTCAGCCCGTGTTCCGCAGACCCGCAGCGATGCCGTTGATCGACAGCAGCAATGCACGCTGCATCAGATCCTCGCGTTCCCCCGCACCGCCAGGCTCGGCCGACCGCACACGCGACAGCAGCTCCACCTGGAGCACGTTGATGGGATCCAGGTAGGCATCGCGCACCTCGAGGGTGCGGCGCAGGAGCGGCGTGTCGGCGAGCAGCTCGGTGCCGGTGACCCAGGCCACCATCTCACTTGTGAGTGCATGTTCGGCGACAACCAGGTCGAAGATGTGGTGGAGCGAGGGGTCGACAAGGCAGTTGACGTAGTGGCGGGCGATGGCGAGGTCGGTCTTGGCGAGGGTCATCTCGACATTCGAGATGAAGGTCTGGAAGAAGTGCCAGTCTTCGTACATGGCCCGCAGGTCGTCGCGGTGGCCGGTGTCGAAGGCGGACCGGATGGCGGAGCCTGCGCCGTACCAGCCGGGGATGATCTGGCGTGACTGGGTCCAGCCGAACACCCAGGGGATGGCCCGCAGGTCGGCGATGCCGGAGGAGGCGGCGGCGCGCCGGGAGGGTCGTGAGCCGATGTTCATGGAGCCGAGTTCCTCGACGGGGGTCGAGGAGGTGAAGTACTCGGGCAGGCCCGGGGTTTCCACGAACGCCCGGTAGGCCTCGTAGGCGGCCGTCGACATCTGCTCCATGACGTCGTACCAGTGGTCGACCGTGGTGGCGTCGTGGCGGGGTGCCTTGTGGGCCAGCGAGGCGTCGATGAGGGCCGTGACGGCGAGGTTCAGGTTGCGCCGGGCGATCTCGGGCAGGCCGTACTTGTCGGCGATGACCTCGCCCTGTTCGGTGAAGCGGACCTCGCCGTCGAGGACGCCGTGGGGCTGGCTCAGTATGGAGCCATGCGTGGGGCCGCCGCCGCGGCCGATGGTGCCGCCGCGGCCGTGGAAGACCCGTATGCGGATGCCGCTCTCCTCGGCGACCTGCCGGATGTCCCGCAGTGCCTTGTGGATCTCCCACTGGGAGGTGGTGAGGCCACCGTCCTTGTTGGAGTCGGAGTAGCCGACCATGACCTCCTGGAGGTCGCCACGCAACTCCAGCAACTTGCGGTAGGCGGGGACGGCGAAGAGTTCGCGCAGGATCGGGCCGATGGAGCGCAGGTCGTCGATGGTCTCGAAGAGGGGGACGAAGCCGAGGCGGGAGATGTCGTGGCCGAGGTCGACGAGCCCGACCTCCCGGGCGAGGATCACGGGGGCGAGCAGGTCGTCGACGCCGCAGGTCATGGAGACGATGTAACTCTCGATGACGGCATCGCCATCCCGGTCGAGGATGCGTCGGAGGGTGCGGAAGAGGGTGAGGCAGTCGTGCTCGCCCGATTCGTGCGGCGGGGCCAGGGGGCGGCGGCTCTCGAGTTCCGTGGTGAGCAGGCCGGTGCGTTGGGCGGCGGTAGCCGAGGCATAGTCGACCCCGATGGCGGCGAACATGTCGCCGAGTGCCTCATGGTGCCTCTCGGCGTGTTCGCGGACGTCGAGGGCGGCGAAATGGAAGCCGACCATGGCGAGGATCCGGCGTACACGGGTGAGCCGTCCGTCGGCCAGCAGCGATCCACCGTGGCTGCGGAGGGAACGGTCGAGGTGCTCGAGGTCGGAAGCCAGTTCGGCGGGAGAGTCGTAGCCGTTGGCGGTGCGGCGCAGGGTCTCGGCAAGGCGGTGCTGGATGACGGCGCACCGGATGCGGTAGGGCTCGTGCGGGTCGGTGCGGATCAACAGGTCGGAATGCTCGGACAGGTCGCGTGCGGTGATCTCGAGGAGGTCCTCGGGGATCTCCCGGATGCGGGAACTGACGCTCAGTTCCCCGGAGAGGTCGCCGACCTCATCGATCAGGAGTTCGATGGCACGCCGTCGCTGGAGGTCCAGGACGGCGAGCGTGGTGCCGGGCGAGACGTTGGGGTTGCCGTCCCGGTCGCCGCCGACCCAGGTTCCGAAGCGGATCGGGGACCGGTCGGGGTCGAGCTGCTCGCCGATGTCCTCGAGGACGGCGGTCATGTCGTCGAGGAGTTGGGGCACGGCGTCCCGGACCGTCTGGTTGACGTAGTAGAGGACGAAGCGGGCCTCGTCGAAGGGGTCGGGCCGGTCGTGGCGGATCTCGTCCGTCTGCCACATGGCCTCGATGAGTTCGTCGATGCGTCGGTCTATGCGTCCCTGGTCGCCCGCCGTGCGCCACGGTTCGGTGCGCTCCTCGACGAGGTCGGAGATGCGGGCCAACTTGTTGAGGATCGACCGGCGGGAGGCCTCGGTGGGGTGGGCGGTGAAGACGGGCTGGAGGTCGGCGCGGTTGACGAGGGCGGCGATGTCGGTGGGTGGGATGCCGGCGTCGACCAGTCGGTGCACGGTCTCGTCGAAGTGGCTGTCGGCGCGGGTGCCGCCGATGTTGAGGTCCTCGATGCGGTGTACCTGTTCGGCGACGTTGGCGAGGTGGAAGTACATGGTGAAGGCGCGGACCAGTTGGATGGCCTGGTCGGCATCGGCGTCGGCCAGCAGGCGTGTGAGTTCCCCGGTGCTGCCTTCGCGGCCACCGTCCTTGCGGAGGTCCCGGGCGAGTTGGCGCACCCTCTCGACGGTCTCGAGCAGGGCATCGCCGTGTTGGCGGACGAGGGAGTCGCCGAGTTGGCGCCCGAGCCGGCGGATGTCGCCTCGCAGGGCGGCGTCGGCCTCCTCGTGGTCGCTGGTGAACCGGGCGGAGGAACCTTCGGTCTCAGGTGCGTCGACGGCCATGGAGACAACCTAGGGACAACAGGCCCGCACCATGGACCATGCCGGTGCCATCGTGTCAACGGTGGGGGAGTCGGCCGCCGAGAAGGTCGAGATCCTGAAGGGGTGCGGCGTGACCATCGTCGAGCGGCCCTCGGAGTTCGCCAAGGTCGTCGGCCGCATCCTCAACCGCGCCGTCCGACCTCGACCCGACGGGGCCTGGGCCTCCCCCAATCTGCCCTGCTGCCGTAGCCTTGTGTCCATGCGGGAGATCCTGTCCGACCTCGAACGTTGGCATCGGCAGGGACGAAGCGTCGCCCTGGCACGGGTCATCGACCTGGAGGGTTCCGGTCCCCGCCTGCCGGGCGCCACGATGGCGGTCGCCGACGACGGCGAGGTCGCCGGCTCGGTGTCCGGAGGATGCGTCGAGGGGGCGGTCGTCACGGAGGCCCTCGACGTGCTCGAAAGCGGCGATCGGCGACTGGTCTCGTTCGGCTACAGCGACGACGAGGCGTTCGCCGTCGGCCTGACATGCGGCGGCACCATCCACCTCTTCATCGAGCCGTTGGACTGGTAGCGGGATGGCCGGGGACTCCACGTCGGGAAACACGACCCCGATCTTCGATGCCGTCGCCGCCCTGCTGCGCGACGAGTCAGCCTTCGCCCTGGCCACGGTGGTCGAGGGCCCCGGCGCCGGTGCCAAGCTTCTGGTCCGCCCGGACGGCACGATGGGCTCCCTGGGCGACGCCGGCCTCGACCGGGTCGTCGAACGCGACACCCTCGGCGAGTTGGCAGCGGGACGCAGCGGCGTTCGCCGCTACGGCGAGCACGGCGAGGCCCGGGAAGACCAGGTCCGGGTGTTCATCGAGAGTTTCGCCCAACCACCGAGGATGCTGATCTTCGGGGCCGTCGACTTCACGGCAGCACTGGTCCGTGTCGCCAAGGTGCTGGGCTACCACGTCACCGTGTGCGACGCCCGGGAGGTCTTTGCCACCCGGCAGCGATTCCCCCTCGCCGATGAGGTGGTCGTCGACTGGCCCAACCGCCTCCTCGACCAGGTCGGTCCCGAACTCGGGCTGCGGGATGCCATCTGCGTCCTCACCCACGACAACAAGTTCGACGTGCCGGCGATCGTCTCGGCCCTCGCCACCACGGTTGGCTACATCGGCGTCATGGGCTCCCGGCGCACCCATGAGAACCGACTGGAGCGCCTGCGGGAGGCGGGGGTGGACGACGAGGGAATCGCCCGCCTGTACTCACCCATCGGGATCGACATCGGGGCCCGCACGCCCGAGGAGACCGCCGTCTCGATAGTCGCAGAGATCATCGCCCTGCGCACGGGCCGTTCCGCACAGGCACTGAGCACCTCGTCGGGACCGATCCACGGCTGACCGACGGAACGCGGTACTGACATGACGATCGCAGCAGTCGTGCTGGCCGCCGGTGGGGGAACCCGCTGGGACGGCGGGGGCCACAAGCTCCTGGCCGACCTCGACGGCCGTCCGCTGGCCGCCCATGCGATCGACGCAGCGGCGGCAGCCGGACTCGACGAACTCGTGGTCGTGACCGGTGCCGCCGACCTCTCAGGCGTACTTCCGGCGGTGGTGACCATCGTTCACAACCCGGACTGGGACATCGGACAGGCTGTCTCGCTCCAGTTGGCGGTGTCGCACTGCCGGGCGACGGGCCACCAGGCGATGGTCGTCGGCCTTGCGGACACCCCCGGCGTCCCGGCAACCGCCTGGCGATCCGTCGCCGGGCAGCCGGGCGACCTGGTCTGCGCCACGTTCGACGGCCTCCGCCGTCCGCCTGTCAAGGTCTCCGCACGGCTCTGGGGCGAACTCCCGGTTGCCGGCGACATGGGTGCCCGACTCCTCCTGAGCCTGAGGGCATCGGAGGTGGTGGAAGTAGCGTGCGACGGCGAGCCCGCCGACATCGATACGGTCGCCGACCTCCGGGCCTGGACCTGGCCACCGAGCGACTGTCGGTCGATCGGCGGAGACGAGATGGAGGACCCGGCGCAGTGGAGTTGAGCAACGAGTTCGAGGTGGACGCTCCGATCGACCGTGTCTGGTCGGTCCTGACGGACGTGGAACTCATCGCCCCGTGCCTGCCGGGCGCCCAACTCCAGGAGGTCGAGGGCGACGAGTACCGGGGTGTGGTGAAGGTCAGGGTCGGCCCCATCACCGCCCAGTACAAGGGGGCGGCCAGTTTCGTCGAGAAGGACGATGCCGGTTATCGGGCGGTCCTGCAGGCGGAGGGACGTGACACGCGTGGCGCGGGCAACGCCGCAGCCGATATCACCGCGGAGATGAGTTCGACTGCCACAGGCACCCGGGTCACGGTCACCACCGATCTGAAGGTGACCGGCAAGGTGGCCCAGTTCGGCCGCGGTGTGATGGCCGATGTGTCGAAGAAGTTGATGGGCCAGTTCGCCGACAACCTCAGCGGACTCCTCGACCCCCACGAGCCTGTTGCCGAGGGGGCAGCGGCCGAGTCCGAAGCCTCCGGGCACCCCGCCCCAGAGGAGGTGCCGGAGCAGGTACGCATCGTCGACGCCCCGGAAGCAGCAGCCGTCGACCTGCTGGGTGCCGCCGGTGCGCCGGTGCTCAATCGGCTGGCGCCGGTGGTCGTGGCGGTCGTCGCGCTGGTGGTCGTCATCCTCGTGCTCGTCTAGGGAGTCGGGAGCCGTGTCCAACGAGGATGACCGGGTACTGGTCGAGGAACTCCTCGGTCGTCCACCGCTGGGTGCCTTCGAGGTCGTAGTCCGAGACGCCGACGCGAAACCGGTCGTCATCGAGAACCACCCGCTCCTGGAGGACGGACGCCCCATGCCCACCAGGTACTGGCTGGTCGCCGCCGACCTCCGTGCACGGATCGGCACCCTCGAATCGGCAGGCGGCGTCAGGGCCGCAGAGGCCGCCGTCGATGCCACGGCGCTGGCCGTCGCCCACGAGCGGTACGCATCGGAGCGCGACGCTGCGATTCCGGCTGGCCACGAGGGCCCACGGCCCAGTGGCGGGGTGGGCGGGACGAGTCAGGGCGTCAAGTGCCTCCACGCCCACTACGCCTGGCACCTGGCTGGCGGTGACGACCCTGTCGGTTGCTGGGTCGAGGAGCAACTGGGTGTGATGGGGAAACCGGGGGAACCCGACGATGCCTGATCTCGTCGCCGCCGTCGACTGCGGAACCAACTCGACGAGGCTCCTGGTCGGTGACGGCGTGACGACCGTCGAGCGGCTCATGCGGATAACCCGACTGGGGGAGGGGGTCGATGCCACCGGCAGGCTCGCTGAGCCGGCCATTGACCGGGTGGTCGACGTCCTGTGTGAGTTCCGCGAGGTGTTGGACCGCCACGGCGTCAAACGGGTGCGTGCCTCGGCCACGTCCGCTGCCCGGGATGCTGTGAACCGGGACGATTTCTTCGACGCAGCCGAGGCTGTCCTCGGGGTTCGCCCCGAGATGCTTCCCGGCGCCGAGGAGGGACGACTCTCGTTTGCCGGCGCCACCGCCGACCTCGACCCGGCCGACGGGCCGTTCCTGGTCCTCGACATCGGTGGCGGATCGACCGAGTTCGTCGTCGGTACGTCCGATGCAGAGGGGGTCCTGTCGTGTGATATCGGCTGCGTGCGGCTGACCGAACAGCGGATCGGGCACGATCCGCCGCTTCCCGAGGAGTTGGCCTCCTGCCTCTCCATCGTCGGGGGGCACGTCGACGACGTGGTGCGTGAAGTCCCGTCGGTGGCGGAGGCGCGGACGCTCGTCGGCCTGGCCGGCACCGTGTCGTGTGTGGCTGCGGTGGAGCAGGGCCTGGCCGAATACGACCGGGACAGGATCCACCACTTCCGGCTCACCCGTGGGGCGGTGGAGGACGTGTTCCGGACCCTGGCCACCGAGACCAGGGAGGAACGCCTGGAGAATCCCGGCATGGAGGAGGCCCGGGCCGACGTGATCGTGGGCGGCCTCTGCGTGCTGGTCAAGGTCATGCGCCAGTTGGGCTTTGACGAGTGCCTCGTTTCGGAGGCCGACATCCTCGACGGTCTGGTCGCCTCGCAACTGGGTGGCTGACGCCGGCCCGCACCGGGGTGGCATGGAGGCCCAAGGCACGTTCGTCAGCGGAAACATTCTCTGCTGTAGAGAAATGTCCCTACAGCGTTCAGCAACCATGGAACACGGTGAGCGCCTGGTCATGGGTTCTGGTCCGGCCAATCCGTACCCCGAGGCCATGGAGGCCTTCGGACGACCCGTACTCGGCGAGATCCTGGACTGATCCGTCGCCCGTGGCCCTCCCGGGCTGGCCGGATTCCCGCTCCAGCGGGGAACATGTCCCCATGGCCGACCCACCGATCCTGCACGGCCGCAGGGTGACCCTGCGCCCCCTGGAGGTTGACGACTTCGCGGCATGGCAGGAGGTCCGGCGCCGCAACGGAGACTGGCTGTCAGGTTGGGAGCCGCGCCGACCGGTGGGCCAGGCCGATCCTGCACGCGACCGGAAGGCGTTTGCCGCACGTTGTACATCACGGCGGCGTGAGCACCAGCTGGGCACCGGCTACGGGTTCGGCATCTTCGTGGTGGCGAGCCTGGTGGGCGAGATCAACCTCTCGAACGTGATCCGGGGAGCCTTTCGCAATGCCCATGTCGGCTACTGGATCGATGAGGCGCAGGCAGGCAACGGCTATGTGCCAGAGGCACTCGTGGCCGCGGCACGTTTTGCCTTCGAGGAGGTCGGCCTGCACCGCCTCCAGGTGTCGATCGTGCCCTCCAACCACCGATCCCGACGAGTGGTCGAGAAGTTGGACCTGCGCTGTGAGGGTCTTGCCGAGCGCTATCTCGAGATCAACGGCGTCTGGGAGGATCACCTCCGATTCGCCCTCACATCCGAGGAGTGGGCAGACCGTGCCGATGCCCTGTGCCGGGAGTGGCTCGACTGACCGGAAACTCCAGAACCCGTACCTCAGTCCTTGCTGCTGATGCGTTCCTTGAGCGAGCGGATCATCTCGCGGAACGCCGGCTGGCGCATCGACTGGATCTGTGGCTCGATCTCGAGTTGGACGGCTTCATCAGATGCAGTGACCGCCAGGCCTGCGGCGATCGTCGCCTTGGTGCTGGCCAGCAGCTCCTTCGGGTGTGAGGCGGCCAACTCTGCGTAGGCGACTGCAGCGTCGAGGAGGGCGTCGTCTTCGACGCACTCCCAGGCAAGGCCCCGGCGTGTCGCCTCCTCGCCGTCGAGCACCTGCTTGAACAGCACCATGGCTCGGGTGGTGCCGAGGTCGGTGAGGTGCCGGAGCCGCCAGATGTGGCCACCCCCGGGATGGAGCCCGATCGAGAGGAAACGGGTGTCGAACCTGGCCGAACGGCCGGCGACCACGAGGTCGCAGGCGAGCAGCATGTTCATGCCGGCGCCAACCGCAGCGCCGTTGACGGCGGCGACTGTGGCGAGGGGGGAGTGGGCCACCCGCAGGAAGCCCCGGTAGATGCTGGGAAGGTCGTCGCTGCTGCGCTTCTCACTCCTGCCGGCACCCATTAGGTCGTCGAGCACGGCCCCGGCACAGAAGGCCCGGCCGGCACCGATGAGGACAACCGCACCGATGTCCTCATCGGCCTCGAACTCGTCGAAGGCCGCGTCGATCGCCACGTTCATCTCGCTTGAGATGGCGTTGCGCCGGTCGGGGTCGTTGAAGGTGAGGACCGCCACGCGGCCCCGTCGTTCGGTCAGGAGCAGGCTCATGCCACGAGCCTGCCACGGTAGGAGGACCACTTGCATCCCGGCCAATGGCCGCGTGTGCCGAGCCCGCCCTTACTGTCGACGGGTGTCCAGTACCGACCAGATCAGGTTCCCAGCCCTCAGGGTCCGAAACTACCGGTTGTTCTGGATCGGGGGCCTGGTCGCCAACACCGGGCGTTGGACCACCCAGGTCGCCAGCGCCTACTTGATCTACCGGATCACCGGATCGGCGGCATGGGTTGGGATCACCGGCTTCGCCAACTTCGTTCCGATGCTTCTCCTGAACCCGGTGTCGGGCCACCTCTCCGACAGTCGGGATCGACGCCGACTGCTCCTGGTCACGAATACCTCCGCAACGGTCGTGTCCCTCCTGATGGCGACGCTGTGGCTGGCCGGCATGCGTTCGCCGTGGGGGTGGGTGATGCTGTTCTTCGCCAGGGGCTGTGTCGCCGGCATCCAGTTGCCGGTGTCGCAGGCGTTCGTGGCCGAGTGCGTGCCCCGTGAACTGCTCCGGAACGCGATCACCCTCAACTCGACCCAGTTCAACGCCGCCCGGACCCTGGGTCCGGCGATCGCCGGCGTGCTGATCGGCACGTCGGGGCTCGACTGGGCACTGTTCACCGCCGCCGGCCTGTTCGGTCCGGTGCTGGCGTGCCTTGCGCTGATCGATGCGGCAGAACTCCACCGTTCTGATCCCGGTGAGAAGGTCGAGCGCGGCGTACGTGCGGTCTACACGGGATACCGGGAGTCGATCCGCTATGTGTTCGACTCGCCGGGCATCCGAACGGCGATACTGACCATTGCGCTCATCACGACGATCACGATTCCGCTTATCCAGCAGGTGGTCGTGTTCGCCGAGGAGGTGTTCGTGGTCTCGCCCTTCTGGTTCGGTGTCCTCGCCTCGGCCCAGGGCATCGGGGCGGTCCTGGTGGCACCGTGGGTCGCCGGTGAGTTGAGCCGGGCCCGTCCCTCGCGGATGCAGTTCTACGCCGTGCTGGGCTATGCGGCCGGGGTTGCCGGGCTGGGCCTGGCGCCGGTGTTCTGGGTGGGGTTCGTCTCCCTGGCCTTCCTCGGGGCGGTCCACCTGGTTTCGGCGTCGAACCTCAACTCGGTGGTTCAACTCCAGGTGGATGACGAGGTGCGGGGCCGGGTGATGGCCATCTACCTGGTGGGTGTTCTCGGTACGACGCCGTTCGCCAACCTGCTGATGGGATGGCTGATATCGGTGTTCGGTGCACGGCCGGTTGTGGTGTCGGGGGCCGGTCTACTCCTTCTGGCGGGCCTGTTCCTGTCGGGAACGGGTCGGCTCCGCCACCTCGACGCCGGCTAGGGCCCGTAGCCGTCAGGGCACATCTAGTCGTGGTCACCGGCAAGGTGGGTCCGGCCGTCCCCACAGTCGTCGATCAGGGTGCACCAGCGGCAGGCGGGGCTCGGCATCGTGTCGGGTGGTCGCCCACCGTGGGTCAACTCCATGAGGATCCGGACCCCGTCAACGAGGCGGGCCACGGTCGCCCGCAGGAGGTCTTCGGTGACGGTCTCAGGCACGAGGTGGGCCTGGTCGAGGTAGTAGGAGGCGACGAGTCGGGGCGGCACACCCATGCGCAGCGTCTCGATGAGGGCGTAGAAGCGGAGGTCGTCAAGGTGGACGGGTGCGAAGCCACCGGTCTTGAAGTCGATGATGACCTTGCCTGCCCGGAGGCCGTCGGCGGCGCCGAGGGTCAGGTCGGACTTGCCGGCGAGGATGAGCCGTCCGTTGCACAACTCGGCCCGCAGGCGGCTCTCGGTCACGGGTCGCCAACCGGGCTTGAGCGGAGGGAAGCACTCGATGAACTTGGTGAAGGCGTCGAGTGAGTCTGAGCGGAGCTCGGCCCGTTCGACCTCGGAACAGCCCTGTAGCCACCTGCCGAAGTCGCCTGAGTCCTGTTCGTAGCGGGCGAGTGCCTCGTCGACCAGGACCGGGGGTTCTATCTCGCGGCGCCAGTTGATGGCCAACTCGACGGCCTTGTGTGTGATGGTGCCGCGGGCGATCGGGACGCTCCAGGCGAAGCCCTCGGCCTCTTCGGCGACGAACCGGGCCTCGCAACCGTGGACCCGGCCCAGACGGTGCTTGTTGACGAAGAGGTCGTCGCCGGCAGGGAGGTCGTCGAGCAACGGCTCGACGGCGGTTTCGATGGCCGCCCGCAGGTGGTGGCGCAGGTCGTCGGGGAACTCGGGTCGCTCGGCGGCGGGCGCGCCCAACTCGTCCAGGACCGCCTGCTGGGCGGGGTTCAGGTCGGTGATCCGACTGTCGTCCACATCGGTTCCATCGTTCGGGGAATTCTCCACAGGGCCATTGTCACACCCCCTGACCAGAATGGTGGGCGATGGAAGGAACCTGACCTTGGCTGCGATGAAGACATACCCCCCGACCCTCACGATGCGATTCGCCGAGGCAGCGCGCTCGCTGGGCCGGGCAGCGAGGCTCCGGGGCCTCGAGGTGCCCACGTTCCGCAGCCCGACGGGCCTGACGGGCGTCCAGCGCACCATTCGCCGGCGGGGCCGGGCCGCCACCATCTCCGTCGTCCTACGGGGCCGACCGTGGCAGGCCGTTCTGGCCGACATGATCGAGGGCATCATCGTGGCCAACCGGCTTCCAAGTGACCGGGCTGACACCGTACGACGCGCCCTGTGGCTGTCCGTCGACGATCCTGCAGTAGCGGCGTGAGCCTGCCTACTGCTGGCTACGGTTGTGCCACGCCCGGGTGGCGGAACTGGTAGACGCAGTGGGCTTAAAACCCGCGGCCGCTTCTGCGGCGTGTGAGTTCAATTCTCACCCCGGGCACTGGTGGTCGGCGGCCAGGCCGCCTGCTACAACGTTTGTGGTGGAAAGCCCCTACGAGCACCCCTATCCCTCGCCCGAGTTGGAGTCGGAGCATCCGTTCATCGAGTACGCCTTCGAACGGCTGGCCGGCGACGAGATGCTCCGACGGGCACGGGACTTTCGCGATGGATCCGAGCGGCGTCGAAGTATCAGGCTGTTCAGCCCCGACCCGGTGCCCCGCCAACTCATCGAGCTTGCGGTGGAGGCGGCCTCGACCGCACCGTCGGGTGCCCACAAGCAGCCCTGGACCTTCGTAGGAACCAGGGACCCGGAGGTCAAGGCCGCCATCCGGGCGGCCGCCGAGGAGGAGGAAAGGGTCAACTACCTCGAGAACCGCATGAACGCCGACTGGCTCGAGGCCCTCGAACCTCTCGGTACCGACCACCACAAGGAGTTTCTCGAGGTGGCGCCGTGGATTGTCGTGCTGTTCGAACAGCGCTTCGAGCAGCGGTCCGACGGCACGACCCGCAGGAACTACTACGTCAAGGAGAGCACCGGGATCGCCGCCGGCATGTTCATCACCGCCATCCACCGGATGGGTCTGGCCACGCTCACACACACCCCGTCGCCCATGGGGTTCCTCCGGAACCTGTTGGGTCGGCCCGACAACGAACGGCCCTTCGTGATGTTCCCGATCGGATTCCCGCTGGAGGGCACCCGGGTTCCCGACCTCCGCCGAAAGTCCCTCGACGAGGTGTTCGTCGAAGTCGACCGGTTGGGATGAGCAAAGGCGCTCTCGGAGCGCTTCCGGTGTGGGTTTTCATTTTCCGTGGATCGTGACACAATATTTCCTAGCCATGAACGTCCACCCGCCGATCGTGTTCGCCGACCTGACGGAGGACCTCGCGCTTGAGGAGCGACGCATCCTGCTCGGTGGCAAGGGGGCGTCCCTCGCCGAGATGAGTGGCCTGATGGGCCTGCCCGTCCCGCCCGCCTTCACGATCACGACCGAGGTGTGCCGGCGGTTCCTCGCAGGGGGTTGGCCCGACGACCTCGACGACCTGCTCCATGCGGCCGTGCGGGGCCTGGAGGAGCGGTCCGGTCGACGGTTCGGCGATCCGTCGGACCCGCTGCTCGTCAGCGTCCGCTCCGGTGCGCCGGTGTCGATGCCCGGGATGATGGACACCGTCCTGAACCTCGGGCTCAACGACGAGACGGCTGCGGGCCTCGCCGCCTCCACGGACGACCGATTCGCCCTGGACACGCACCGGCGGTTCATCCAGTCGTACGCCTCGGTGGTCCTCGGCGTCGGGACCGACCTGAGGGTGGTCGTGGGGAAGGCCCTCGAGCGGGCCGGAGTCGACCGGGAGGCCGCTCTCGCACCCGACGACCAGCGTGCCCTTCTGGCGGACCTGC
Source organism: Candidatus Neomicrothrix sp. UBA2131 (assembly GCA_002329075.1). Classification (GTDB taxonomy): domain Bacteria; phylum Actinomycetota; class Acidimicrobiia; order Acidimicrobiales; family MedAcidi-G1; genus S20-B6. Next base: position 30,159 of record DCXR01000002.1, read on the forward strand.
GAACGGCGATCACAGCCGAGGGCTCGTCGCCGGTGCCCGACGACCCGTACGAGCAGTTGCGTGGCGCCGTGAAAGCGGTCTTCGGGTCATGGCGCGGTGATCGGGCCGTGGTGTACCGGAAGCGGGAGGGCATCCCCGAGGAACTCGGGACGGCCTGCACCGTCCAGGCCATGGTGTTCGGCAACCGGGACGAGCGGTCGGGGACCGGGGTGGCTTTCACCAGGGATCCGACCACCGGCGAGGACCACCGGACCGGGGACTTCCTCCTCAACGCCCAGGGGGAGGACGTCGTCGCCGGCACCCATGCGACCATGCCGCTCGACGAACTGGCGACGCACCTCCCCGAGGTCGCAGAGGAGCTCGAACGGGCACTCGACGTTCTCGAACGGCACGAGCGCGACCTCTGCGACGTGGAGTTCACCATCGAGGAGGGACGGCTCCACATACTCCAGGCGAGGCGCGGGAAGCGCACCGGGGCAGCGGCGCTGCGCATCGCCGTCGACCTGGTGGCCGACCCGAAGATCGCCCTGACGAGGGCAGAGGCGCTGGCCCGCGTCACTCCGGACCATCTCGAGCAGGTGCTGCACGCCCGTTTCGTCGACTCAGAGGGGGCCATCGAGTTGACCAGCGGCCTCGCCGCCTCGCCCGGAGCGGCGGTCGGCGGGGTGTGCCTCACCGCTGAGGCGGCGCTCGACTCGTCCGAACGGGGCGAGCCGGTCATCCTCGTCCGGCAGGAGACATCGCCCGACGACGTGGCCGGCATGTCGGTGGCCGAGGGCGTCCTCACGGCACGGGGAGGCCTGGTCAGCCACGCGGCGTTGGTGGCACGCGGTTGGGGCATCCCGTGCGTGGTCGGCGCCGACGAACTCCAGATCGCCGACGACCACTTCACCGTCGGGGGCCGAGTGGTGCGCGAGGGGGAGACCATCGCCATCGACGGCTCGACGGGCCTAGTGACGCTCGGCGCACGTGAGGTGGCCGATGCCGAGGTGCCCGCCGAACTCGAGGTGTTCCTGGGGTGGGCCGACGAGATTGCCGCCGGCACCCTGGATGTACGTGCGAATGCGGACACCCCTGAGGACGCACGGGTCGCCCGTGAGGCCGGTGCGGTCGGTATCGGGCTGTGTCGGACCGAGCACATGTTCCTGGCGCCGGACCGGTTGCCGGTCGTACGGGCGATGATCCTGGCCGAGACCGAGGCGGACGAGGTCGAGGCGCTCGAGCAGTTGGCGGCGGTCCAACGGGAGGACTTCGTCGGGATCCTCGAGGCCATGGACGGACTGCCGGTCACGGTGCGGCTCCTCGACCCCCCGCTGCACGAGTTCCTGCCCGAGGTGGAGAGCCTGGTCATCGCCGAGGCGCGCGGTGAACTCGACGACGAGGGCCATCGGCTGCTCAAGGCGGCCCGCCACTGGGCCGAGGCCAACCCGATGATCGGCACCAGGGGGGTGCGGCTCGCCCACGTCCGTCCGAACCTGTACCGGGTGCAGGCCCGGGCCCTGTTCGAGGCGGTGGCGGATCGCCGGGCGGCCGGCGGCCACCCTCTGGTCGAGGTGATGATCCCGCTCACGGTGTCTGGGCCCGAGCTCGCCGAGGCCAGGCGCTGGGTGGAGGAGGCGGCTGTCGAGGCGGCCCTGGGTGAGGCGCCGCTCGTCGGCACGATGATCGAGACGCCGCGTGCTGCCCTGGTGGCCGGAACGCTTGCGCCACACGCCGACTTCTTCTCGATCGGCAGCAACGACCTCACGCAGATGACCTTCGGCTTCTCACGCGATGACGTGGAGGTGCGCTTCCTCGGCGACTACGTCGGGCGGGGCCTCCTTGATCACAACCCCTTCGACCGCCTGGACGACCTTGCGGTCGGCGAGTTGGTCGACCTGGCGGTGGAACGCGGGCGCACCGCGGTTCCCGGGCTCAAGGTGGGTGTCTGCGGCGAGCACGCCGGTGAGCCGGCCTCCATCCGGCGCCTCCTCGCTGCCGGCGTCGACTACCTGTCGTGCTCGCCGGCCCGCCTGTCGGTGACCCGCCTGGCGGCCGCCCGAGCGATTCTCGACGCCTGAGGCGCGCCTATGTTCGTGCCGGGAGGGACGCCGAGGAGCCCCCGGTACCGAGGAGGACGAGTTGAGTCAGATCCACGGTGATACGGCAGAGGGATTCGGCGCCATCGCCGATGCCTTCGCCAGGAACTTCGACGAGGATGGAGAGGTCGGTGCCGCGTGCTGCATGTACGTGGGTGGCGAGCCTGTGGCCGACCTCTGGGGTGGTGTGGCCGATCCGGCCACCGGCCGTCCCTATGAACGCGACACCCTGCAATTGCACTTCTCGACCACCAAGGGCGTGGCGGCCATCTGCGCGGCAATGCTGTATGAACGTGGGCAACTCGACTACGAGGCACCTGTGGCCGAGTACTGGCCTGAGTTTGCCGGCGGCGGCAAGGAGGCGGTCACCGTCGCCCAGTGCATGAGCCACACGGCGGGCCTTGCTGCCGTCGACATGCCGCTCACGCTGGACGAGGTCTGTGCCGTCGAACCGGTTCTGCGGGCGCTCGAGGCCCAGGTGCCGCTCTGGGAGCCCGGCACGGCGAACGGCTACCACGCCATCACCTACGGCTGGATCGTGGGGGAGATCGTCCGTCGCATCGACGGCCGGACCCTGGGCACGTTCCTCGCCGAGGAGGTGGCCGGGCCGCTCGGTGCCGAGTCCTATGTCGGACTCCCCGAGTCGGAGGAGCACCGGGTGGCTCCGATCCTGAACAGCCCGCCACCGAGCGACCCGGAGACCCTCGAGTTGATGATGGCGGTCATGGGTCCCGGCACGATGGGGTTTCGGGCGCTGACCATGGACGGTGCCATCTCCCTGGCTGACGAGTCGAATCCGTTCAACACGCGCGAGGTGCATGCCACCGAGATGCCGGCGGCGAACGGTATCAGCGAGGCGCGTGGCCTGGCCCGGATCTATGCCGCGACCGTGGGTGAGGTCGACGGTGTCCGCCTGTTGACCGACGACACGGTGCGCCACGTGCGCACAGAGCGGTCCCGTGGTCCGGACCTCTCGCTGGTCATGGAGGGCGCCTGGGGGCTCGGGTTCATGCTCGACATAGAGTTCAACCCGCTGCTCTCCCCGCAGTCGTACAGCCATCCCGGTGCCGGTGGTTCGCTGGCCTATGGCGACCTCGAGCACGGGGTCGGCTTTGCCTATGTAATGAACCAGATGGGCAGCGGCCTGACAGGCGACCCCCGGGCGAACCGCCTGAGCGAGGCCCTGCGGTCCTGCCTGTAGGGCGGTTGCCCCGTCCGGGGCTCGGTGATC
>DCXR01000006.1 GCA_002329075.1 Candidatus Neomicrothrix sp. UBA2131
GCCATCGGTGCCGACGTACCAACTCGAGCCGTTGTCGCACGAGCCGCTCTGACTGCCGTCGGAGCGGGTCTCAGTGGAGCATCCTGTGGCGTCGTCACGCACGGTGTCGGTACGGAGGCCATCGGTGCCGACGTACCAACTGGTGTTGTCGGGGCACGAGCCGCTCTGACTGCCGTCGTCGTTGTTGGTGACCGTGCAGCCGTTCTCGTCGGTCGTGGACTCTTCTTGGGCCGCAGCAGGGCTGGCCAACAGGCCGGCAAACAGGGCGAAGACAGCCAAGGCGACGAGCAGTCGCCGCCGGAGTGTCATGCCGCCCGTTGGGCCCATGCCGATCTCCCTGAACTGTCATCTCGCATCTTTGCGATGCCCGGGTCGAGGCGTTTTCTCCGACGCCGGTTCCCCCAACCGTAGTCTCCAATCACGGGAGTTGTCCAACGAGGGGTTGGCAGGAAGCAGCGCCTGGCGCTGCGGGTCAGCCGGTCACCGGGTCGATGGGGGTGATCGTGCCGAGGGCCGCCTCGATGTCGTCCGCCGCCGACAGGCAGAGGTCCTCGCGCCAGCGGTCGGCGTAGCACTGCACGCCGAGCGGGAGCCCGTCGGAGACACCGACAGGAACAGCCACGACCGGCAGGGCCAGAACGTTGCCGGGGATGATGCAGCGCAGCAGTTCGGAGAGTTCTGCGATCTCGAAGTCGCCTGAGAGGTCGGCGCCGTGCGGGAACGGCGGCTGGGTCCAGGTCGGCATGACCACGACCGGAAGGTCGATGAAGAACAGGCCCCACTCCCGGGCGAGGCGCATGTACTCGGTCTGGACGACGGCCGGGGCAAGCGTCTCGGAGGAGTACGTGGCGGCCATCCCGTCCAGTAACGCACCCAGTTCTCCACTCAGGATCGGCCGCGTCACCTCCATGAGGTTGCCGATGTCGTTGGCGAGCAGGTGCGCCCAGATGTCGGTACAGCGTTCCAGTTCCGGCGGGACGGCCTCGACGACCTCCCAGCCAGCCGCCGCCAGGGCGTTCGCCGCACGGTCCACCCCATCGATGGCAGACGGGTGCAGGTCCGTCCCGGGCACCTCGCGGACCACCGCTGCACGTCGAGGGGCCGTCGGGCCCTCGAGCGGGACCGTCACCGATCGTGGGTCGCGGGGGTCGCGTCCGTGGAGCACCCCGAGGGCCGTGCGCAGGTCGGCCACGGACCGGGCCATCGGGCCGTCCGTCAGCATCACCTGGGAGGAGAGCGGCGGGTTCTGGTCATGCTCGAAGGCGCTGAACGACGGGAGGCGCCCATGGCTGGGCTTGAGCGACGTGATTCCGCAACAGAAGGCCGGATTCCGGACCGATCCCCCGATGTCGTTGCCGAGGCCCAGCGGTGACATGCCGGTCGCGATCGCCGATCCCTCGCCGCCCGACGACCCGCCGGCGCAGAGGCCCGGGTGCCAGGGGTTGCGGGTCAGGCCGTGCAACGGGTTGTCGGTGCTGACACGTAGTCCGAGTTCGGGCAGGTTGGTGCGGCCGATCGGGATGCCCCCGGCGGATCGCATGCGTTCGACGATCGGGGCGTCGGTCGGGGCGACCAGGTCGGCGAACACCGGAAGTCCCTGCGTCGTGGGGGTCCCTGCCACGTCCAGGTTCTCCTTCACCGTGAAGGGCACGCCGTGGAAGGGCCCCAGGTCGTCGCCGGCGGCCATCGCGGCATCGGCGGCGTCGGCTTCGGCACGTGCCTCGTCGACGAGCACGCGGACGACGGCATTGCAGTGGCCGTTGACCTCGTCGATGCGTCCGAGGTGGGCGTCGACCACCTCCCTGCTCGAGGCCTCCCCCGAGGCGATCAGGGCAGCAAGTTCGGTTGCTGTCCGCTGCCATATCTCTTGGCCCATCGTGCAAACCTAGAGGCCGACGGGAGGACGAAACAAGGAGGCATGCCTTGCGGCAGGTCGAGGCCAACGGAATCAACATCGAGGTCGAGGAGTTCGGGGACCCGGCGGATCCGACGGTGCTCCTGATCATGGGCCTGGGCGCCCAGTTGATCGTGTGGCCCGAAGACTTCTGCCGACTCCTCGCCGGTGCAGGCCACCACGTGGTCCGGTTCGACAACCGGGACGTCGGCCTGTCGACCTGGTTCGACGGGGCAGGAGTCCCCGACATGGAGGCCGTGTTCGAAGATGCCGTGGCGGGTCGATCGGTCGAGTCGCCCTATTCCCTCTCCGACATGGCGGATGACGCCGTTGGCGTGCTCGACGCCCTCGGGATCGACTCGGCTCACATCGTGGGCGCCTCGATGGGCGGGATGATCGCCCAGCGGGTGGCGATCCGACATCCCGACAGGACCCGGTCGCTGTGCTCGATCATGTCGATGTCGCGCTTCATCATCGGTGACCCCGAGGTGACGGCAGTGCTCATGGCCGAGGATCCGGGGACCCGGGAGGGTCGAATCGAGGTGGGCATCGAGGGGTCCCGCTTTCTTGCCGGTGACGGGTTCCCGTTCGACGAGGACCGGACCCGGGCGACAGCCGAGGCGACCATCGACCGGGCCTGGCACCCGGAGGGCACGGCGCGCCAGATGGCGGCGATCATCGCCGACGGCGACCGCACGGAGGGCCTGCGGGGCGTGACCGCACCGACGGTCGTGATCCACGGGACCTCCGACCGACTCGTGCTCCCGCAGGGGGCCGAGGAGACCGCGGCGGCGGTGCCCGGGGCCGAACTGGTGTGGATCGAAGGCATGGGCCACGAACTCCCGATCGGAGCCCACCAGCAGATCGTGGATGCCGTGTGCAGGCTGGTGGAACGGGCGGGGAACTGAGGGTCGGTCGGCCGCAGTGCCCGTGACGCCATCTGACCGGGGTCCTGGCGACCACATCCCGTCGGCGACGGGCGGAGCGTTCCCGCCCCGCGACGGCAACCTCGTCGAACCACTGGTGGATGGTGGTGTGGCGTTCGACCGGATCGCCGCCGCCGTCGAATCGGCGAAGTCCTCGGTGTGGGTGTGCGTGGCGTTCCTCGAGGTCGGTGCCCGGTTCCCCGGCGGACGGGGCACGTTCTTCGACCTGATGGACGGGGCCGCCCGGCGGGGCCTGGACGTGCGGGTGCTGTTCTGGCACCCGGACGAGTCCTTCGCCGGGGAGGATGCCGACGACGTGTTCCCCGGCGACGAGGCGGCCGCCGGGGTGCTCGCCGGCCGCGACACGGGGTGGCAGGCACGGTGGGACTCGGCGGGGCGGCAGTGCCAGCACCAGAAGGTCTGGCTGGTCGACGCCGGCGCGTCCGACGAGGTGGTGTTCGTGGGAGGCATCAACATCGGTGCAGGTTCGATGGCCGGACCCGACCACGCCGAGGCGCCGGAACCGTGGCGCTACGGCAACATCCACGACGTGCACTGCCTCGTCAGGGGCCCGGTGGCGACCGACGTCCACGAGAACTTCACCATGCGCTGGAACGGCGCCTCCGAACGTGGGCGCGAGCACGGTGCCTGGCCTCCGGGCGGTACCGACGACCTTCCTCCGCCCGGCGGGCGCTCGGCGCCAGCCGGAGGGACCCGTGCGCAGGTCAGCCGCAGCGTCCTGCCCGGTCTCTACGACGCCCTGCCCGACGGGGAGAACAGCGTGCGCGAGCAGTACCTGGCGGCCGTGGGCGCTGCCCGCGACTACGTGTACCTCGAGAACCAGGTCCTGCTCAGCCGGGCCGTGCTCGAGGTGCTCGGCGAGGCGCTCGACCGCGGCGTACGCGTCGTGGCGATGGTTCCCGGAGATCCGATGCCCGTACTCGCCGCCGCCCGGTCACACCCCGGCGTCGCCGCCGGGTTCGATGCCCTGGCTGCACTCGGCCGCCGGGAGGGCTTCTGCCTGGCCGCCCCGGCCGCCCGTCGGTCGTGGGGTTATGAGGAGGTGTACGTCCATGCCAAGGCGGCGGTCGTCGACGACGCCTGGGCCACGATCGGCTCGACCAACCTCATCTTCACCTCGTTCCAGGGCGACACCGAGATGAACGTGTCTTTCTGGGACGGCGACCTGGTGAGGGGCCTGCGCTCCCGACTGGTCGGCGAACAGGGCGGCTTCGACTCCTCGGGGATGTCGGGCGTCGAGGCCATGGACCGGCTCGCCGGGGTCGCCCGTTCCAACGCCGGCCGCAGGGAGGGCGGCGAGGTGTTGCAGGGCTTCGCCTGCGCCATCGACCCGGCAACCTGGGCGACCTGAGCACAGGTCCATAGCCCCGGGGCCTGCCGGGGCTTCTGCCGCACCGGTGTCACATGACGCGCCTACGGTGCATGGCATGGACGTCCTGATGCTTCTCGTGGCCCTTCTCTCCCTTGCCGTGGCGGCTGTCGCCGTTGTCTGGGCTACTCGCAGTGCCCGGTCGGCCGCCTCGTCGGTCGACGAGGCGGCGCTGGCGCAGCGCATGGCAGCGGAAGTCCGGGCCCAGGTGGGCGAGGCGGCCGTCGACGCCCTGACCGCCAACAACGAGCAGTTCCTGGCCCTGGCCGAGCAGCGCTTCGAAAAGCAGCAGGAGAAGACCAGGAACCTCCTCGACCCTTTCGAGGTCCAGATGAAGGCCATCGACGAAACCGTCGGCAAGTTGCGAACCGCCCACGAACAGGACAAGGGGGCCGTCGAGAAGATGAGCGTGGAGATGGCCCGCCGTATCGGTGAGCTGACCACCTCGACCACGACGCTCTCCGAGGCGCTCCGCTCGCCGACTGCACGTGGCGCCTGGGGCGAGAACCAGCTCCGCAACGTGATCGAGCTGGCGGGCATGGCTCCCTATTGCGACTATGACGAACAGGCATCGGGCGAGAACCGCGAGGGCGTGGGAGGACGTCCGGACGTCCGGGTCCGGATGCCCAACGGGGCGCACCTGGCGGTGGATTCCAAGGTGCCGCTGTCCGCCTACCTCGATGCCCAGTCGGCCACCGATCCTGCGGACGTCGAGGCCCACCTGGTGCGCCACGCCGCAGCGTTGCGTGCCCACGTGAACGCCCTCGCCTCCAAGAAGTACTGGGAGCAGAACGACGGGCCAGCCCCCGAGTTCGTCGTCCTGTTCGTGCCGGGGGAGTCGTTCCTGGCCGACGCCCTGCGTACCGACGTTCCGTTGCTCCAGGATGCGATGGAGAAGCGGGTGCTGCTCGCCTCGCCCGTGAACCTGCTCGCCCTGCTGTGGTCGGTCGCCCGCGGTTGGCAGGAGGCCCGAATCGCCGAAAACGCACGCCATATCGCCGACCTGGGCGAGGACCTCTACGGCCGGATGGGCAAGGTGCTCGAACACCTCGGCAAGACCGGGCGGGGTCTCGACCAGGCCGTGCGTTCCTACAACGAGTTGATCGGGTCGGTCGAAGGGCGCCTGCTCGTCACGCTCAGGCGCTTCCCCGAACTCGGCGTGGGCACCGACGACCTCGACAGCCCGGCCGAACTCGAGACCCTGCCCCGCACGCCCGAGGTCCACGAGGGTCCCGACGCCTGAGCTTCTTCTCCCCCAGGTACCCCGTTCTGGGGCAACGGCGGTTGCCCGCCCAGTTTCGATTCTGCCTACAGGCAATGAAATCGCAGGTCAGGAGCCCTTTCTGGGCCGATTTCGAGAGGACTGTCACACCCCTTCTGCATGCTGGTTGATGCCGGTTCCGATCGGCGTCACCTCCCCTGAAAGGACCCAGCATGGCGAAGATCACGCACGCCGAAGGCAACCTTCGCATCGATGACAAGGAGCGCGTCACCGAGCTCATGGCACGCATCGTCGACGGTGACGAGGCGGCCTTCTTCATGCTGGTCGGCGAGTTCGACAGCCGCGTCGCCTACAACGTGCGGCAGATCGTGACCGACATGGGTCGTCGGGACATCCTCGCCGATGAGGATGAGATGAGCGGCCTCGTCACCGAGGCGTGGCTGGTCATCCGCGAACGCGCCGGCGGATGGTCGCCGGACGGGGCCATGCCCTGGCGCTGGGCACACCTGGCCATACGACATCGGGTCTCCGAGGCGATCGGCCACCGGACCACGCCCCTGATGGAGGACGACGGCGTCGAGGAGGCGGCCTGGTCGCCGACCGGAGACGACGAGGAGGCCCTCATCCTCACGCGCCTGCGATGCGGCGACCCCCGCCTCGCCCTCATGCTGACCACGCTCAAGGCCAACCTCAGCGAGCGCGACTACCTGATCGTCGTCGAGTACCTCCAGCAGCAGTCGTTCGGCGATCCGTCGCCGTCGCACACCGTCGGTCGGCTCTACGGCGTCAAGCCCGACAACGTCCGCCAGATCTACCACCGGGCGAGGAAGCGGATGCGCAAGCTCGTCGCTGACGATCCCGAACTCGAGTCCCTGCGCGGCTTCTGGTGGTTGGCGGCATGAGGGCGGTCGGGTCCGTCGAGGTCGACCAGACCGAGTCGGACGTCGATCTCACATTCCTCTGCCTCCGGATGGCTGAGGGCTTCCGTCATCGAGGGGCAGCCCACCCGGTGGCAGCGGCTGTCGCCCTGGCGGCGCGTGGCACCACCGGGTTGGATAGGGCGGCGTTTGCCGAGCGTTTCGGCAGGAAAGAGGACGGCGTGGAGGCCGTCGAAGCAGGGGCTGTCGCATTCGAGGAACTCCCAGGCGAGGTGGGTGACCTCCTGGAGGCCTCGGGGAGGTTCGACCTGCTCCAACTCGCAGACCTGGACCGTGCGTTTCGTCGTACGCCGGTTGATGCGGTGGTCGACCTGCACGTCGAGGGCATCTGGATTCAGGGACGGCTCGCCGGGATGGCCGCCTGTGTGGGCGTCCCGGCACGGCTCTAGGTGCCAGGCCTCCGGAAGGGCGGGAAGAGGTCTTCGCTGCCGTCCCACACGTAGAGCGACGCCGGCCGGCCCCGTCGACGGCCGGAACTGTCAGGCGATCCCTTCTGGAGGGCGGCAGGAGCGAAATCCCGGGGAGCGGCACCCAACATGGGAGCCTCCAGAATCGCCGGGGGGGCCTGGGACCGGTGTGCGAGCATCTGAACCGACCACGACTCGCGTGCGTCCGAGTCCGACCAGTACCTCGGCGTTTCGGGGGTGAGGTCACGGGTGGAGCGTCCGCTGGCCCGGACGAAACCCTCGATGCCCTCGACCTTGCGCCGGAAGTTGGCCGGCTCCAGTTCGGTCCCCCAGACCGCCTCGTAAACGAGGCGCAGGTCGGTCATCGTGAACTCGTGTGGGCAGAAGCGGGCGGCGAACGTCGTGTACTCGAGCTTGGAGCGTGCACGCTCGATGGCGTCGGTGGCGATCCGGTCGTGGTCGAAGGCCAGGTGGCCGCCAGGGCCGGCAGCGGCGATGTCGGCTTCGAGTTCTTCGACCGGAACGAAATCCGCTGTTCTGGCATCGGTCCCGCCGTGCACGGATCCGAGCGCAGGGAGGATCGCCCAGAAGGCCACGGTGACCACCCGCTGGCGGGGGTCCCGGCCGGGCGTGGAGTAGGTCCGGAGTTGCTCGAGGTGTCCGGTTCCGGCATCGAGGGCGGTCTCTTCGAGCAGTTCCCGGCGGGCGGTTGTCTCGGCGTCCTCGTCTGGGTGCAGGAAGCCGCCGGGCAGGGCGAGTCGGCCGAGGAATGGTGGTTTCCCGCGTTCGACCAGGAGCAGCTGGAAACGGCCCTCCCGAATCGTGAACATGGCGATGTCGGCCGTGACGGCGAAGGGGGGGTGGGAGAAGGGGTCGTGGGGCGGATCCGATGTCACACCTCGATTGTACTATGTATGTGAACACGACACAATCATTCCGGAAATACAAGAGTGGACTTGACACAAACCACTTCCATGGTGTATAGTGTCTACACGACCGGAAATGTACAACGTCCCGGATAGCCCCGGGGGAGGAAACATCACATGACAAACGCAACCGACCGTACCTTCGACTGGATCGCAGGTACCTGGGCCACCACCGCTCCCATTCCCGCTCCCACGAACACCACCGCCACGATCGTGCCGGTCGACGTCTCGGTCCTGCTGGATCGTTCAGGCTCCATGCAGGGCCTCGAGGGCGACGTGGTCGGCGGGATCAACGGCTTCCTCGCCGATCAGCGCAACGGGGAGGGTGGGTGCACCGTGACCCTGGCCCAGTTCGACAGCGAGGCCCCGTTCGAGGTGCTCGCCTCTGCCCTGCCGATCGACCAGGTCGTCGACCTGACCGCCGACCAGTACCGGCCCCGTGGGGCGACGCCGCTCCTCGACGCCATCGGTGCACTCCTCGACGACGCCGAGCGACGCCTCGGCGAAGGTCCGGCGAACGGCACGGTCGACCCGGTCGTCGTCGTCTTCACCGACGGACTCGAGAACGCCAGCC
>DCXR01000068.1:0-2608 GCA_002329075.1 Candidatus Neomicrothrix sp. UBA2131
CCTCGTCAGCGGTCAGTACGTCGATCGGCGCCAGCCAGCCCTGCTCGCGGTGCTGCGCCACCTGGGAGTCGGTGAGCCCAGCCATGGTGCGGACGCTGTTGCCTCCGGGACATTCCGCCCGCATGGCACGACCACTACGTTGTGTCGATGCCGGACGTCGAGCTCCCGTTCAGCCGCGAGGAGTACGCGGCACGACTCGCCAAGGTCCGGGTGGCAATGGACGCTGCCGGCGTCGACGTCATGGTCGCCGCCGACCCGTCGAACATGTCCTGGCTGACCGGCTACGACGGCTGGTCCTTCTACACGCCCCAGGCGGTGGTCGTCGGGCCCGACGGTGAGCCGTGGTGGTGGGGCCGACGCATGGACGCCAACGGCGCCCGCCGAACCGTCTACATGGACGGGTCCCGCATCCTCGACTACTCCGACGACCACGTCATGTCGACCGAGCGCCACGCCTTCGGCCAGTTGGGCGGGTTGTTGTGTGATCTGGGCCTCGGGTCCGGCCGGGTCGGCGTGGAACTCGACAACTACTACTACTCGGCCGCCGCCCACCAGAACCTCGTGGCGGCCCTGCCCGACGTCGAGGTGGTGGATGCCACGGGCCTCGTCAACTGGCAGCGGGGCGTCAAGTCCGAGCAGGAACTCACCTACATGCGGCGCGCAGCCCGCATCGTCGAACTCATGCACGACCGGGTCCGCGAGCTGATCGAACCCGGCATGCGCAAGTGCGACCTGGTCGGCGAGATCTACCGCACGGCCATGACGGGCACCGACGAGTTCGGCGGCGACTACGCCGCATTCGTGCCGATACTCGCGACCGGTGCCGACGCCTCTGCTCCGCACCTCACCTGGGACGACAAGCCGTTCGAGCGCGACGCCGGCACCTTCTTCGAGATCGCCGGCGCCCACCGCCGCTACCAGCTGCCGCTGTGCCGGTCCGTGTACCTCGGTGAACCTCCGCCCGCCATGCTCGAGGCCGAAAGGGCGCTCATCGAGGGGCTCGAGGCCGGGCTCGAGGCCGCCCGGGCCGGCAACCGGGCCTGCGACGTGGCCAACGCCCTCTACGACACGATGGAGCGTTACGGCATCCACAAGGAGGGCCGTTGCGGCTACCCGATCGGGATCAGCTACCCACCCGACTGGGGTGAGCGCACCATCTCGTTCCGACCGACCGACGAGTCGATCCTCGTGCCCGGCATGACCTTCCACTTCATGCCCGGCCTCTGGATGGACGACTGGGGCCTCGAGATCACCGAGAGCCTCGTCATCACCGACGAGGGTCCGGCCGAGACCCTGGCGAACTATCCGCGCGAACTGTTCGTCAAGCCGTGAGTGGTCACCCGCTGTTGGACGACGCCCTCGGGATCCTCGACGACCTGGTGGCGTTCCCGTCGGTGGCGCTCACTCCCAACGTCGACCTCATCGCCTGGGTGGTCGACCGCCTCGACGGCGTGGCCTCCGACATCCGGCTCAGCCACGACGCCACCGGCACCAGGGCCAACCTGTTCGCCACGATCGGCCCGGTGGTCGACGGCGGGATCATGCTGGCCGGCCACAGCGACGTCGTGCCCGTCGATCCCGACGACTGGACGTCGCCGCCGTTCGTCGCCACCCGTCGCGAGGATCGCATCTACGGGCGGGGCACGGCCGACATGAAGGGGTTCGTGGCCTGCGTGCTGGCCCTCGCCCCCCGGTGGGCGGCCCTCGACCTGGCCCTACCGGTACACCTCGCCCTCACCTACGACGAGGAGGACGGCTTCCACGGCGCCCCGGTGCTGATCGACTCGTTGGCCGGTGCCCCCCGGCCGGCCGCCGCCATCGTCGGCGAGCCCACCGGCCTGCAGGTAATCGGCGCCCACAAGGGCTGCTACGAGTACACGACCACCGTCACCGGCATGGACGGGCACAGCTCACACCCGGCCGAGGCCGTGAGCGCCGTGCACCACGCCACCCGCTGGATCGGCGGACTGCTGGGCCTGGCCGAGGACCTGGCCGACCGTGCACCCACCGACAGCCGCTTCGAGCCCGTCCACACCACGACGAACGTCGGCGTCGTGGCCGGGGGGCTGGCCCGCTGCACCGTCGCCGGGGAGTGCTCGTTCGAGTGGGAGATGCGCCCGGTGCAGCGCAGCGATGCCGGGTTCGTCAGGGGCCGCATGGCCGAGGTCGAAGCGGAACTGCTGGCCGAGATGCGCACGGTGCACCCGGAGGCGTCGATCGAGACCGAGGTCGTGTGCGAGATCGACGGCCTCGAATGGGATGACACCTCCCCGGCCGTCGACCTGATGCGGTCGCTGCTGGGCGGCGACCCGCCGGTGGGCGTGGTCGCCTACGGCACCGAGGCGGGCCTCTACCAGGCGGCAGGAATTCCATCGGTCGTGTGGGGCCCCGGTGACATCGGCGTCGCCCACCGCCCCGACGAGTTCGTCGAGGTCGTCGACCTGGTCGCCTGCCTCGAGGTGCTGGAGCGCCTGCCGGAGCGGCTCGTCGCCGGGTAGGCGCTGACCGGCCCGACCGTTAGCATCTTCGCTGCGGGGTGGAGCAGTCTGGTAGCTCGTCGGGCTCATAACCCGAAGGTCGCAAGTTCAAATCTTGCCCCCGCCACCAA
>DCXR01000068.1:2979-5989 GCA_002329075.1 Candidatus Neomicrothrix sp. UBA2131
TCCGGCCGATCCGGCGACCGGCGCCCCGGGGGCGGATTGCAACGCGGATCGAAACGGTTGCCCGGGGGTGCCCCGGGGCCCGTCCCGGGTCGACATCCGGTCCGGCCTATTCGGCGGTTCGTCCACCGGCTATTCAAGCGATTCGTGGATGTGCTCTACTCTCCGTCTGGTCGTCTCAGTGGGGGTCGGCACCGAAGAGGGGGAACCGGAATGCTCTTTCACATCACACACCACCACGACGAGACCACGTGCCCGGCACATGACGATGCAGTAGTTGCCAGCACCTTCGGAGTGGTTCTCGACACGCTCACGGAGAACGTGAACGAGGTGATCGGAGCCTGGGTCGACCCGCCCGGTCACGACTTCTTCTTCGTGGTCGACGCCGACGACGTCTCCCAGATCTTCCTGGGCCTCGGCCCGATCGTCTCCGCCGGCACGGCGAAGATCCAACCCGTCGGTGACTACGCCGTCATGATCGAAACGCGTAAGCAACTGAACTCCTAGCCCCAATGTGGTAGCAGGCCCCTTGTCGCCCACCTGTGCTGGTTAGGCAGAGGGTGGATGCGGAGGGGAGTCTCGTCACCTCGGCGGAACAGCAGGTCCTCAGGTCGTGATGTCACAACCCGTGTCACGAGAATCAACACTACGGACGAGACACCTTCTATTCCCCTACGAGGTGACCACGGTCTTCAGCGGGTGCTGTTGGCAGCTCCGAGGTACCCATCGAAACCGAGCGTGGCCCGTGCGTCGACGGTGGCGGCCAGTACCTCGTCGTCGAGCGGTATCCCGATGCCGTCAGCAGAACGGACCAGGCCGTTGAAGACGGCCACGGTCACCGCGGCATCGACAAGGCCGTCCTCCCCAACGGCGACGATTACCTCGTCGTCCAGGGCCCGGGCGGCTGCCGGGTCACGGTTGGCCACCTCGGCGTAGGACACCAGCAACCCTCCGTGGGGGATGCTCCCCGTGGCCTCTCCCACCGCTCCGCGCAGGTCGGCGTCGGTGTCGATGGCATCACTACTCGAACCGAGCAGCAGTACATGGGACGATGCTCAATAGAAGCACTCGTTGATGGCCGACGTGCGGGCGGCGACCAGTTCGATCTGGGGACGGCTGAGAGCCCGGTGGTGCCACACCATCTCCCCGAAGTGTTGGCCGCCGCTGTACATGCTCATCACTACTTCCATGCGGCGTGCGTTGTCGTCAGGCACGTAGGACAGCGCCCGGGCCACGTTGGGTCCGAACCAGGCGCCGACGGCCCACGGGACGAACGCCCCTTCCTGGCCGAGCCCGTCGGGAACAACCTGCGACGGCTCACCCGCTCTGGGAGTCGGCAGATCCTGGTGGGGCCGACCCAACAGGTCGCAGAGCAGGTCGATGGGCACCGTCTGGACGACCAGGGCGACCATCTCCACATAGCGGCCCGGACCCACCCGGTCGACGACAACGGCGGCCCAGTCCCCTGTGATGCGCCCGGCGTCGACCGCCAGGCGTCGGACCACCTCGCGTGTCAGCGCCGACAGGCCGTCGGGGCCGACAATGTCGGAGAGCCCACCGGGATCTGGGGCGACCTCCCCCAACGGGAGCGGCACCGACGTGCGGGTTGCCGCGACGATTGCCACCCGTTCGGCGGCCGTCCACCACGTGCCGGGACCTGCGAGCCCGTCCCACACATTGTCGAAGGCGGTGAGGATCTCCGGGTCGACCGGTCGGGGGAACGTCTCGGGAGCAAACGGGGCCATGGGGTTCACGGTACATACACCACCCCTGTAGGGCCGCCTTGGCGGTCGTCTTCCGGTCGCCACGACCGGGCTCTTGTCATCCCGGAGTACGAGCGCTTCGCCTTCGAATCCGAGGCGGGGCCGATTGCCGCCGAGTTGATGCGGTCCGGGATGTGTTGCCAGTTGCAGTAGTCGTCCCAGAACCGACCGGGGTCGTCGGCAGTGCCGTTGTCGTCGAAGAACTCGCTCGGCTGGGCCCCGTTGCGGGCCACCCCTGCAGCCAGCACGTCCACCCAGTCGGCGAACAGCCCACGCAGGCACACCGCCCCGTCGGCAGCGAAAGCAGCGATCACTTCCTCGTCGATCCGTCCGGAAGGCACGGGCTGAGAATAGGTGCGGGCCGGACCCCGTTCGGCCTCGTGGGCTGGCGCATCGCCCCCCGGGTTGTTAGCAACTGACCGTGGACCAGGGCGACGAGGGTGCCAACTGGCAGGCAATGACCCCAGCCGAGCGGGAGGTGGCCTACTCGCCCAGCTCCTGCATCGGCGGCGACTACAGCACCCATCTTGCCGAATACCGGGACCGCAGCGCCGTGGCGCGGGCAACGGTCGACCGCTGGCAGGAGTACGCCTACGGTCCGGCACGGTCCAATCACCTCGACCTGTTCCTGCCGGCGGGTACCGGTGAGCCGCCACCGCTGCTGGTGTTCATCCACGGCGGCTACTGGCAGGAACTCTCGAAGGAAGACTCCGCCTTCGCCGCCCCGGCATGGGTCGACCGTGGCGTCGCATTCGCCGCCATCGGATACACGCTCGCTCCGAAGGCGACGCTCTACGAGATCGTCGCTGAATGCCGAAAGGCCGTCGGCTGGCTCCACGAACACGCCGACGAAGTCGGCATAGATCGCCGCCGCATCGTCGTGGCCGGCAGCTCGGCGGGAGCGCATCTGGCCGCCCTGGTCGCCCTTTCCGAAAGCCCGGCCAGCGCAACCGTGCTGATCTCGGGGGTCTTCGACCTGCGGCCCCTGGTCGGGACCTCCATCGTCGAGGCCCTCGACCTCACCACAGCCGATGCCAATGCCCTCAGCCCCGCACTCGCATCCATACACGGGTTCCCCCCGAGCCTCGTGTGCTGGGGCGAGGTCGAGACCGACGAATTCAAGGAGCAGGGCCGGCGGTTCGCCGAGTTCCTGAACGCCGCGGGGACCACCTGCACCTCGTTCGAGGTCGGGGCACGCAACCACTTCGACGTGGTCCTCGACCTCGCCGACCCCTCCTCGAAGATCGGAC
>DCXR01000017.1 GCA_002329075.1 Candidatus Neomicrothrix sp. UBA2131
CGCCGGGCCGAACCGGGGGGTGTGCCGAGGCTCCCCTGGCATCGAAGCTGATCAGCGGTGTGGGGGCGGCTGTGTTCCTGGCGGAGTGCTCCGCCTACAGGCACCGGGCAAGACGGTTCGCCTCGAAGATCGCCGCGTGGATGTCGCGGGTGGCGAGCACGTCACCGATCCGGAGCAGGGCGAACCGCCCATCGGGGTTCGCGAGAGGTTGGGGTTGGAGCTCGACGAAGGCGTCGTGGTCCAGCTCACCGAAGTTGCTCGACATCGGCGCCATCGCGTTGAACAGCTCGCGAAGAGGCTCGGTGCCGTGATCGACGATCACCGTGTCGGCGCTGATCTCGGTGATGTCGCGCCCGAACGCGCGCCGGATCCGGGCGACCAACCGATCGTTCTCACGGCGAATACCGGTCAGCGCCACGTCGGTCATGATCGTCACACCGGCCGCGTGGAGGTTGCGCAGGTAGGTCGGATGATTCTGGCCGCCGATGGCTCGCCCGGCGTACCGGTCGAGAGTCGCGAAGGAGACGTCATGGCCGGCGGCCGAGAGCATGTCGGCCACCGAGAGGCCGCCGTGTGCCCCGGTCGCGTCACAGATCAGCACCTCGCCGCTCGGCTTCGTGTGGCCTTCGAGGATGTCCCAGGTCGACAGCGCTAGCTCACCTCCACCATCCGGGATCTCCATCGCCGGAACCCCGCCCGTGGCGAGGATGACGATGTCCGCGTCGGTCAGTGGGCCGACTCCATCGTCGGGGTCGACATAGTCGCTGGTACGGACATCAACGCCGAGGTGGTCGAGCTCGGCGGCATCGTGATCGGTGCCAGGAGGTGCTCGTAGGCCGTCACGAGCGTCTCCTCATGTTGTTCCAGGCGTCGCGGAACCGGAACCCGACGTCGGCGAAGGGCATGAACCACGGCGGGCCCTGATGCCAGAAGCGGGTCGGCAGGTCGGTGTGGGTGAAGGCCGTTTCGCCTTCCGGATCGCCGGCGATCAGCAAGGCTGCCTTGTGCCCCAGCCATGGCGCCATGGTGTTGCCCGACCCGGAGTAGCCCATCGCGTGCCACACGCCGTCGAGCTGCCCGACATTGGGGAGGTAGTCGAAGCTGAACCCGGTGCGACCCCGCCAACTGTGCGTGAGCGTGACGTCTTCGAGCTGCGGGAAGATCTGCTGTATCAGCCTGCGAAGCTCGCGGCGGACAAGCGCTTCGGGTGCGTCGAACATGGCGGCACGCCCGCCGAACACGAGACGCCTGCCGTCGGGTGAAGCCCGGTAGTAGCAGTGGCGATCGCGGCTCTCGACCACCATCCGGCCTCGGGGGAAGAGCTCCATCAGCCGTTGAACGCCGAGCTCCTCGGTCGCTACGAGGAACGAGGTCAGGGGGACGATGCGTCGCTTGTGATCGCGGAGCGACGACGGTGTGTAACCGTTCGTCGCCACGAGTACGTCGCGGGCGCGCACGGTGCCCCGGGAAGTCGTGACCTCCAAGCCGCTGCCGCTCCAGGCCACCGACGTCACCGGTGTGTCGCCCTGCACCACCGCACCCGCCCGCACCGCCGCGTCGAGGAGACCGGCGGCCAACTTGGCCGGGTTGAGCCCACCGTGGCGGGGATACACGGTGCCGCCGCGGTAGACGTCGGTAGCGACCTCGTCCCGCTGGCGCCCGCGCGGCACCATCTCGGCATCGACGGGGATGAGCGACTGCAGCCTGCTCAGCGCGCGGCCGGCCGATTCGTACTCGGCATCGCGCCACAGGCCGCGGAAGCGGCCGGTTTCGACGAAGTCACACTCGATCGCCTCGTCCTCGATGACGCCCCGCACGAAGGCACCGCTCTCGAGGTGGGCCTCGCTCAGCAGTCGCACTGCCACGTCGTGGCCATAGCGCCGCTCGAGCTCGTCGATCGACAATCGATGACCACCACCGACCATGCCACCGTTGACGGAGCTCGCACCTTGGCCCGGTGCTCCTGCATCGAGGCACAGGACCGAGCGGCCCAATCGGGCGGTGGATCGCGCCGCTGACACGCCGGTGAGTCCGGCCCCGACGACAACCACGTCGACCTCGACGGGGAGGTCCAGCATCGGAGGTGACGTCGGAGTTCCCGCGACATCCCACCAGTACGGAGTCGTGGCCTCACATCTCATCATCACCGATCTCCTCGGTTCGTCGGGCCACGAAGGCCTCCAGCTCTTCCCGCCGATCGTCTTCGAGTGGCGGCGGCTCGTAGCGCTCGAGCAGTTCCATCCACATCGCAGCGATTGCCGTCAGGCACGTCCAAGACTTGCACAGAAGCGGCTCGACTGCGGCGCCCATTGGGCCAAGACCGGGTTGCCCCGTGGAGCTGCTCACCGACCGTTTCGGGGTTCTCTCCGACGACGAGGTCCGCAATGTCGCGGCGCGGGCGGACTTCGGCGACCGGGCGATCAGGGCGCAACGCAGGCCCCATCCTCGACGACGGATGACGTTGCGAACAGCCTGACCCAATCCGATTCACCGGGAGCTTGTCGGAAACTTCGCCGGCGCTGCCGTGCAGGTGGCTGAGGGTCGACGGGCTTCGACGATCTAGACGTCGCTCATGCTGTCATCCCGGAGAGACCCAGGAATCCTCGGGCCAACTCGATCTCGCCCATGTGGCGCAGACCGTGCTGGTAGTGCCAGCACTCGAACGCATCGAGCACCGTGATGCCTTCGTCACCCGCGCAGCGGGCGCTGTACGTGGTGGCCACCTCCGGCGGGTACGGCTTCGCGATCACGACCCGGAGGCCGAACATCGCGTCGATCACCGCTTCGCGGGTGCGTTGCCCGCGCGCGACCCGTCCGTCCTCGGCTGCCTCCGTCATGTTGGTCCGACGGTAGCCGCCACCGCGGTCGTCAGCCGATCGAGTGCTTCGCCCGAAGCCGCGTCACCGACGAGGTTGGTCGCCTCGTCGGGGTCGGTGTCGAGGTCGAACAACTCGCTGGCCTCGCCGGTGTCGGCGTTGATGGTGGCTCGCCAGTGACCGTCGGTGATCGCCTGCCACGTCGGCAGGTCGGGTCGAATTCGGATCATGCTCGCCACGTGTTCGCGGACGGTGTCGCCGTCGCCGGTCACGAACGGCACGAGCGACTGCGACGGCGCGCCGTCGAGCGCCGCGGCCGAGCCGGCGTCGAGCATCGTGGCCGCGATGTCGAAGGCCTGAACCGGCGCCGTTTCGACCCGGCCGGTGGTCCCCGCGGGTGGACGCACGATGAGCGGCACCCGGACCGAGGACCGGTAGAAGTTCATCTTGGCCATCAAACCGTGGTCGCCGAGCATCTCGCCGTGGTCGGCCGAGTACACGATCCACGTGTTGTCGAGTTGCCCCTGTTTCTCCAACTGGGCCAGCAGGTCACCGATGCGCTGATCGATCAGCGACACCATCGCGTAGTACTGGCGGGCGCCGGCCAGCACGAAGTCGTCGGTCAGCAACTCGCTGTGTGAGTGTTTGCGGAGCCCGTTCAGGTGGGTGGCCCATTCGTCTGTCGTAGGTGTCGGCTCGGATCTAGCGGTGCGCTCGATCTGGGCGCTGGCGTAGTGGTCGGCCCAGATCGGGTCGCCCATGAGCGGCACGTGGGGTTGCACGAACGACAACTGCAGGAACCACGGCCGATCGCCCGGTTGCCGGCCGATCCACTGCTGGGCCTCGTCGGCGAGGAAGCAGGTGAGATCGAGCTCCTGGGGCAGCGGTGAGGTGACGCCCTTCCAGTGTCTGTCGCCGCCCCGGAAGTTGGCCTGCACCACCTCCTGGTACGGCTCGAGTGCACCGTGTTCGCGCAGGAACCGCATGTACGGGGTCTCGACGTCGAAGAGGTGGACGTACCTGTCGAACTCCCCGACGACGTGATCGAACCCGAAGCTGCCGATCCACTCGTCGGTCGGTGCGGGGGTGCCGGGCTCGGCTCCCATCGGCCAGGCGTCGAAGTGGGTCTTGCCGATCGTGGCGGTGGTGTAGCCGGCCTGCTGGAGGCGGCGGGGGAAGGTGTCCCATTCGGGTTGGCAGTCGCCGGCGAAGTTTCCGAGCACCCCGTGGTCGCTCGGGTAGCGGCCGGTCAGTAGCGAGGCGCGTGCCGGCTGGCAGATCGGGCTCTCGGTCCAGGCATGGTCGAAGCGGACGCCCTCGGACGCCAATCGGTCGAGGTGCGGTGTCATGACGATGTCGTTGCCCGCGCAGCCCATGACGTCGGCGCGGTGTTGGTCGGCGTAGATGAACAGCAGGTTGGGTTGTCGGTCGCTCACTGAGCCACACCCTCCCATGAAGTGGTGCCCTCCCGCAGCAGCGTGGCGCTCGACTTGTACAGGCCCTTGCCGGGATACGGCTCTAATGGCTTGTCGCGATTGTGGATGATTTGTAGATGGACTCCTGCTCGACAACCCGACTCGCCAACAGGATTCGCTGGATCCTGCCTCTGACCTGCGGTTCTTCCAGTGGGCGCGGACGGACTTGAA
>DCXR01000013.1 GCA_002329075.1 Candidatus Neomicrothrix sp. UBA2131
CGAGCCCCTCGATGGCCGGGTAGCTGGGGTGGTGGAGCACGCCGGTTGCGGCGATGACCACGTCGGCCTCGTCGGCGATGCCCGAGGCGGTGCGGAGTTGCCAGCGAACGCCGTCCCAGAGCAGGTCGGTGACCTCTTCCCCGTAGCGCACATCGCGCTCGACGTCGTACTCGGTGGCGACCGCCTCCAGGTACTCCTGGATCTCCGGACCGGGAGAGAAGCGGTGCGTCCATTCGGGGTTCGGGGCGAACGAGTACGAGTAGAGGTGCGACGGGACATCACAGGCCACCCCCGGATACCGGTTCTCCCGCCAGGTGCCACCAAGCCGGTCGGCCTTTTCGTAGACGGTCACGTCCGGCAGCCCGATCTCCCGGAGGCGGATCACCGACAGGATCCCGGCCATGCCCGCCCCGATCACGATGACCCGCAGGTCGCGGCGCGGTTGGTCGGCGGTTTCCACAGAGGGAGTCCTAGCGCAGGTGGCACACGGGTGGGAAACGGGGCTGGTGGGTCCCTTCGCCCAGCCCTGCATTCCACCTACCCTCGTGGGCATGGCCGGCTTCGACGACAGGTTCATCTCGGCGGGACCGGGGTGCCGCATCCCGGTCGGTGAGGTCTCGTGGCGGTTCGGCCCGTCGGGTGGCCCCGGCGGTCAGCACGCCAACCGGGCACACACCCGGGTCGAGGCAGAACTGGACCTGGCAAGTGTTCGGGGAATCGACGACGAGGTACGCGTCCTGCTCGTCGAGAGGCTCGGAGCCAGGCTCAGCGTCGTGGTCGGCCGCACCCGCTCCCAGGACCGGAACCGGGAACTGGCCCTCAAGAAACTCGAAGAGCGGCTCAAGGAGGCCCGCGTGGAGAAGCGCGCCCGGCGTCCGACGAGGCCAGGGAGGGGGGCCGTCGAGCGGCGCCTGACCGCCAAGAAGCAGCGGGCGGCCCGCAAGTCCGAACGAAGGCGGGACTGGCGGGCGGAATAGCCGGGGTTGCCGAAGGAGGGTGCCGTGCCCTAGCCGCTGATCCCGATCAGGAACACCATCAGGACGGCGCCCAGTTTCTGTGCCTCGGCAGGAGAGAGCCCGTAGGCGTCCGCCACGCGGGTCAACACCACCTGTTCGGCGGGCGACCAGGACAACGTCACGTCGACGGGAACCGAGCCGCCGCTGACCACCGGTATCACCTCTGCGGGTAGCGGATCCAGCGCCACCCGGCCCCCAAGCGCATGGACGAAGTCGAGGGCGTAGATGCTGAAGCGCTGCAACGACTCAGGAGAGTGGCCGACCCGGGCCGCCATGGCTACCAGGTCGGCGTACTCCCGGTCGGTGTAGCCGGAAGTGACCGAGACCGTGGTCCCGTAGCCGCTGTCGTCGCAGTTCCAGCCGGTGCCTGTGCCGGTCGTCGCCTCGTCGAGGAAGGCTCGCTTGAAGCCCGTCCCGGGATCGTCGCTCGTCAGGAATCGATCGATGGCCCTGGCGATCGCCGCCGCTTCGGCGAACAGCACCTCGGGAGTGGCCAGGAGTTCGGCCTCGGGGGCGTTCGACAGGTAGGCCGCCTCGATGATCGCCGACGGTAGGTCGGGCGTCATGCGGAGCACGCCGTAGGTGTTCGTGCCGTCGTTACGGATTCGGGCCGACGCGCCCTTGTGCACGGTGTCCACCCAGCGGACGTTCCACGCAGCGAGCGCTGTCTGCACCTCCTCGAAGAGCAGCCCGGCAAGTCGTTGCGACTCGGTGTTGGCGGTCTGGTGGAACGCCTCGGTGCCCGGATCGTCGGAGCGTCGGACCGCACCACCGTTGTGGTGGATCGACACGAAGGCACGGGGGGAGAGGGAGTTGGCGATGGTTGTCCGTTGCCGGATGCCCATATGGAGGTCGACCTCGCGGGTCAGCACCACCGAGTAGCCGAGTGCCTCGAGCTCCGACCGGGTGAGAACCGCCACCCAGAGGTTTACGTCGCGTTCGACGAGGCCGTTGGCTCCCACGGACCCCGTCTCCGGGCCACCGTGTCCGGGATCGAGCACCACGTCGGCGGTGTGGAACCGGTCGCCCTCATCGAGGAAGATCTCGGTGCGGCACGGGGTGGTCGCCACCCAGCCGTCGCTGCGTTCCTCGACGACGGTGAAGACGGCGCCCTCATGCACGACGACGCCCATCCCGGGGGCCGCGTCGGAGGAAGAGTCCGCAACTGCGGCCGAGACGAGGCCGAGCAGCACGAGGGTCACGGTCGCAACCGCCGCAGGAAGGCAGAACCGTCGTCGCACGGTGCGACGGTATTCGGAAGGAGGGTCGCGACGGGCGATCCCGGGAGGGCTGGGTCCCGCTGTCGGGTCAGGCACGAAGCCTGGTCCCTAGAACTGCTCCTCTTCGGTGGAGCCGGTCAGGGCGAGCGTCGAGGCGGCACCACCGGTGACCGTCGTGGCGACCATGTCGAAGTAGCCGGCGCCGACCTCGCGCTGGTGACGGGTGGCCGTGTAGCCGTCGTCTTCCATGCCGAACTCGCGCTGCTGCAGTTCGACGTAGGCCGTCATGTCGTTGGCGTTGTATCCGCGGGCCAGGTCGAACGCCGAGGCGTTGAGGGCATGCCAGCCGGCCAGCGTGATGAACTGGAACTTGTAGCCCATGGCCCCGAGTTCCTTCTGGAACGTGGCGATGGTGGCGTCGTCGAGCGCACCCTTCCAGTTGAACGACGGCGAGCAGTTGTAGGCCAGCATCTTGTCGGGGAACTCGGCATGGATCGCATCGGCGAAGGCCTGGGCCTCGTCGAGGTCAGGTGTGCCGGTCTCACACCAGATCAGGTCGCAGTACGGGGCGTACGCCAGACCACGGGCGATCGGCGCCGGCAGGCCGGGGGTCGTGTGGTAGAAGCCCTCCGGCGTGCGTTCGCCGGTGACGAACTGACGGTCTCGCTCGTCGACATCGCTCGTGATGAGCGTGGCGGCGAGGGCATCGGTGCGGGCCAGGACAAGGGACGGAACCCCCAGTACGTCGGCGGCCAGGCGGGCCGAGATCAGGGTACGGATGTGCTGCTGGGTCGGGATGAGGACCTTGCCGCCCATGTGTCCGCACTTCTTCTCGGAGGCCAGTTGGTCCTCGAAGTGGACGCCGGCTGCGCCGGCCCGGATCATGCGCTTCATGAGTTCGTAGACGTTGAGGGCGCCACCGAAGCCGGCCTCGGCGTCGGCGACGATCGGAACCAGCCAGTCCCGGACAACGTCGCCGTCGTTCTCAGACCACTCGATCTGGTCGGCCCGCCGGAGGGCGTTGTTGAGGCGCTCGACGAGGTTCGGCACCGAGTTGACCGGGTAGAGGCTCTGGTCCGGGTAGACGTGGCCGGCCGTGTTGGCGTCGCCTGCCACCTGCCAACCCGACAGGTACAGGGCGGGAAGTCCCGCCTTGACGTACTGGATGGCCTGGCCGCCGCTCATGGCGCCCAGCGCATGGACGTAGTCCATCCCGTGGAGGTTCTCCCACAGGGCCTCGGCGCCGTGGCGCGCCAGTGAGCACTCGGGCAGGTACGAGCCGCGCAGGCGTACGACGGCATCGGCCGAATAGTCCCGCTGGACGCTGTCCCAGCGCCGGTTCTCGGCCCAGTCCTGTTCCAACTCCTCGACCTGTTGGGCGAAGCTCTTGCGCATGGGGCTCTCTTACTTTCGTGGATTCCGCAACGCCGCTCGGCGCCCCGGGTATGGGTATGGATTGAGTGGAATGCCGGCGCGTGCTGCTCAGTCGAGCAGTTCGTATGCCGGGAGCGTCAGGAACTCGGTGAACTCGTGGTCCAGGGCGACCGACTCGAACAGGCTGCGTGCCGCGGTGAACGGCAGGTCGACGAAGGTGCTGGTTCCGAGCTCGTCCTCTATCGCCCGGAGTTCCTCGTCGATCATGGTGCGCACCAGGGTGGCGGTGACGGTCCGACCGTCGTCGAGCTCCTGGCCGTGCCGGACCCATTGCCACACCTGAGCCCTGCTTATCTCAGCGGTGGCGGCGTCCTCCATGAGGTCGTGGATGCTGACGGCGCCGGTGCCGGCGATCCAGTGCGCCAGGTACCGGAGCCCTACATGGACGTTGGTGCGGAGTCCGGCCTCGGAGACCGAGCCACCGGACTCCGAAACGGTGAGGAGGTCGTCGCCGGTTACGTCGACATCAGGGCGCTGGCGGTCGAGTTGGTTGATGCCCCGACCGAGGACGGCGGTGAACTCCTTCATGGCGACCGGGATGAGGTCGGGGTGGGCGACCCAGGTCCCGTCGTAGCCGTCGTTGGCCTCGCGGGCCTTGTCCTCGGCGACCCTGGTGAGCGCGTTCGCGGTGATCTCGGGTTCGTGCCGGTTCGGGATGAACGCCGACATGCCGCCGATGGCGTGGGCGCCGCGCTTGTGGCAGGTGGCGACCATGAGCTCCGTGTAGGCCCGCATGAAGGGGACGGCCATCGAGATGTCGGAGCGGTCGGGGAGGAGGTATTCGGGGTGGGCGGCGAACTTCTTGGCGACGCTGAAGATGTAGTCCCAGCGGCCGGCGTTGAGGCCCGCCGAGTGCTCGCGCAACTCGTAGAGGATCTCGTCCATCTCGAAGGCGGCGAGGATCGTCTCGATGAGGACGGTTGCCTTGATGGTGCCCCGCGGGATGCCGAGGGCGTCCTGGGCATGGCAGAACACGTCGTTCCAGAGGCGTGCCTCGAGGTGTCCCTCGAGCTTCGGTAGGTAGAAGTAGGGGCCGCTGCCCCGGTCGAGGGCCTCACG
>DCXR01000037.1:0-16560 GCA_002329075.1 Candidatus Neomicrothrix sp. UBA2131
CCTCCCACCACCACGACCGAGGCACCTGATGTCGGCCTCTCCGGCACCTGGACGGTCGACACGTCGATCGGGTCCTTCTCCGACTTCACCAGCACCTACGTCGGCTTCCGTGTCGACGAGGAACTCGGTAGCGGGATCGGCAGCACCACCGCCGTGGGACGCACTCCGATCGTGTCCGGTACCTTCGAACTCGACGGCAGCACGCTGGTGGCTGCCGAGATCACCGCCGACCTCAGCAAGATCCGTACCGACCGGTCCAAGCGTGACAACAAGGCCAAACAGGCGCTCGACACCGACAACCACCCCGAGGCGACCTTCACCCTGGTCGGCCCCATCGACCTCGGAGACCTGTCCGGCGAGGGAGTCGAGGTCGAAGTGTCCGCACCGGGCACCCTCACGATCAAGGGCGTCACCAACGACGTCGAGGTCGAACTGGCGGCGTTGCTCGTCAGCGAGATCGTGACCGTCGTCGGCACCTTCGACATCGTCTTCGCCGACTATGGCGTCGAGGTGCCATCGGCGCCGATCGTCCTTTCGGTCGAGGACCACGGGGTCGTCGAGATCCAGCTGTTCCTGACGCGCTAGTTCGTGGGGGACTCGCCGGCAGCACCGTTCCGACGCCCCTTCGGGGCGCTTGCCCCGCTGCACCACGTGGCATTCGCACGGTTCCTGCTGGCGAACACGACCAGCACCGTGGGTCAGTTCCTGCAGGGGCTGGCGGTGCCCTTCCTCATCAACCAGATGACCGACTCGAACACCTGGGTCGGAGCGGCAGCGTTCGCCGCGCTGATCCCCGCCGTCGTGACGACGCCGATCTCAGGGACCCTCGCCGACCGGATCGACCGCAAGCGGATACTGCTGGTGGCCTATGTCCTGCAGGGATGCATAACCGGTGGTTTGCTGGCACTCCACCAGGCCGACCTGCTCACCCCCTGGCGGATCATCGGACTGCTCCTGGCCTCCGGAGCCGTCTCCGGCTTCCAGTGGGCGCCCATCCAGAGCCTCAGCGCCGTGCTCGTACCCCGGGAACTGTTGCCACAGGCGATCCGACTGCTGTCGATCTCCTTCACGGTCGGGCGATCGGTCGGCCCGGCGGCAGCGGCGCTGATACTGGCATTTGCCGGCCCGGGCCTCGCCTTCGCCGGAACCGTCGGCTGTTACCTCGTCGGACTCCTGCTGCTCTCCTCCGTACGTTGCCACTGGGAGCCCGGCGAGGTGGCCGAACCCTTCTTCACCCAGTTCCGGGCGGGCATCGACTACGTCCGGTCCAACCCATCGATCCGACTGGCGTTGCGCCTCTCGTTCATGATGGCCTTCCTCGGTGCGGCCTTCGCATACTCCCTGACAGCCAGTGTGGCGGACGACCTGTTCGGCGCCGGCGGTGGTGGCCTGGGAGCCCTGGCCATGATGCTGGGCCTCGGTTCCGTACTGGGTGGCATCTACATCTCAGGGCCCGGAGGCCAGGTCCGACGTTCGCGCCTCGAGGCGGCCGTCGCCCTGCTCTTCGCCTTCGGCATGCTCATCGTGACCGCCACGCCATGGCTGTACGTCGGCTTCCTCGGCTATTTCGTGATGGGCATGACGCACATGCTCCACGGTGTCACCGTGAACACGGCGCTCCAACTGCAGCTGGACGAGGAGTACCGCGGTCGCGTCATGTCCGTGTGGCTGGTCGCCCTGCTCGGTGGGCTGCCCCTGGGCTCCTTTGCGGCCGGTGTGCTCGGCGACCTCTTCGGGATCCGCTGGGTAATGCTGGGCTACGCCGTGCTGCTGGCGGGCATGGTCAGCAGCATGGTGGGTGGTGCCGGCCTTGCCCTACTCGATGAGGTGGGACCCGAGGCCTGACATCGGCCGGATCGCCTTTGTGGCCTTCGCGCTTGCCGAATCGCCCTGCTATCGGGGAGAATGGCACATTCCGTGGAGGAGACAGTAGGTGACCGACCCAACCGAGGCGTCCGAGCGACTGCTAGAGGCGATGACAGCGCTCGAAGACCTTGCACATATGAGCACGCCGGCACAGGCGGCCGAGGACCTGGATCCGATCGTCCTGCAGGCCTTCTGGCGCGAGTGGCCACACTCGAGCGTCTGGGCGGGCACACTGTGGAGGGTCCTGAACCGGGACCTCGAGCAACCGGCGGCTCAGCAGAGCGACCCCGAACTCGATGAGGTGGGAGGAACCGGCTGATGGTCGAAGTACGTGAGGTGATGTCCCGGGACGTCGTCACGGTTGCATCCGATGCATCTGTCGCCGATGCGGCGAGGTGCATGGTGCAGGGCGGCTTCGGTTCCGTGATCGTCGTGCACGGGAAGATGCTCGTCGGCATCCTCACCGAGCGCGATGTGCTGCGGGCCGCCGCCCATGAGACGGACCTGTCCAGCGCATCGGTCGAGCCCTGGATGACCCCCGATCCCGAAACCGCCGAACCCGACCTCGAGACCGAGGAGGCCGCCGGGATGATGCTGTCCCGTGGCTTCCGCCACCTGCCGGTCACCGAAGGTGGCGATCTCGTCGGCGTCGTCAGCCTGCGCGATGTACTGAGCGCCCGCATCGGGCGCCGCTAGCCAGACCAGTCAGTCCGGCTACCAGCCAGATTCGGCTCCCATGGCGCTGGATCCCCAGGAACGGGCGCACCGCACGAGCGCTGCCTGGACCGCCGGCCCCGTCTATGCGGCGGTGCGGACGTTGGTCCGCTGTCTCCTCTGGCCGTACTTCCGGGTTCGGGCAACTGGCCGCGAGCACATCCCGGCCACCGGGCCGGTCATCCTTGCCCCGGTGCACCGCTCGAACCTGGATTCGTTCCTGCTCTCGCCCCTGACCCCACGCCGCCTCCGGGCTTTGGCAAAGGTCAGCCTGTTCA
This sequence comes from Candidatus Neomicrothrix sp. UBA2131, assembly GCA_002329075.1. Classification (GTDB taxonomy): domain Bacteria; phylum Actinomycetota; class Acidimicrobiia; order Acidimicrobiales; family MedAcidi-G1; genus S20-B6. The sequence continues at coordinate 2,859 of DCXR01000037.1, forward strand.
AGGTGCGGCCGTTGGCCTGGTTCCTGGCGTCGTTGGGTGCGTTTCCGGTCCGACGCGAGACGGCCGACCGGGAGTCGATGCGCACAGCCCGCGACCTGCTTTCCGAGGGCAACCTGCTGCTCGTGTTCCCCGAGGGAACCCGACATGACGGACCGCGAATCGCCGAACTCTTCGACGGTACCGCCTGGTTGGCCGCCAAGGCCGGTGCACGCGTCGTACCGGTCGGCGTCGCCGGCAGCGGCGAGGCGATGCCGACGGGTGCGAAGTTCCCCAGGCGACACTCCATCCGGATCCTGGTCCATCCGGCCCTTGAGCCTCCTGCCGCCGACGCTCGCAGGAGCGTGCTCAGGGAATGGACGGCCAACCTCGAGTCGTCCCTGCAGGCTGCCCTGGACGAGGCCAACGCCACCCTCTGACCTCCCACCTGCCGGGAGCGGATGCCGCTCTGCGGTCGATCGCCTGCGATGGTAGGTGCGTGGAAAGCCAGGTACGCAACGGTCGGGCAGCCGCGACGTTCGCCATCTCCCTCATGGCGTTCGGTCCGATCATCATCAAGGTCTCGGACCTGGCCGAGTTTCGCTTCGTCTTCTGGCGACTGGCCGCAGCGCTGGTCGTCTACCTCGCGTACCTGTTGGTCAGCGGCAGTCGCCTTACGGTCGATGCGCTCCGCACGTCGTTCTGGGGCGGGCTCCTGTTCGGCGTCAACCTGGTGTTGTTCGTCACGTTCATGCGTCGCACGAGCGCTACCCATGCCGTCGTCATGGGCTCGTTGCAGCCCATCGTGCTGCTGGGAGTCGCAGGTCCGCTGTTCGGTGAGCGCCCCCGCCGGTCGCTCTATCTCTGGTCGCTACTCGCCATCGGCGGCGTCGTCCTGTCGTTGCAGGGCGGTGACCCCAGCGGCGTGGCGACCGTCGAAGGGGACGTGTTGGCGTTCTTCGGGATGTTGCTCTGGTGCAGTTACTACATCGTCAGCAAGCGGGCTCGCATGACGCTGGACTCGACCGTGTACCAGTTGTGCCTCACCCTCGTGGCTACGATCGTGATCCTGCCCGCGGCCCTCATCTCTGGACAAGGTGTGGCACCACCTTCGGGCGCCGACTGGTGGCCGGTCCTGTTGATGGCAGCCATTCCCGGCACCGGGCACCTGCTGACCAACTACGCCCACGCACACGTGACGTTGACGGTCATGGGCCTCATCAACCTGCTCTTCACGGTCATCACGCCGCTCTATGCCTGGTGGCTCGTGGACGAGGCGCTGGGAGGCGTGCAGGCACTGGGCATCGTCGTCGTAGTGGCGACCCTTGCGGTGGTGGTGACGCGGCCGACGGCACGGCCGACGGAGGTTCTCGGCTAGCCGGCCAGCACATTGAGCATCCAGTCGGCGACGGCGAAGCGGTCGGTGCCACCGTCGAGCGTCGACAGCGCATCGGCGACGACCTCCTGTCCGATCCTGACGAGGCGACTGGTGTAGAGGTCGCGGGCGAAGTCGGTGTCGAACTCGGGATGGCCCTGGATGCCGATGATGTGGTCGCCGATGCCGAACGACGCCACCGGGCAGTGGGCCGTCGACGAGGTCAGCCTCGCCCCGGCCGGCAGGTCGACGACATGGTCCTGGTGGCAGTAGGTGATCCCGAAGCCGCCATCGACCGGAGCCGTCACCGACGAGGGGGCGACCACCTCGGCGTGTCGGACGCCGATGTTCCAGCCGCCGGTGTACCGGACCTCACCGCCGAGCGCCTGGGCGACGGCCTGGTGGCCGAAGCAGACGCCGATGACCGGCGCCCGTGCTGCGTCGAGGTCCCTGACAACGTCGAACAGGTCGGTGATCCACGGGTCGTCGTCCAGGGCCGACGAGCGGGCACCGGAGATCAGCCAGCCGTCCTGCTCGTCGGCGGCACCGGGCAGCCTGCCGTCGACCACGTCGTAGTCGGTGACCACGACCTCGTCGTCGCCGTGGCTGAGGAGTTCGGTGAACAGTTCCCGGTAGCCGCCATAGCGTTCGAGTCGGTCGCCGCCGACCTCGTCACAGCGCAGGAGCCCGATGCGCACGGTCAGGCATCCTCAGCCCGGAGGAACACCGGTCCGGCCCAGCGGGCGACCAGGCCGGTGACCACGTCGATCTCGGAACGCACGGGGATCACGACCTGTCCGTCGTATTCGGGGACCGCCGACGGGAGGTCGTCGGCGGTGGCGTAACCGAAGCCCAGGACGACTGAGGAAGACGCCCGGGCGTCGATGTCGCCATCTGCGAAGCGGCGATCGATGAGCATCGTGCCGCCGACGACGTAGTCGTGGGGGGTGCTCGACGGGCCGAAGATCAGGAGGTCACCGCTCCAGGCGTCGGCGTAGGGCTGCCACTCTCCGCCCGCATAGACGGCGAGGGGTTCGGGCAGGTTGTCGCCGACGCGCTCCAGGGACGAGGGGAGGTCGACCTCCGTGCGAACGGCGACCACGTCCGGGGCGTGGACGGTGTCGACGTCGAGCGCTGCGAGCGTTACCTCGGAGCCGACAAGGATGAGCGTGGCGTCGAACGAGCGGGCCATGGTCGCCGACGGGTGAAGGGCCGCCTGCGCCAGGTCACCGCCGTCGAGGGGCACGAGCAGGTGCGAGTACATCGGGCGAAAGCGTACGCGCCACGGTCGGTGGCCGAGGAGCCGTGCCACCAATTGGTGGACAGGAGGTCGCAGTAGCGAGTTGGACGGGCGAGACTGCGCGGGTGCAGCGGGGATTCTTCTATGCGGTCGGCGCCTTTTCGCTCTGGGGTGTCTCGCCTGCCTTCTGGAGGCTTCTCAGGCACGTCCCCTCAGCCGACATCTTCGGACACCGGGTGGTCTGGACGTTCGGGTGCGTCGGCCTGATCCTTGTCTCCCGACGTTCCTGGCGGCGGGTGGTCGAGGCGGTGGGTGATCGTCGGATCCTCAGGCTCGAGTTCGTCGCGGCGGTCCTGCTCGGCTCCAACTGGCTGCTCTGGGTGTGGGCGGTCACCTCCGACCACGTGATCGAGGGCAGCCTCGGCTACTTCATGAACCCGCTGGTCAGCGTGGTGCTTGGAATGCTGTTCCTCGGCGAGTCCCTGCGTCCGCCCCAGTGGGTTGCGGTCGGCCTGGCGGTGGTGGGTGTGGTCTGGCTGACGGTGCAGGTGGGCACGTTGCCCTGGATCGCACTCGTGCTGGCGTTCACCTTCGGCTTCTACGGCCTCATCAAGAAAAAGCTCGACCTCTCGCCGTTCGAGGGACTCGGCATCGAGATGTCGGTCCTGCTGCTGCCGGCCATGCTGTTCCTCGTCGTGCGAGCGGCCTCCGGGGACGGGGCCATGGGTGTCGGTGTCCCGGGCGACAGCCTCCTGCTGATGGCAGGTGGACTTTTCACGGCCGGGCCCCTGCTGCTGTTCGGGGCCGCCGTGCGACGGGTGCCGCTGACGGTGATCGGCCTGACCCAGTACCTTGCGCCGACCATCAACTTCGTGCTCGGCGTGGCGGTCTACGACGAGCCGTTCGACGGGATGCGCCTGATCGGATTCGCCGCCATCTGGGCCGGACTGATCGTCTTCTCGCAGGACTTCATCCGCAGTGCCCGTCGGATGCGCCCGGTTGGCTGACCTGGCCGGTCAGGACCTGGCGGCTGCCAGCACCTCGTCGGCGAACGCCGGGGCTTCGTCATCGAGGCGTCGACGGTTGAGCGAGCGTGCGGCAACCACGTCGCCACCGTGTTCCTCGAGCAGGCCGGCCAACTTGTCGGCGGCACTACCGGGGTTGAAGGCGTGGGTCATGAAGGCTGCTACGCGCTTGTTCCAGAGCCTGGGGATGCTGCGCACCTTGCCGGTGTCGCCGGGGCGGTGGCCGAAGAGGATGAGGCCGTCGACCCAGGTACCGACGAAGACCAGGTCGGCCTCGGCGAGCTCCTTGAAGTCGATGTTGGTGACCGGGCGTACAGCGACCGTGTCGCCGGCGGCTTCGGCGGCTCCACCGATCAACTCGGCGGCGCGACGCGTGTTCCCGGTACGGCTCTGGTGGATCACGACGATGTTCAAGGGTGGTTCCTCAGCGGTTGGTCGGGCAGCCCGAGGCCACCGAGTGTACCGGCCTGCTCCCGCTCGTCACCGGGAGCGCGACGGCCGTACACTTCGCGCCATGCCCCTCTACGACTACCGGTGTGGGACCTGTGGCAGCGTCTTCGAGGTCCGGCGCCCGATGTCCGAATCAGGTGAGCCGGCCGTCTGTCCTGACGGCCACGAGGGTGCCCGACGGCTGTTGTCGGTGTTCGCTGCGGTCGGAGGCACCGACCAGGGGACATCCACGCCGGCATCGGGCGGGTGCGGTGGGGCCTGCGCCTGCCATCCCGGCTGAGCGCCGAGAGACCAGCGAGGGGACCAGAACGTGACGGGGCGCCTCGAAGGGAAGATCGCCTGTATCACGGGCGCCGGGTCCGGCCTCGGACGGGCCATCGCCGAGCGGTTTGCCACCGAGGGGGCGACGATCGTGGCGCAGGACCTACGGGTCGAATCCGCCGAGGAGACGGTCGGGCTCCTTCCCGATGGCGACCACTTCGCACAGGGTGGCGACGTCGCAGACCCCGAGGCCGTGGCTGCGGTGTTCGCAGCCATCGCCGAGCGCTTCGGACGACTCGACATCCAGGTCAACAACGCCGGTGTCGACAAGCTGCCGAATGACGGGTTCGACCGGATGCTGGCCGGGGAGGGCGCCCAGATTCGGCTCATGGAGCACCGGGCGTTCACCCGGATGCTCGAGATCCACGCCGGTGGCACGTTCGCCTGTACCCAGGGTGCCGTGGGGCTGATGCACGATGGTGGCTCTGTGATCACCATGTCGAGCATCGCCGGCATCGCCGGCTGGGGGCCCGTGCACTACAGCGCAGCGAAGGGTGCGATCCTCGGTTTCACCCGGGCGGCGGCCCGTGAACTGGGCGCCATGGGCATCCGGATCAACGCCATCGCCCCCGGCGTGATCGACACGCCGATGACGGCGAAGGTCGATGACGCCATGCTGGCGCCGATGATCATGATGACCCCGCTGGGCCGCAAGGGCACGGCCGACGAGATCGCCTCCACGGCGCTGTTCCTGGCGTCGGACGACAGTTCGTTCATCACCGGCCAGTGGATCTCCCCCAACGGGGGCATCGTCACCGTCTGAGTGGCGTGCTCCGGCCGGTGCCCCTTCAGGAACGGTCCAGGTCGACGAGGTGGGTCTCGGCCTCTTCGGGTGCGAGGCCCATCTCCGCCATGCCCTCGGCCAGGACCTGCCGGTAGGCCAGGCTGGGTGGTCCCGGCGGTGGTGGCGCCGTCGAACCGAACGTGACCGCAGGGCACCCGTCGATCGGATCCATGCCGATCAGCAGGTCGATCACGCCATCGATCACCTGCACGACCTGCCCGGGTCCCGGGAACGGGTCGGGGAGGGTGACATCGTCGGTGACGAGGCTGTTCTCCTGGGCGACGACATCACCGAGTTGTCCCCGGGTGATCAACCACGCCCGCCCGACGACGGGCAGCGCTTCGGGGGGAAGGGGTTCGGCCGGGCAGAGGCAGCAGCCTCCGTCCCAGCGTGTCGAATGGCCGCCGAAGTGGACGGGGTGGGGGACCGTGGCCCGCCTGTCGTCTCGTGGAGGTGTGGCGTCGGCAGCACCACGGTGGTTTCCCCAGGGACGGTCATGGCCGCCACCCACGAGGTAGGCGAGCATCCGGTCGGCTCGGAGGTTCGAGCCGTAGGCGACGTACCAGACGAGGTCGGAGTCGCCCGTCACGAGACGAGGAGGGCGTCGGCGGCGGCCCAGGCACTGGCGGCAGCGGCATCGGCCAGCAACCCATCCGGTCCGACCCAGTCGCCGGCGAGGAGCACGCCGGGCCGACCCACGGCATCGATTCCCGGCCGCCCGGCGAGGCCACCCAGCGCCGCCAGTGGGAGGCCGTGGGCGACGGTCATGGTGTGGAGGTAGCGCTCGGCCAGGAGCGATTCAGGATCGACGCCGCATGTGGTGGCGAGGTCGTCGAGGACGGATCGGCTCACGTCGGATGCATCTTCGGTATCCGGGTGCAGGTACCTGACCGCGCTGGCGGTTGCCTGCCCGTCCGGGGCCAGTCGGGCCGGTGGCCCGTGGACCGAGAAGTAGACGGGCCGGTCGATGCCCAGCACGAACCGATGTTCGGGCGGTCGGTCCAGGGCGAGGTCCAGCACGGCGGCCCGGGCGGGCGGGCCGGCGGCTTCGACCAGCCGGTTGACCCCGGTGAGCCGCTCGGCCGTCCCAGGACTTCCGGCCGCCACGATCGCCGTCCGGGCCGAGAGGTCCTCGACGGCAGTCCGGATGGTGAGGTGGGGGGCGTCCCCCAGCACGCCGGTCACGGAACCGTCGAACCGGAACACCACGCCGGCTGCTTCGGCCCTGGCGGTCAGGCCGTCGACCAGGACCTGCCAACCGCCGTGCAGGTAGAGCACTCCGCCGGTGAGGGCCATCGAAAGCTGTCGAAGGGCGGCGCCGGCGCTCAGCAACTCCGGGCAGTCGACGTAGGTGGCCAGCCGCATCAGGGCGGCCAGCAGGTCGTGAACCGCCTGACGCCGGGTGACGGAGTCGATCCATTCGGCCAGCGTCACCTCGTCGAGCGGGTCCGGGTCCATACGCGGTAGTCGGGCCAGCAGCGAACCCACCGCCAACTTCTCGACCGGCGACAGGAGCGTTGTGCGCAGCAGCGACACCGGGCCGGCGGGGAGCAGGTGGAGCCGGTCGTCGTAGAGGCCGCGGGTGCCCCGGGTCAGCGGTTCCCCACCCTCGACCGGAATGCCGAAACGTTGGAGTATCCGATTGGCATGGCCATCGACGTAGAGGGCGTGCGGGCCCTGGTTGACCAGGTGGTCGGAGAGGAGTGACGTCCGGGCACGACCACCGGATGCCCCGAGCCCGTCAAACACGACGACCGACCGCCCGGCATCGGCCAGCCGGTTGGCGGCGATCAGGCCGGCCAGGCCGGCCCCGACCACCGCGGTGTCGAAGGTGCGTGCATTCGTGGCTTCCATGGTCCACCCACTCATCCGGGGCTCAGGTCACGCCCGAGTCTGGCACTCCGGCGGTTACCGGGTTGAACCGGCACCTCAGGCGAACAGGCTGGTGAACGCTGTGGCCACGGAGCTGCCGGCGGGGGCGTCCGTTGCGCCGAGGTGGCCGAGCCAGGTGAGGCTCACCCATCCACCCATGACGGCGCCACCGTCGGTGTCGGGGTCGAGGGGCTGCGCTTCTCCCCAGTCCATCCGGATCCGGTAGGTGCCCTCGTGGCCCGCCTTCGGCTCGAGCCTGGCGGTGCTCAGCGTGCGGGGCGGTCTGCCGCCGACGGGAGCCTCCTTCCATCCCCGCATCCGGTCGACGGGAAGGTTGGGCACGTTCAGGTTGAGCACCGACGGTTGGGCCGGCGGGTCGGCAATGATCGCACCGACCGCCACGGCGGCGACCTCGGCGGCACTGTCCCAGCACTGGTCGGCGAGTGTCTCGTCACCGCCCTGGCCCTCGACCCCCCAGCCGGTGACGGCCTGGCTGACGGCCACGCCGGTGAGGCCACCGTTGCGTGCGGTGAGGGCAGCACCGATGGTGCCCGAGTGGTAGACGGAGCGCCCGACGTTGCTACCGGGGTTTATCCCGGAGACGACGAGGTCGAACGGGTCGCCGAAGATTCCGAGGCGGCTGTAGATGACGCACAGGCCCGGCGGTCCGCTCACCGACCAGGCCAGGTCGATGCCGTCGACCCGGGCATCGTGGACCTCGGGGCGGATCAGGTGAAGGGCTCCGAGCGAGGCTCCGGCGCCTGAGCACTCCTGGTCGGGTGCCACGATCGTGACGTCCCCGTGTTCGCGCATCGCCCGGGCAAGGACGTGCAGGCCGACCGAGTCGATGCCGTCGTCGTTGGTGACCAGAATCCTCATGTCGGCGACGGTACCGGTGATGTGTGGAGGACGCTCCAGTGCCCTTGGAGGGAGAGGTGCGGGAAAGCCGTCAGCCACCCAGGCGTGCGTTGAGGGTTTCCCACTCGGCCATGAGGTCGGCGGCGCGGTCGCAGGCGGCGTCGTGTGCGGCTACTGCTGCCCTGACGGCGGCATGGTCGGTGGAGGGGCCGGAATAGAGTCCCGGGTCGGCAAGCGCCGCCTGTGTGGCAAGCACCACGGTCTCGGCCTCCTCCCACGCCTTCTCAGCGCGTTTGAGGCGTCGTCGCAACGCCTGGTTCGGATCGCGACGCCGCGGTGGCTTCTCCGTCTTCAACCCGGACCTGGCCGGATCCGGCTTCGGCCTGGGTTTCGCCAGCACCTGGGCCGGGTAGAGCACCCGGTCGGGTACGCCCTCGTGGAGGATGGCGCGGCCGTCGCGGACCTCGACGAGGGAGTCGGCCACCGAGCGGATGAGGTGCCGGTCGTGTGTGATGAGCACAACCGTGCCGGGGTAGGCGAGGAGAGCATCCTCGAGCACGTCGCAACTGGGCAGGTCGAGGTGGTTGGTCGGCTCGTCCAGGATCAGCAGGTTTACGGGCACTGCGAGCGCCTTGGCCAGGGCGAGACGGGTCTGCTCGCCCCCCGAGAGGTCGCCAACCAGGCGGTCGACGGCGTCGCCGCGGAACCCGAACGACGCCAGGTAGGTGCGCAGGTTGCGGTTGCCCTGTTCGACGCCGGGGACGGTCCGTGCCTCCTCCAGCACGGTGCGGCGGTCGTCGAGGACCTCGGCCTGGAGTTGATCGAAGGTCGACAGGTCGACGTTGGTACCGATCGTGACACGTCCCGAGATTGGCACCAACCGGCCGGTCATCAACTTGACGAGCGTCGTCTTGCCTGCACCGTTGGGCCCCACAAGGGCAACGGTGCGCCCCCGTTCTACGGCGAACGAAACGTCCGAGAGCACGATCTCGCCGTCACCGTCGTCGTAGCTGGCCGTCACACCTTCGAACTCGGCAACCACCCTCGATGAACGGCGGGGTGTCGGGAAGCCGAAGCGGGCCTTCGGATCGCCGGGCTGGTCCACGACGATGCGGTCCAACTTCTCGAGGGCCTTCACGCGGCTCTGCACCTGTCGGGCCTTGGTTGCCTTGTAGCGGAAGCGTTCGATGAAGCGCTCGGTGTCGGCGACACGGCGCGACTGCTGGGTGGCGGCAGCCCGCTGGGCGGCCAGGCGCTCTTCGCGGGCCAGCACGAACTCGGCGAAGCCGCCGACGTATTCGGTCACCCGGTTGCCGGCGAGTTCGAGGATGCGGTTGGCGACCGCATCGATGAAGTCGCGATCGTGGCTGACGAACAGCAGGCCCCTCGGCCAGGCGGCCAGCTGCTGCTCGAGCCAGGCAACGGAGTCGACGTCGAGGTGGTTTGTCGGCTCGTCCATGACCAGGAGGTCGGGGGCGGACAACAGCAGGCGGGCCAGGGCCACCCGCATGCGCCAACCGCCTGACATCTCGCCCATGGGACGGTTGTGGTCGGCGGGGTCGAAGCCCAGGCCGGACAGGATGCGATGTGCCTCGGCCTCGACGGCGTAGCCGCCGAGTTGCTCGAACCTGGACTGAGCCTCGCCGTAGGCGGCCAGCAGACGCGTGGATTCTGAACCCGCCGCCTCGGCGAGCTCGTGCCCGAGCGCCTCGATCTCGTGGGCGAGGCCGGTCACCGCCTCGGCCCCCAACATCACCTGCTGGAAAACCGTGCGACCGGTCTCGGTGGGCAACTCCTGGGGCAGGTAGCCGATCCGCAGGTCCCTGGGTCGGTGGACGGCACCGCTGTCCGGCTCCTGGATTCCCACCAGCACCTCGAGCAGCGTGGTCTTGCCGGTGCCGTTCCCGCCGACGAGGGCGATCCGGCGACCGTCTCCGAGGCGTAGGGAGACGTCCTCGAAGAGGGTGTGGGGCCCGAACGAGCGGGACAGGCCGGAGGCGGTCAGCATGGGGGGAGGGTCGAGCGGTGGACGTGCCCGGGGGTTCGGATCAGGCTTGGGGTGGGTCCCAGCGGATGACCGCTGCGGCCGACGACATGCCGGCACCGAACCCGACCAGCAACAACAGGTCGCCCGGCTGGATGCGACCGGCGTCGATGGCGTCGACCATGGCCAGCGGGATCGAGGCGGCCGAGGTGTTGCCGGTGCGGTGCAGCACCATGGCTGCCCGGTCCATCGGCAGGCCGAGTCGCTTGAAGGAGGCCTCGATGATGCGGATGTTGGCCTGGTGGGGGATGACGAGGGCGATGTCGCCGGAGGTGACGCCGGCCCGGTCCATGGCGTTGGTGGCGGCGTTCTCCATGGCGAGGACGGCCCTGCGGAAGACCTCCTTGCCGTTCATGACGATCTTGCCGCCGTGGTCGCAGTAGAGGATGCCGGCGGCCGAGCCGTCGGACATGAGGTCCCAGCCCAGAAGGGAGGGTTCCTCGCCGCTGCGTTCGATGACGACGGCCCCTGCGCCATCGCCGAACAGGACGCACGTGCCGCGATCCGTCCAGTCGGTGATGGCGGCGAGGGCATCGGAGCCGATCAGCAGCACACGGTCGAGGCCACCGTCGATGAACTGCATGGCGGTGACGAGGCCGTAGACGAAGCCCGAGCAGGCGGCGTTCATGTCGATGGCGCCACAGGTCAGGCCCAGAGCGTGTTGGACCACGGCGGAGCTGGACGGGAACTGCTGGTCGGAAGTGCACGTGGCGAGCAGCAACAGGTCGATGTCCTCCGGGCCGATCCCGGCCGTTGCCATTGCGGCCTTGCCGGCCTCGGTGGACATTTCTGTCACCGTGCCGCCTACGTGACGTGAGGTGATGCCGCTGCGCTCCCGGATCCACTCGTCGGTGGTGTCGACCATCTTGGCGATGTCGTCGTTGGTGAGCACCTTGTCGGGGAGGTGGGTGGCCCACCCTGTGATGCGGCCGTGCGGCATGTGGAGGTGCTCCGTGGTCGGGAGAGCCGATCAGGGGGATCGGCCCGTCGACACGGTACCGGGCGGGAGGCGGGGCCGGGGTCAGGGTTAGGGTCAGCGGCTCATGGCTCCGAATGGAAACAGCGCACAGATCGACGACCACGCCGTCGCGGGGCTGCTCGCCCGGGAGGCCGGCGACCTGCTGCTCGACCTGCGGGGCCGGTCCCTGGCCGAGGGGGTGTCTGGCTGGCGTCTCCAGTCGCTGGGCGACCGTGCCGCCCACGACCACCTGGTCGGTCGCCTAACCGAATTGCGGCCCGACGATGCCGTGCTTTCGGAGGAGGGCGCCGACGACCGAAGCCGCCTGGGTGCCGATCGGACCTGGATCATCGACCCGTTGGACGGCACACAGGACTATCCCCGGGTCGGCAGCACCGAGTGGGCGGTGCACGTGGCGTTGGTGATCGACGGCAGGCCGGTGGCAGCGGCGGTGTCGGTGCCGGCCAACGGCGGCCTCTACGGCACGCTCCAGAGCCCGTTGTCGACACCGACCCACCGCGAGCGGCCCATCGTGGTGACCAGCCGGTCGCAGTGGGGCCATGCCGAGGACGTGGCGACGGCCCTCGGTGGCGAGGTCCACGCCTTCGGTTCGGCGGGGGCCAAGGCCATGGCGGTGGTGTCGGGCGCCGCCGACGTGTACGTGCACCCCAGCGGGCTCTACGAGTGGGACGTCTGTGCACCGGCGGCCGTGGCAGCCGCAGCCGGCCTCGACGTGACCGGCGTCGACGGCTCGGAACTGGTCTACAACAAGGCCCGACCGGTGGTGCCCGGCCTGCTCATCAGCCGTCCCGAGTACACCGAGAGGGCACGGGCGGCCCTGCGCTGGTAGGGAGGCGGCTCAGGCCCCCCCGGTCAACGTCGCCCAGAGGGTGTCGACCTGGTGGTCCAGGGCGGCGGCGGTGCCGTCGTTGGTGAGCACGTGGTCGGCGACGGCGCGGCGCTCGGTGTCGGTGGCCTGTGACGCCATGCGGGCTCGGGCGTCGCCGTCGTCCATGCCGCGGTCCATGAGGCGGGCCAGCCGCACCTCGGGTTCGGCCTCGACCACGACCACCTGCGTGTAGCCGCGACCATCGGGCAGTTGGCCCAGTCGGCTCTCGACGAGCACGGCCATGTCGAGGACCACGACGGGCGGAGGGTCGTCGGCGAGGACGACCAGACGACGTTCGAGTTCGGCGTTGATGGCCGGATGGCTGATGGCCTCGAGATGGCGCAGTCGCCCGTTGCCGTCGAAGACGGTCGCAGCGAGCGCGGCACGGTCGATCGAACCGTCGGCTGTCAGGACCCCCTCGCCGAACGTGTCGCGGACCCGATCCCGCACGTCGTCGTGGGTGAGCACTTCGCGACCGATGGCGTCGACGTCGATGACATGGGCACCCCGCTCCGCCAACATGGATGCCACGGTCGACTTGCCCGCCCCGATTCCGCCGCAGAGTCCGATGACCAGCACCTTCTCAGGTTGTCGCATCGGGCGATTCGACGCAACCGGAGCGGTATCCTGACGTCGCCCTGCGGTTCGGCGAAGCCGGTGAGAATCCGGAGCTGTCCCGCAACTGTGTGCCGGTCTTCCTGCGAGGGAAGGTCGGCGAGCCAGGTCGATCGGCCGTGGGGTTCGACAACAGCTCTCGAGGAAGAGCGGTCGTCGGACAGGGCTTCCTGTCTGCGCCCGTACCCCGACGGACAGGAGAACCCATGAGAACCCGTGCTTCCCGCACCCCCTTCCGGTTCGGCAGTGTTGCGGTCGTGCTGCTCACCCCGGTGCTCGCCGCCGCAGGCTGTGGTGGCAGTGAACCGACGACCGGTCCGGTCAGTGGTGAGACCACGACGGCCCCCACGACAACGCCGCCACCCACCACGACCACGGCGACGCCCGCACCGGTGATGCCCGAGGTGATCCTGTCGTTGTCGCCGACGGCGACGGAGATCCTGTTCGCGGTCGGTGCAGGTGGCCAGGTGGTGGCGGTCGACGACCAGTCGACGTATCCGGCCGATGCGCCGATGTCGGCGTTGTCGGGGTTCACGCCGAACGTGGAGGCGATCGCCGGCTACGACCCGGACCTGGTGGTCATCTCGTACGACCCGGGCGACCTGGTGGTGGGCCTCGAGGCCCTGGGCATCGACGTGCTGATGCAGGGCGCCGCCAACGTCATCGACGACACGTATGCGCAGATCACCGAGTTGGGTGCCCTGACCGGCCATGTCGATGGGGCGGAGGCGCTCAACGAATCGATTGCCGAGGGCCTGGAGGAACTGGCCGAGGGTCAGCCGGGTGCAGGCATGACGTACTTCCACGAGGTCGACGCCACCCTCTACTCCGCCACGTCGACGACGTTCCTGGGGCAGCTCTACGCCCTGCTCGGGCTCGAGAACATCGCCGACCCGGCCGACGAGGACGGTTGGGGCTATCCGCAGTTGTCGCCGGAGTACGTCATCGACACCGACCCGGACCTGATCTTCCTGGCAGACGCCGAGTGGGGTGAGTCAGCCGAAACGGTCGCAGCCCGTCCCGGTTGGGACACCATGTCGGCCGTGCGAGCCGGCAACGTGTTCCCGCTGGACGAGACGGCCGGTCGGTGGGGGCCACGCATCGTCGACTTTCTGACCACGGTCTACCAGGCCGTCGAAGAAGCCTCCGGATAGCCCGGGGCGCGACGACCCGTACCGGATGACCGCCATGGCCGACGACAGGAACGGCGCCCGGTTGCGGCCGGCGGAGCTCCGACCGTGGTGGGTGGCATCCGGCGTCCTCGCCGTGCTCGTCGCCGGGCTGGCGGGCCTCGT
>DCXR01000037.1:16945-17691 GCA_002329075.1 Candidatus Neomicrothrix sp. UBA2131
TCGTCGACACGGAGTCGGGCCTGGGCGAGCGCCAGGCGGCGATCGTGTGGGAGATCAGGTTGCCGCGGGTCGTACTGGGCCTGCTGGTCGGGGCCATGCTCGCCACCGCCGGCGGCGCCTACCAGGGGGTGTTCCGCAACCCGCTGGCCGACCCGTACCTGCTGGGCGTGGCCGCCGGAGCCGGCTTCGGTGCCACCGTGGCCATCGTGTCGGGGCTGGGCGACGGGGTCGGCATCGTCGACCCGATCCCGATGATGGCGTTCGCCGGGGCGCTCGTGGCGGTGGTGCTGACGTATCTGATCGGAGCCACCGGCGGTCGCCTCGACCCGGTGACCAGCCTCGTGCTGGCGGGCGTGGCCGTGGCCAGTTTCTTCACAGCCATCCAGACGTTCGTGCAACAGCGCCACTCCGAGACGATCAGGCAGGTCTACTTCTTCGTCCTCGGGCAGCTCCGCACGGCCGGCTGGGACGAGGTGACGCTGCTGGCCCCGTACACGGGCGTATGCCTGGTCGTGATCCTCGCCGTGCGGCGCCGCATGGACACCCTCGGCGTGGGTGACGAGGAGGCCGGTGCGTTGGGCCTCGACGTGCGGCGGGTCCGCCTCGTGACGGTGGTCGCTGCATCGCTCGGCACTGCCGCAGCCGTGTCGGTGTCAGGCCTGATCGGGTTCGTCGGGATCATCGTCCCTCACACCGTCCGCCTGCTGTTCGGCAGCAGCTACAGGGTGATCCTGCCCCTGACGGTG
>DCXR01000018.1:0-136 GCA_002329075.1 Candidatus Neomicrothrix sp. UBA2131
CGGGGTCGGGTCCACCGGGGTCGGCGGGCAGGAGTTCGGCCGTCGTGCCGTCGGGGGACGTCACGGTCCCCTCACCCGTTTCGAGGTTGAACTCGAGGACGTCGCCATTGGACACCTCGACCGTGCACGTGCCCGC
>DCXR01000018.1:543-2805 GCA_002329075.1 Candidatus Neomicrothrix sp. UBA2131
CCGCCCGAGAGCCCGAAGAGCGACGAGTTGCCCTTCAGGCGGACCCCGACGTTGTCGACCGTAGCTCCGTCGATGACGACGGTCGCCGACAGCCAGCCCTTCTTCTCCTCGTTGCGGAACTCTTCGATCATCCGCTCGTAGGCGTCAGCCTCGAACGAGATCGAAATCTCGTGGACGACCGTGGGGTCGAAGAGGTCGACCTCACTGCCGTGGTCGACCCCACGGGGCTCGGCGTCGACAACTGTGCGCTCACTGCTCGTGACCGCACGCACCCGTCGGTCGCCGATGCCGACAAGCAGCAACCCGATGACGGCGACGAGCGCTGTGACCAACGGCCAGTTGCGGCGCCATCGTCGGCTTCGGGCAAGGGTCACGGTCGGCCCCGACCTGCGATCGACCTGCGGCTCACAGGTCGCTGCGGTCGTGCCCCGTCAGGACGGTGACCTTCTGGCCGTCGCTCACCGCGCCGAGGGCCGCCACGACCGCTCCGGACTCGATGCCTGACCGGAGCCGCACCGAGAACACGAGTTCAACGAGTGCGCCGGCCCGGATCGTCTCGGCGCTTACGAGGTCCAGGTCTGTACAGAGGGGCTCCAGAGCGCCGACCACCTCGGTGGTGCGGTCCCGGTCGGCGGGCACCTGGGCCTTCACGATCTGGCGGTGGACGTCGAGTCGGTACCAGTCGAAGCGCGTCATGACCAGGACCACGAGGCTGACCACCACGGTGGCGATGCCGGCCAGGGTGTAGAAGCGGGTGCCGGCCGCCATCCCGATCGCCATGGCGAAGAAGATGAATGCCACGTCGCGGGTTTCCTTGACGGCGTTCCGGAACCGCACGATCGACAGCGCACCTACCAGCGTGAACGCCCTGGCGATGTTGGATCCGACGATCAGCATCACAAGCGACACGATCATCCCGAGCAGGACCAGGGTCTGGACATAGGACTGGCTGTAGGACACCCCCCGGTGGGTTGCCCGGTAGACCCAGCCGACGAGTGCCGCACAAGCGAACGAGACGACCAGCGCCATGGTCACGTCGGCCACCGTGAAGGTGCCGGTCAGGTCCTCGAAGTCACCGAAGATGGAATCCAGGCTCATGTCTTGCCTTCCTGTCTGTCCGATGCCCGGTCGGGAACCGGGTCATCGCTTTCGGGTATGTGGAACACGGATCGTGGGGCCTGTCCGAATGCCTCGACGCCCTGGCAGTACTTGGACAGCCTCACCAGCCGCAGCGAATGGGCTGCGAGGCGGTTGGTCAGCCAGTACGGGACGCGCTCGTCGACCTTCACCTCGATCACCATCAGGTCAGGACGGATGAGGTGCCGGTTGAGGGCGTCGATCCCGAGGTCCAGGTCACGGTCCCGACCGCGGAGTCGGCGGTCGAACGTGATGCGGAGCCCGAGGTCGGCATCCCGGCCGAGCAGGGCCTCGCGCTCGTAGCCGACCAGGCACACCGGGCGGAGGTCCCGTTCATGGGCGAGGGAGAGCACCTCGCCGACGACCCTTGCGTCGACCGGTTCATGGTCGACCTCGACCCTTCCGTCGCAGAGTCGCAGGGCCTCGCCGTACGGCAGCCGGATGCGCTTCTTCTGGGTGGACCGGTCGATGCGCTGCTTGATCTCGACCCAGACAGGCGTGGTGGACCCGAGCAATTCGGTTGATCCGTAGTGCCGGACGCGCAGCTTGCGCCGGAACCGGATGCCGTCGATCTTCTGCCAGTAGCAGTGCAGGTCGGTTGAGTCGTAGTAGCGGCTCCACACCGTGTAGCCGCCGTCGACATGGTGGGGGTCGGGATCGAGTCGTCCGACCACGTCATCCCGGAAGGCGACAGCGGTCTGCCGGTCGACCAGGTACTTCAACTCGAAGCGGTTGAACGAACGTGCGGGACGACCGACGTGGATGGTTCCGGCTTCCGTAGCCATGGGGATGATTCTGCCACCCCGTTGTCCTACGCGGGGTACTTCGAAACGGTCCCTAACCGTCACCTAACACACCGCATCCAGAATTTCCCGCAGCGTTACGCGATGCTTGGAGCGTGACCCGCTTCCCCCGGTGGTCGACGATCGTGCTGGCCGTTCTGTTCGCCGCCTGCGCCGATGCCCCCGATCCGACCGCGCCCACCACCACCGCCCCGCCCACCTCGGTCACCACCCCGTCCGCGCCCACCACCGCCACGACCGCGCCCACCACCACCGCCCCGCCCACCTCGGTCACCACCCCGTCCGCGCCCACCACCGCCACGACCGCGCCCACCACCGCCAC
>DCXR01000018.1:3186-32507 GCA_002329075.1 Candidatus Neomicrothrix sp. UBA2131
ACCTCCACAACCGCCACAACCTCCACCACCGCCGCGACTTCCACAACCATCCTCGCCCCACCGACGACGACGGTTCCTCCTGTTACCACCACTGCACCCGTCGTCCCCACCACGACGACCAGCACGACCGGTGGCGAGCCGGCGGTGGAACTGCTGGCGACGCTCATCGTGGCCGATGCGGAGTCGCAACTCGAGTACGAGCGGAGCGACTGGGGCTCCGGTTGGTCAGACGCGGACGGCGACTGCCAGGACACCCGCCAGGAAGTCCTGATCGAGGAGTCGACCAGCCCGGTGATCCTCGAGGACGGCGGCTGCCGGGTCGAGATCGGGCGTTGGTACGGGGCGTTCACCGACACCTGGTTCGACGATCCCGGCGACCTCGACATCGACCACTTCGTCCCGCTGGCCAATGCGCACCGCTCGGGTGGCTGGGCCTGGGACCGGGACACGAAGCGGTCCTACGCCAACGACCTCGACGATCCCGGCCACCTCATCGCCGTCTCGTCATCCGCCAACCGGTCGAAGGGCGCCAGGGGACCCGAGGAGTGGACACCCGACCACACCGGCTACCTGTGCACCTACGCAACCACCTGGATCCGGATCAAGGTTCGCTGGAGCCTCACCGTCACCCCTGCGGAACACGACGCCCTCTCCGGGCTGCTGGCCGGCTGCGACGGGTCGGTCACCTTCAGCACGACCCCGCCGGCGCCCACCTCGACCACCGATCCTCCGTCGACGACCGCCGTCGAGCCGATGACGACCACCGACGCCATCGACACCCCCGCCAATCCCGGAAACTCGATGGACTGCTCGGACTTCGCCACCTACGCCGAAGCGGAGGCCTGGTTCGACACCTACTTCCCGGTCTACGGGGACGTGGCGCGCCTCGACAACGACGGCAACGGCCAGCCTTGCGAGTCGCTGCCCGGGGGACCCTGAGTCGCGGGACCGGTACCTCAGGCGCCGGCGGCGGTGAGGGCCCTTTCGGTGAGCACCCGGGACAGGTGGGCCCGGTAGTCGCCATCGGCGTTGTTGTCGGTCGGCGGCTCGGTGCCGTCGGCGGCAACGGCTGCGGCGTCTACCGCTGATGCCCCGCCGGCCACGGCGGCCTCGACGCCCGCTGCACGCATCGGCGTGGAGCCCATGTTCACGAGCGCAACCCCGGCGCCGCCCTCGGCGACCGCCACGCCGACGATGGCCCAGTCCTGGGCCCGTCGGTTGAACTTCTGGTAGCACCAACCGCCGGTCGAGACCGGCACGCGCACCTCGGTGAGGAGTTCATCGGCACCCAGCGCCGACTCGAGGAAGCCGGTGAAGAAGTCGGTGGCCGCGATCTCGCGGCTGCCGCCGGGACCGGCAACCACGAGCGTGCCTCCGAGGGCGAGCACGGCGGCCGGCAGGTCGGATGCCGGGTCGGCGTGGGCCAGCGAGCCACCCAGGGTGCCCCGGTGCCGCACGGCCGGATCGCCCACCTGTCCGGCCACGTGGGCCAGCAGCGGGCAGGCGGCCGCCAGGTCGGCAGAGTGCTCGAGGGTGCTGTGGGTGGTCAGGGCGCCGATGCCCACGGTGTCGCCTTCGATGCTGATCCCCGACAGGCCGTCGAGTCGACCGATGTCGACCAGCACCGACGGCGTGGCGAGGCGCAACCTCATGAGGGGCACCAGCGACTGGCCGCCGGCCAGCAACTTGGCCTCGTCTCCGGCCTCGGCGAGTGCGGCGATGGCCGCCTCGGCGGAGTCGGCCCGGACGTAGTCGACCGCTGCGGGAATCACGACGCACCCCCCGTCGCCACCTCGATGGCTCGTCGGACGGTCATGGGTGACGCCGGCATCGTGATGTCGGTGATCCCCATCGGCCGCAGGGCATCGACCACGGCGTTCATCACGGCCGGGGTCGAGGCGATGGTGCCTGCCTCGCCGATGCCCTTGACCCCCATCGGGTTGGAGGGCGAAGGCGTGACCGTGTAGTCGAGCTTCATGTCGATGCACTCGGCGGCCGACGGCACCAGATAGTCGGCCAGGTTGGCCGCCCGGCATTGTCCGTCGGCATCGTAGGAGGCGTCCTCCCAGAGCGCCTGGGCGACACCCTGCACGATGCCGCCGTGCAACTGGCCCTCGACTATCAGCGGGTTGATCTGGTTGCCGCAGTCGTCGACGGCCGCGTAGTCGAGCAGTTCGACGGCGCCCGTTGCCTCGTCGACCTCGACCACGGCGATGTGCGTGCCGAACGGGAAGACGAAGTTGGAGGGGTCGAAGGTGACCTGGGCCTGCAGGTTGGGCTGAATCCCTTCGGGCAGGTCGTGGGCCGTGAAGGCGCCGAACGCCACCCCGGCCAGGGGGACCTCCTTGTCGGGGCTGCCCTTGACGGTGAAGTTGCCGCCGGCGAACTCGAGGTCGTCGGCGTTGGCTTCGAGCATGTGTGCGGCGATGGCCCGGGCCTTTTCGATGACCTGTTCGGTTGCCATCCAGATGGCGGTGCCGCCCACGGCCAGCGACCGGGAGCCGTAGGTGTCCATGCCGAGCGGCGAGATTGCCGTGTCGGAGTGGAGCACCTCGACATCGTCGGGGTCGATGCCGAGTTGGTCGGCCACGATCATCGACCAACAGGTCTCGTGGCCCTGGCCGTGCGGCGTGACACCGGTGACCACCTGGACCTTGCAGGTGGGCAGGATCCGCACCGTTGCCGACTCCCAGCCGCCAGCGCCGTAGTTGAGCGCCGCCAGGGTCCGGCTCGGGGCCAGGCCGCACATCTCGACGTAGGAAGAGATGCCGATGCCCAGGTGGGTGGTCGATCCGGCTGCACGTCGGTCGACCTGCTCGGCTCGACGGCCGTCCCAGTCGACCAGTTCCTTGGCCCGATCGAGCGTGGGCTGGTAGTTGCCCGAGTCGAAGACCAGCCCGGCCGGCGAGTCGTAGGGGAACTTCTCCGTCGGGATGAAGTTCCGGGACCGGATCTCGTCCGGACCGACGCCCACGGCAACCGCCAGTGCGTCCATCGCCCGCTCGATGGCGTAGGTCGCCTCCGGGCGGCCGGCGCCACGGTAGGCATCGGTCGGCGTGAGGTTCGTGAACACGCTCTTACAGGTGAACGAGTAGACGGGCACGTCGTAGAGCCCGTGGTACAGGAATGCCCCGAGCAGCGGCACACCGGGGGCGACCAGCTGCAGGTAGGCACCCATGTCGGCCAGCAGGGTGGCCCGCACGGCGGTGAGCTTCCCGTCGGCGTCGGCCGCCAACTCGATGGTCTGGCGCTGGGCGCGGCCCTGGATGGTGGACCCGGATGCCTCGGTGCGTCCCTCGGTCCAGCGCACGGGTACGCCGTGGCGCTGGGCCAGGGCCATGCAGATGACCTCCTCGGCGTAGACGTTGAGCTTGCAGCCGAAGCCGCCCCCCACGGAGGGCGCGATGACCCGTATCTTCTGCTCCGGCAGCCCGAGGGTGATCGCCGCCATCACCTTGAGGATGTGCGGGATCTGCGTGGACGAGTAGAGGGTCATGTTGCCGTTGTGCGGTGCCGGGACGGCGGCCACCCCACGGGGCTCCATGGCCGTCGGGATGAGACGCTGGTGCACGAACGTCTCGGTTACGTGATGCGCCGCGTCAGCGAACGCCGCCTCGACGGCATCCGGGTCGGGGACGAGGGGCCACTCGTAGGACACGTTTGTCCCACAGTCCTCGTGGATCACGACCCGGTCGGACTCGGCGTCCTCGATGGTGACGACGGCGTCGAGCGGTTCGTAGTCGACGACGACGCCCTCGAGGCCGTCTGCTGCGGCGTAGCGGGATTCGGCGACCACGACGGCGACGATGTCGCCCGCATAGTTGGCCTTTCCCTGCGCCACCGGGTAGTGGGCAGGGTTCTTCATGTCGTCGGTGACCGGCCAGGCACAGGGCAGGGGGGCCTCCCAGGCGTCGGCCAGATCGTCGCCGCAGTAGACGGCGACCACGCCGTCGATGCCTAGTGCCGCCGAGGCGTCGATGGCGGTGATGCGGGCATGGGCATGGGGGCTGCGTACGCAGGCCAACCAGAGGGCTCCCGGGATCTGCAGGTCGTCGATGAACTTCGCCTCGCCGGTCAGCAGGGCCGGGTCCTCGCGACGGGGGCGGGACTCGCCGACGATGCCACCGGTGAACGGGGTCTCGGTCATGGCTGCGCTCCCCTCACTCGCCGGCGGCCAGGACGGCCGCAACGATGTTCTGATAGCCGGTACACCGGCAGAGGTTGCCCTCGAGGCCCTCCCGCACACCGGCGGCGTCGAGGTCGTCGTACTCGTCGGTCAACGACACGGCGGCCATGACCATGCCGGGTGTGCAGTAGCCGCACTGCAGGGCATGACATTCGTGGAATGCCTGTTGCATCGGATGGAGGCCGTCGGCGCCGGCCAGGCCCTCGATGGTGGTGACGTCGGCGCCGTCGACCTGGGCGGCGAGCAGCGTGCACGACTTGGCCGAGCGGCCGTCGACGAGAACGGTGCAGGCCCCGCACGAACTGGTGTCGCATCCCACGTTGGTGCCGGTCAGTCCGAGGACGTCGCGCAGGTAGTGCACGAGCAGCGTCCGAGGCTCGACATCGGCGGAACGGGCGATCCCGTTGACTGTGACGGAGACCTCCATCGGTTCCCCCCTTGGGTCGTCCCGGTGGGACGCCGCGGCGCCGTCGCCGCTGGTACCCGTCCTACCGAGGTCGCGATGATGGCACAGGATCCCGGTGAGGACCACCGGGCCGGGCCGGAGGCTTCAGTCTCGGGCCAGGAGTGCCTGGTAGCGGTCGAGATCGTCGTCGGCGAATGCCACGAGGACCACC
Organism: Candidatus Neomicrothrix sp. UBA2131; assembly: GCA_002329075.1. Classification (GTDB taxonomy): domain Bacteria; phylum Actinomycetota; class Acidimicrobiia; order Acidimicrobiales; family MedAcidi-G1; genus S20-B6. The sequence goes on from DCXR01000018.1 coordinate 7,990, forward strand.
TCGTCGATGCTGGCGGGGTGGTCGTGGCCGAATGCACGGACGGTGTCGACGGCGATCCGGGCCGCCGCCTCCTTCGGATAGCCGTAGACGCCGGTGGAGATGGCCGGAAACGCCACGCTGCGGGCACCGAGGCCGACCGCCACCTCGAGGGAGCGCCTGTAGCACGAGGCCAGCAGGTCCGCATCGCCGTCGCCTACGCCACGCCGGACGTCAGGACCGACAGTGTGGACGACCCACCGACTGGGAAGGTTGTGGCCGCCGGTGGGCTTCGCCTCGCCGGTGGCACAACCGCCGAGGCCGCGACACTCTTCAAGCAGCCCGGGACCTGCCTCATGGTGGATGGCGCCGTCGACCCCGCGACCGCCGAGCAGGGACTCGTTGGCGGCATTGACGATGGCGTCCACGGCCAGCGTCGTGATGTCCCCCTGCCAGGCAGTTATGCGCACCGTCACCGTCCGGGGGACAGCATCGAGGTCAGGAGGTCCGAGAGTTGAGCCACCACCTGGGGACGCCTGCTACTGCCCAGCAGGGTCGGGTTGTTGAGACCCTGGCCGAGGACGAGTACCGCGACTGCCATCTCATCCGGGTCCCCTCTTGCGATGCGACCCGCGGCCTGGCCCAACCTGATGAACCGGGTGATGCTGACGAGGGCTTGTGCTTCATGGTCCCGGTAGGCGTGGCGCAGGGATTGGCTTTCGGGAAGTCGAGCCAGGGCAGCTCGCATGACCAGGGTCTCTTCCTCGAACACGACGACCAGGCCTTCGACCAGGTCGGCCACCACCTGCTCGAGCCCGTTCTCCAGGAGTCGCTCCACCTCGAGTAGGCGGGTCACTTCGACCACCCGGTCGAGAACCGCCTCAAAGGCCTCTGCCATCAGGCCGTCCCTTCCCTCGGGGAAGCGGTTATAGACAGTGGCCAGGCTCACCCCGGCGTCAGTCGCCACTTCCTCGGTGGTGAAAGATCCGTCAGCCCTCAGGCGGGCCAGGGCGGCGGCGGCCAGGGCCCGACGGGTTCGCTCTGCCCGTCCGGGCGGGCGCAGGACCAGGGTTTCGGCAACCATCGTGGTCCGACTCTAGACGATTATACCCATAGTCCATAATTATTTGTTTTTTCTAGATATACCCTCTAGTTTTCTTCCCCATGACCGATACAACCCATGACCTGACCACCCACGACCCTGAGGCCCGGGCCCGAGAAATAGGCCCATCGCTGGCCCAGAGGGCCGACCGCATAGAGACCGCCCGGACTCTGCCCGACGATGTGGTACAGGACCTGTTGGCCGCGGACATGTTCCGCACCTTCATCCCCACCGCCTACGGAGGCGCCGAGACCGACATATTGACCGGGATGGCCGCCTTGACCGAGTTGGGCCGTTGGGACGGATCGGCAGCCTGGTGCGTAATGATCGCCAACACCACGGCTCTGCTGGCCGGCTACCTGCCCCCGGAACACGCCGAGACCATCTACTGCGACCCCAAGGTCATCACCGGCGGATACACCGTGCCCACTGGCACCGCCCGGGTGGTCGACGGTGGTCTCTTGGTAAGCGGAACATGGGCGTGGGGTTCGGGCATCCGCCACTGCACCTGGATCGGGGGGACGGTTCGCCTGGTCGACGACGACGGCAACCCGACCCAGCGGGATGACGGGCTTTCCACCCCCTATGTGTACTTCGAACCCGACGACATCGACTTCGTCGATACCTGGCATGTCATGGGCCTGGCCGGTACCGGCTCCACTGATTTCACCACCACCGACACGTTCGTGCCCGAAGGCCGCTGGGTGCAGGTCGCCGGGGCAACCCCCGTCGTAGATGGCCCCCTGTGGAGGTTCCCCTTCTTTGGCATGCTGGCCGCCGGAGTGGCCTCGGTTGCCATCGGCATGGCCGCCGGAGCTGTAGAGCGCTTCACCGAACTGGCCCCGGACAAGATCCCACAGGGGTCGTCCCGCCCCCTGGCCGAACGGGCCCCGGCCCAGGCCGACCTGTCGCGGGCCGAAGCGACTGTCCGCTCGTCAAGGGCCTATCTGGACCAGGCCCTGGGCGAAGCCTGGGAGGTGGCCACCCGAGGAGACCCCCTCACCGTCGAACACCGGCGCCTGATCCGACAAGCCGCGGCGGACGCCGCTCAGCGGTGCGCAGACTCTCTGGTCAGGCTCCACCGCCAGGCTGGAGGCATTGGCGTCTACCTGTCCGAGCCCCTCCAACGGGCGGTGCGCGATTCTCAGGTAGCGGCCACACATGGCATGGTCGCTGAACGCATCCACGAACTCACCGGACGACTTCTCCTCGGGTTGGACACCGACACCGGCCTCCTGTGAACCTCTCCCCATGGAGGGAATGGAACACACCGATTTTGCCTACCTGGATCTCGCCTACGACGGCGACGTCCTCGTGGTGACCATTGACAGCCCTGACGATCCCCTCAACAAGGTCGACGACCGCCTCCACCACGAACTCACCGCCCTGTTCCCCCGACTCCAGGCGGAACGCGATGCCCGGGCCGTGCTGCTCACCGGCACCGGCTCGGCCTTCTCCGCCGGCGGCGACTTCGACTGGTTCCCGCAACTCCAGGAGCCCGGCCGACTCGAGGACCTCCGCCTCGACGCCCGCCAGATGATCTTCGACCTGCTCGACGTGCACCTGCCGGTCGTCTGCGCCGTCACCGGCCACGCCATCGGCCTCGGCGCCAGCATCGCCCTGCTCTGCGACGTGGTCGTGATGGCCGAGACCGCCCGCCTGGCCGACCCGCACGTCCGGGTCGGGATAGTGGCCGGAGACGGCGGCACCATCGCCTGGCCGTTGGCGCTCGGCCCGATGCTCGCCAAGCGCTACCTCCTCACGGGCGACCCCCTGACCGCTGCCGACGCCGAGCGCCTCGGCCTCGTCGCACAGACGACCCCGGACGCCGAGTCGTGTCGGGCCGCCGGACTGGAATGGGCCGAACGCCTGGCCGCGGGGGCACCGCTGGCCGTCCAGTACACCAAGCAGGCGATCAACGCCTGGATCAAGCAGACATCGGGCAGCGCCTTCGAACAGGCCAGCGCCCTCGAGATCCTGACCTTCGGCAGCGACGACCACGCCGAGGCGCTCTCGGCACTCTCCGAGAAGCGCGATCCGCGATTCACGGGCAGATGACCGAGGGAGGCCGGGCCATGGGTGACCAGACCGGACCCGACGGGGAACCGGGCCTCCTCGAGGGGCTCATGACCACCCGGGCGATGCGGCGGCTCACCGACGAGCCGGTCAGCGACGAGGAGCTCTGGACCTGCCTGCGGGCGGCCGTCCAGGCCCCGAGTGGCGGCAACATCCAGCCCTACCAGTTCCTCGTCGTCCGTGACCCGGACCTCCGACTCGCCCTCGCCCAGATCTACCGCCGGGGCTGGGCCCGCTACGAGCCGGCGATCGCCCCCACGGAGTTCCCAAACGACAAGGTGCGCGAAGGCTGGGAGCGCAACAACCGGGCCACAGTGCACCTGGCCGAGAACCTCGAGCACGCACCGGTGCACGTCCTGGTCCTGATGCCGTCGATCGACATGACCGTCCACGACGACGAGGGACCGATGCCGGTCGGCCCCACCCACGCCTCGGTGTACCCCGCTGTCCAGAACCTGATCCTGGCCGCAAGGTCCCTGGGCCTCGGGACGACCATCACCACCCTGCACCGCATCTACGAGGACGAGGTCCGGGACCTGCTCGGCATCCCCGAGCGCTACGAGGTACTGGCCCTCCTGCCACTCGGCCACCCGACGGGGAAGTGGGGCGTGGCCCCCCGCTACCGAGGTGCCGAGAAGATCACCTCCTGGGACCGGTTCGGCGAGAAGCGGACCCCTTGACCGCCGGAGACGGTGGCGCGACCCACCTCCGGGTCGGCGTTTCGATCCCACCCGCCGGCTTCGCAGACCACGCCGACGCCGTCGCGTACGTCCACGCCGCAGCCGCTTCAGGCCTGGACCACCTGATCACCTCGGACCACGTCGCATTCCTCGGCGGGCGGGGCAAGGACGGCCTGACGACCGTCTCCTGGCTGACGGGCCTGCACCCATCGATCGGGGTATACGTCGGCGTCTACCTGCTGGCCCTCCGCCACCCCGTCACCGTCGCCCGCCAACTCTCGACACTGGCCGAGCACGCACCCGGACGGGTCACGTTCGGCGTCGGCATCGGCGGCGAGGACCGCCATGAGATGGAGGCCGTCGGCGTAGACCCGGCCAGCCGCGGCCGCCGGACCGACGAGGCCCTCGACGTGCTACGCGCACTCCTGGCCGGAGGGACCATCGACCACAGTGGCGAGTTCTACGAGGCGCCGGACGTGTCCGTCAGCCCGGCACCCGACCCGCCGATCCCGGTGACCGTTGGCGGTCGGTCGGACGCCGCCGTCGAGCGGGCCGGCCTTCGCGGCGACGGCTGGCTGGCCTCCTGGTGCTCACCCAGGCGATTCGCCGAAGGCGTGGAACTGGCCGAACGGGTCGCCAACGATGCCGGGCGCACGGGGGTGGCGTGGCAGCACGGCTACCAGGTCTGGATCGGCCTCGGTGACACGCCGGAGGAGGGCTCAGCGCACCTCGGGCCCATGATGGAACGCTTCTACGGGCTGCCGTACCCGGCCTTCGAGAAGTACTCGCCGGTCGGCACACCCGACGACATCGTGGCCTGGCTCCGGCCCCTGGCCGAGGCCGGGGCGGTCGACTTCAACATCGCCCCCGTCGCCGGCACCCCCATCGAGGCGCTCGCCGGAGTCGCCGAGATCCGCCGCCTGCTCGTCGGCTGAGCGTCGCCGGCAGCGTCAGCGGTCGAGGTAGGCGACGGGAACGGGTTCACCGGCCGGGGGCATGACCTCCTCGGGCCCGAACACGGTCAGTTGGTCGTCGGCCTCGAGCACCAGGTCCGACTCGGCCGGCAACACCACGCCGAGCCGGGTCACGGCCGCCACCTCGACCCCCTCGGGGAAGCCCAACCGGGAAATCCGGTGGCCGATGAGACCGGCATCTTGGCCCTCCGGCAACAGCGCGTACTGGCGCACCGACACGTCGGACAACAGCGCCGACTTCACATCCGCCTCGGTCATGGCGCGCCCAACCCTCCGGGCTCCGCTGTGGAGGAAGCCGGCCAACTCCCCCGCCAGGCGCAGTGACCGGCCGGGGTTCGAGGTCGTACCGGCCAGGAAGAAGAGGGCGTTGACCCGCTCCCCCGAACCACCCCAGGCGATCGGAATGTGGATGCCTGTCGAGGCCCGGACGATCACCAGCAGGTCGTCGTCGATGGCCTCGAACAGGGCGATCGGCGTGGCCGTCGGATGGTCGTCGGAAGCCTGGATCCACAACGAACCCGTCTCGAGGAACCGCTCGGTCACACGCTCCCGGGGAAGGCCGATGCGATCGGCCAACACCAACGATGCCCGGTCGGCTGCCTCGTCGATGTCGGTGCCCTCCGGGACGCTCAGCACTGCTGCCCTGGCGATGAGCCCCTTGTAGTCGTCGCCGCTGCGGAGCCCGTGTCCCGCCATGGCGGCGCTCATCTCGCGGTCGAGGCCTGCGTCGACGTCCTCGCCCCACCGCTGGAACACGTTGCGGACAGCGCCTGCCCGCTTGGTGCGGCCGGTCGCATACAGCCGGTGCCAGGTCCATCCCAACACCGACACGACGATGACAAAGGTCCAGGCCAGCGGCCCCAGGCGGGAGATCAGGGCCACCGAAACCAGGATGCCGGCGAACTGTGTGACCGGGTAGAGCGGGGTCCGGAAGGCCGGCGCATACGACGCGATCCGCGAGGCCCGCAGTACCAGCACGGCGAGGTTCACGAGCCCCAACGTGAGCAGGACGAAGGCGCTGGCCAACTTCGCGATCGACTCGGCGTCGAAGGCCAGAACCACCACGGCGATGGCCACCGATGTCACGACGATGCCTGCCACCGGCGTACCACGACTGCCGACCGATCCCATGCGGGCCGGCAGCAACCCGTCTCGTGCCATGGCCATCGGGTAGCGGGCGGCCGCCATGATCCCGGCGTTCACTGCCGAGGCGAATGCGGCGATGGCGGCCACCACGACCAGCCAGGCCCCAACCGACGGCATCACCGCCTTTGCTGCGGTGTGGATAGGTGCCAGGTCCTCGTGGAGTACCTCGGGCGGCACGATGGCAACGGCCACAAGCACGCCGAGCGTGTAGAGCACCGTGGCGACCAGCAGTGAGAGTGCCATCCCCAGCGGAATGCGCTGCGAAGGGTCCTCGACCTCCTCGGCGGCGCTGGCCACCTTGGTCAGGCCGCCGTACGAGACGAACACCAGTCCGACGACCGCGAACATGCTGGACGAGCCCGCTGTGAAGAACGGGTCGAGGTTCGAGCCGTCAAAGCCCCGCGACTGGACCTCGAAGAGCCCGTCCACGAGGAACCAGCCGAGGACGGCGAGGATGAACACCACCAGCCAGAGCTGCAGCGAGGCGCTGGCCTTCGACCCGACGATGTTGACAACCATGAACAGCCCGATGAGCACGAGGGCGAGGGACCGGTTGTCGATGTCGACGATCAACACCAGGTAGGCGCTCATGCCGACCATGGCGAATGCGTCCTTGAGCACCAGCGACAACCAGGTGCCGAAGCCGGCCATGGTGCCGACGGACGGGCCGAGTGCCCGTTCGAGGAAGTAGTAGGCACCGCCCGCCTTGGGAAGGGCCGTGGAGAGCTCGGCCACGCTGAGCATGGCGGGCACGGCGAGAACCCCGGCGATCAGGTAGGCCACGATGGCCGCAGGTCCGGCCTTGGCCGCTGCCAGGCCTGGCAGCAGGAACAGGCCGGAGGAAAGCATCGCGCCCGTCGAGAGGGCGAAGACGTGGCGCAGGGCCAATGAACGGGTCAGACGGCCCTTCCCTCCGACTCCCATCGGAACAACCTAGGCGCGCCCTGTGAGGGGCGGGGACCTACCGGCACCGCTGCAGGTCAGTCGGCGTCCAGGGATGCGAGGAAGTCGAGGAGTGCACTGTTCACGCCGGGTGCGTCCTCCTGCTGCATCCAGTGGCCGACGCCGGGAAGGATCACCGAGGCGTGCAGGTTCGGCAGGGTCTCGGGATACCTGGAGATGCTGCCGGCTCCCCACATGGTCGGTCCGTCGGCCTCTCCGCCGATGAACAGGGACGGCTGCCGGATCGGTACGCCGTGGAAGGCCCGCATGTCCTCCCAGTCGAGGTCGACACAGCGGTAGCGGTTGAGGCCGCCGCTGAACCCGGTCCGTTCGAACTCGCCGGCATAGAACGCCAGGTCGTCGGCCGAAAGCCACGGCAGGGGCCCGCCCGGGTACCGGAAGCGGTCACGCAACTGCGCCCCCGGAGCCACCCACGCCATCGGCACGTCGCCCTCGGACAGGGGGGGTGCGTCGCCCGAGGCGCAGAAGTAGAAGCCCTCCAGCCAGCGCTTCGGGTCCTCGGCGATCTCGGCTTCGGCGCGGCCCGGCTCCTGGAAGTACTCGATGTAGAACTCCTCGTCACCACCGATTGCCCGAAACACCTCGGTGGGCCGGTGCTCGTTGCGGGGCTCGTAGGTGACCGACAGGAGTGCGACAGCGGTGAAGACGTCCGGTCGGATGCGGGCTGCGGCAGCGGCGATCGGAGATCCCCAGTCGTGGCCGACGATCGTTGCGGTCTCTGCGCCCAGCGCCTCGACCACTCCGACGCAGTCGCCGGACAGGTGGATGATGCGGTAGGCGTCGACCTCGTCGGGCGCTTCCGACGACCCGTATCCACGGACGTCGATGGCGGCCGCCCGGTAACCCGCGGCGGCGAGGGCCACGATCTGGTGCCGCCACGAATACCAGGACTCCGGGAAGCCGTGGACGAACAGGACCAGCGGTCCCTCGCCCGCCTCGGCGACATGGATGCGCATGCCGTGGGCGTCGATGTCGTGGCGGCGAAGGCCCTCGATCTGCATCATGGTGATGGCCCCTCTCTGGCTCTATGGCGTGCTGTCCGGGTGCACCGGGTCCTCGACGGCGACGCCCCGCACCATCGTGCCGTGCGGAATGGCCTCGGTCAGCAGTCGGGAGCAACCGGAGGATGCGGCCGCCTCGACCACGAGGGCGTCGCGGATCGAGAGGTCGTGTTCCTCGGCGGTGTCTGCGGCGGCCAGGACGAGGTCGGCGTCGAAGGGGACCACGTGGAGTTCGGCCAGGTCGGCGAGCGCACGTCGTGCGGTCACCATCGGAAGGGGACGCACCAGACGCGTGGTGGCCACGTCGGTGAACTCGGCGAGTACCTGTGCGGAAAGGACCAGCGCCGGTCCGGCCTCTTCGCCGGGCACCACGCCGATGACCGCCCGTGCCGCGGCCTGGCGGTCGGGTTCGTCGTCGTCGAAGAGTCGGACGAGTACCGATGTGTCGACGAAGACGCTTCCGTTCACCGGGCACCCCCGACCGTGATGTCCCGTCCCCTCGATCCGGAGGCCGACGAAACCGACAGGCCGATCAGCCTTCGCCGTGCCGCTGCGGCCCGGTCACCGGCCGCATAGGCGGTCATCAGGTCGCGGACTATGGCGTTGACCGAGGTGCCCTGCTCCGCGGCACGGACACGGGCCCGGCGGAGGAGGTCGTCGTCGACGGCGAGCGTGAGGTTTGCCATTCAGTATGTGTAGCACATGATCCGTGCGATACAGGACTCAAAGCAACCAACAACCTCACAGGAACCTCGGAATCACGTGCTCGCCGATGTTGCGGACCGTTTCGAGCATGGCCCACTGGGGCACGGTGCCCATCTGGTTCAGGAACAGGATCTCGTCGGCACCCGCCTCGACCAGGCGCTCGACGTAGCCGATGCAGTCGTCCACCGTGCCGTAGGCATGGTTGGGGTTGAGCAACGACTGCCCCGCATCGGAGAAGTCCACGGTCACCATCTCTGCACCGATCCGGGTGGACACGATCTCGATGCCGTCGCCGGTGGTGGCCGTGCCGTCGATCCACGAATCAGGGTCGGGGAGGGGGTACGCCCCGTTGGTGGCCCAGTGCGCGATGGCCTCCAGGAAGAACCGCTGGCCCCGCAATCCGAGCCGACGGGCCTCTACGCCGTCCTCGAGGACGACGGCCGGACAGAGGGCCGCCAGGTGTTCGTTGGGAAAATACCCGACCTGGTCCTCGGGGCGGCGTTCGGCGAACGCCCTGCGGTACGCCTCGTTCTTCGTTGCCACCTCCTCGGGTCCACCGAACCCCAGCACCAGGGCGCCGATGCCCCGGTGGCCGGCATCGAGCAACGTCTCGTGGCGGGTGCACGCCTGGTACAGGGGCGGGTGTGGGTCCTGAAGCGGCTTGGGGTGCACCGGTCGCGACGGGATGTCGAGGAACTCGCCGTGGTGCTCGACCTCCTCCTCCACGAAGAACCGCGGTATCAACTGCATCGACTCGGAGATCATGGGTGACAGGTCCTCGAGTTGGTAGCCGAAGGTGCCGGCCTCCTGCTGGGTGGCACCCTTGCCCATTCCGAAGTGGACCCGACCGCCGGAGAGGACGTCGAGGGTGGCGATGCGCTCGGCCACCTTCACCGGATGGTTCATCTGGGGCGGCAGGCACACGACACCGTGGCCGAGCCCGATGCGGGTGGTTCGGCCGGCCAGATAGGCCAGGAAGGTCTCCGGTGCGCTCATGTGGGCGTAGTGGGTGAGTGCCGTGTGCTCCACCGCCCAGATCACGTCGAAGCCCAACTCCTCGGCGAGCAGCGACTGCTCGACGATGTCGGCGAACACCTGCCGCTCGCTGGCCGGCGACGGATCAGCCATCTGTGCCTCGTAGATCAGCGAGAACCTCACACCCCCACCCTCGCGGCCAAGGCGTTGCACCGCGGCATCGGCGACCCCGTGGACTGCCCGGCCATGCACCGAATCCGCCACTGTCGTAAGTTCGGCGGTCAAGCCCCGACCCCAACGAGGATTCCATGACCATCGGACCCGGACTGCACATAGACGACCCCAGCGACGCCAGCCTCAACCTGGCAATGTCGGACGGAGCCCGCCCCCTCTACGACGCCGTCGTCGAGTTCATCGCCACCGAGGTCGAGCCGGTCACCCTCGAGTTCCACCAACTGGGTGCCGTGCGCGACGACCACTGGGGCTACCACCCCGGCCAGCTCGACATCCTCGAGGGCCTCAAGGCGAAGGCCCGCGAGAAGGGGCTGTGGAACTTCTTCCTGCCCGACGCCGAGACCGGCGAGGGCCTCTCCAACCTCGACTACGCCTACATCGCCGCCGAGCTCGGCAAGAACCCGATCGCCTCCGAGAGCCTCAACTGCTCGGCCCCCGACACCGGCAACATGGAGGTCCTCGAACGGGTCGGCACCCCCGAGCAGAAGAAGCAGTGGCTCGAGCCGCTGCTCGCCGGCGAGATCCGCTCCGCCTATGCCATGACCGAACCCGACCTGGCCTCGTCCGACGCCAAGAACATCGCCTGCCAGGCCGTACGCGACGGCGACGAATGGGTCATCAACGGCTCCAAGTACTACATCTCGGGCGCCGGCGACCCCCGTTGCAAGGTCATGATCACAATGGTCCAGACCGACCCCGACGGGCCGCCCCACCGACGCCAGTCCCAGATTCTCGTACCGATCGATGCGCCGGGCCTGACAATCGACCACCCGATGCAGGTGTTCGGCGACGACGCCGCACCACACGGCCACATGCACCTCACCTTCGAGGAGTGCCGGGTGCCCTACGACAACATCCTCCTGGGCGAGGGCCGCGGCTTCGAGATCTCGCAACTCCGGCTCGGACCCGGCCGCATCCACCACTGCATGCGGTCCATCGGTGCAGCGGAGAGGGCCATCGAACTCATGGTCCGGCGGGGCCTCAACCGACAGGCGTTCGGCAAGCCCATCCTGAACCTGGGCAAGAACATGGAGGTGGTGTCACGGACCCGCATCGAGATCGAGGCGATGCGCCTCATGGTCCTGCGGGCCGCCCGGGCCATGGACACCATGGGCAACGTCGAAGCCCGCGTCTGGATCAGCGCCGTCAAGGCGATGGTGCCCGAGAAGGTCTGCCGGATCATCGACGAGGCCATCCAGATCCACGGCGCCACCGGTGTGTCGCAGTGGACGCCGTTGTCGCGGCTCTACACCGGCCAGCGCACGCTCCGCCTGGCCGACGGGCCCGACGAGGTCCACCACTTCGTGGTCGCCCGCTTCGAGGCCGGCCGCTACGGCGACGGTCCCGGCGAGATCCCGATGCTCGACCACACAGGCCCGGTCTTCTCCGGCCCCTGAGGCACACTGCGATGACCGACGACCCCCGATCGCCCAAGGCCGCCGAAGCGCAGACGCTCACCGACCTCGACGCCTTCGCTGCCGCGCTGCCACCCGACGACGGCAGCGACGCCGCCAACGTGGCCCGCGGCTTCATCGCCACCCGTGCCGAGCCGGTCATCGAGAAGCTGGTGCCCAACCCGTGGATACCGATCAGTTGGGACCTCTCGAAGTCGGACTTCGTGCACGGGCCCTGCCCCGACACGGTCAACCCGGCGCTCTGGCGCCAGGCCGGCTTCAACGCCCAGCACGGCCTCTACGAGGTCTGCGACGGCTTCTACCAGGTGCGCGGCTTCGACACCTCGAGCGTCACGTTCATCCGCGGCGACGAGGGCTGGGTCGTGATCGACCCCCTGACCACCCAGGAAAGCGCCGCCGCCGCCTACGAACTCGTCACCGAGCACCTCGGCGAGCGCACGGTGACGGCGGTGATCTACACCCACTCCCACCTCGACCACTACGGCGGCATCCTCGGGGTCGTCGATCAGGAACGCCTCGACGCCGGCGAGATCCCGATCGTGGCCCCGGAGGGCTTCCTGCGCGAAGCCGTTTCGGAGAACGTGGTGGCCGCCCCCGTGATGGGACGCCGGGCCATGTACCAGTTCGGCATGCTGCTGCCCTGGAGCGAGCACCACCACGTCGACCAGGGACTCGGCAAGGCCGTCTCGACCGGGTCGAGTGCGCTCGTCCCCCCGACCATCGACATCACCGAGACCGGCCAGGAACTGGTGCTCGACGGCGTGCGCATCGAGTTCCAGCTCACGCCGGAGTCCGAGGCGCCTGCCGAGATGCACTTCTACTTTCCCGACCACCGGGTCCTCTGCATGGCCGAGAACTGCACGACCACCATGCACAACGTCCTCACCCTGCGTGGTGCGCTCGTGCGGGACGCCCTGCTCTGGAGCCGCTACATCGACGAGGCCCTCGACCGCTGGGGCGATGAGACCGATGTGGTGTTCGCCAGCCACGGCTGGCCGCACTGGGGCGGCGACGACGTGCGGGAGTACCTCGTCAACCAGCGCGACCTCTACCGCTGGCTCCACGACCAGGCCATGCGCCTCGCCAACCTGGGCTTCACACCCAACGAGATCTCGGCCCGCATCGACCTGCCGTCCGGCCTGTGGACCGACTGGCGCTGCCACGGCTACTACGGCACCGTCAGCCACAACGTCCGCGCCGTCTACCAGCGCTACCTCGGCTGGTACGACGGCCACCCGTCCAGCCTCGACCCGTACGAGCCCACCGAGGCCGGCCGCCGCTACGTCGACTTCATGGGCGGCATGGACGAACTGTTGACCAAGGCCCGCACGGCGTTCGAGTCCGGTGACCACCGTTGGGTCGCCGAGGTCCTTCGCCATGCCGTCTTCGCCGACCCGACCTGTGAGGAGGCGCGCCTGCTCCAGGCCGATGCCTTCGAGCAACTCGGCTACCGGGCCGAGTCGGGGCCGTGGCGCGACGTCTACCTGACCGGCGCGCAGGAGCTCCGCCAGGGGACGGTGAACGTGCCCGCCTTCCAGCGGCCCCGGTACGAGGTGGTCAGGGGAATGACGCTCCAGCAGGTGTTCGACCTGCTGGCGGTCAAGGTCGACGGGCCGGCGGCGACCGCCATCGGCCACCTGGCCATCGACTGGCGACTGCCCGACGCCGACGAGATGGCACGGGTCGAACTGTCGAACGGGACGCTCCACTCCACACCGGGCCTCTCACACGCAGCCCCGGACGCCACCGTCACCTGCGGACGGGCGGCGCTGAACGACATGGTCGCCACGGGCGGGACCCTTGCCGATCTCGTCGATGCCGGCACGGCGACGATCGACGGAGACGCCGACCGGGTGCTCGCCCTCTGGGACACCCTCACCGACTTCCCGCTCTTCTACGCGATCATCGAACCCTAGGCAACGGGCACCTGTCGGAGTCGATGCGGGGCCCCTTGACATCTCCACGGGGGGTCACAATGCTGCCGCCGGATTCCACTGTGTCCCCCGAGTGAACATGGGCAGCGCATGACCGACACCGCTACCGGCTCCGGCACGGAAGTCGAACCAGGTCCTACGCGCCGCGGCCGCGAGGTTCGCGCAAGGGCCCGCCGCACCCGGGTCCAGACCTGGCTCCCCGAACTCGAGCGCAACATCCCCTGGGTCGACCTCCTCACCGCCGAGCAGGTCCAGACGATCCACGACGCCTCCATGGACATCCTCGAGGAGGTCGGCATCGACTTCCGCTGCGACGAGGCCGCCGCCTCGTGGGCGGCGACCGGCGCGAAGGTCGACGGCCACCGGGTGCGTATCGACCGCGAGCACCTCATGGACCTCATCGGGACTGCTCCCTCGTCGTACACGATGACCGCACGCAACCCCGAGCGCACGGTCACCGTCGGTGACGGGAAGCAGATCTTCACCCCGTCGTACGGCGCCCCCTACGTGCTCGGCCTCGACGGTGTGCGGCGCCCGGGAACGATCGAGGACTTCCGCAACTTCACGAAGCTCAACCACCTGTCGGCGGCACTGCACATGTCGGGGGGCGTCGTGTGCGAACCGATGGACATCGCCGTCCCCAGGCGGCACCTCCACATGACACAGAGCCTGCTCCGGTACAGCGACAAGCCGTTCATGGGCGCCGTCACATCGAAGGAGCGGGCCGAGGACAGCCTCCACATGGCCGGCATCGTGTTCGGCCAGGACGAGGTGCGCGAGACCACCGTCATGACCTGCCTCGCCAACGGCAACACACCGCTCGTGTGGGACCAGACGATGCTCGACAGCGTCCGGGTGTTCGCCGGCGCCAACCAGGCCACGCTGTTCAGCCCATTCGTGCTGGGTGGGGCGTCGACACCGGCCAGCACCGTGGGCGCAGTCATCCAGGTCAACATCGAGGCGCTCACCGGCGTGGCTTTCTCGCAGTTGGTGCGGGCCGGGGCCCCCGCCCTCTACGGCCAGTGGCTCTCGACGGTTTCGATGAAGACCGGTGCCCCCCAGGCAGGCACGCCCGAGATCTGCCACATGAACATGCTCACTGCCCAGATGGCCCGCCACTACCGACTGCCGTCACGATGCAGCGGCTCGTGCACCAGTTCCAAGATTGTCGACGCCCAGGCCGGCTACGAGGCCGCCCGCAACATGTACGGCGTGCTCATGGCCGGCACCAACTTCGTGCTCTCGACCACCGGCTACCTCGAGAGCGCCATGTGCCAGAGCTACGCCAAGTGGGTGCTCGACAACGAACAACTCGAGATGATGTACCGACTCAACAGCGGCCCGTCGTTCGACGACCTCGACGAGGTGCTCGCCACCATGCGCGAGGTGCCGCCGGGTGGCCACTTCCTCGGCACCGCCCACACGCTCGCCAACTTCCAGGCGGCGTTCTCGATGCCCGAGATGATGAACAGCGACAACTACGAGCAGTGGCTGGCCGACGGCGCACTCAGCGCCGAGGAGCGGGCGGTCGCCAGGTGCCGCCGGATGCTCGACGAGTACGAAGAGCCCGCACTGTCCGACGACGTGGCCGCCGAGCTCGACGACTTCGTGGCGCGCCGCGAGGCCGAACTTCCCGACACCGTCCGCTGATCAAGACCGAACAGGAGACCGACATGACGACCAACGGCCGACTTCCGGAACCACCCCTGCTGCACGGCGTCTGCGCCGCGATGAGCACCCCGTTCGACGACTCGGGCGAGTCGCTCGACGAGGGCCGGCTGCGCGACCACGTCGAAGGCCTCGTCGACGCCGGGGTCCACGGGCTCGTGCTGGCCGCCGGCACCGGCGAGTTCGCCTTCCTGTCCGCCGACGAGAAGCGCCGGATCTTCGAGGTCGGGATCGAACAGGTGGCCGGGCGAATCCCGGTCGTCTGTCAGACCTCGGCGATCACGACCGTCGACGCCATCGAGAACTCCCGGGCGGCCATCGACCTGGGCGCCAGCGCCGTGATGGTGCTGCCGCCCTACTTCGAGGGGCCCTTCGAGCGGGGGGTGCGCCACCACTACGAGAAGTTGGCGGCCGCCATCGACGCACCGATCGTGCTCTACAACATCCCGGCCCAGAGCGGCTTCGACATCACGCCCGACCTGTACCGCAAGCTCATCGCCGTCGAGGGCATCGACTACATCAAGGACAGCACCGGCGACCTGATCCGCATCCAGCAACTGCTCGGCATAGGCGGCAACGTGCTGGCCGGCGCCGACCCGCTGGCGCCGTGGGCACTGCTGGCCGGTTGTCCCGGCTGGATCTGGGGTGCCGCCAACGTCATGCCCCACGAGTGTGTGCAGCTATACGAGCTGATCACCGCCGACCGCCATTCAGAGGCGCTCGACCTGTGGGCCCGGATGCTGCCGGCCAACCTCTTCTTCTGGGACAACGGGGTCGAGGCCGAGTACAACTCGGCGGTCAAGACCGCCGCCCACATGGTCGGCCGTGTGTTGGGTCCCTGTCGCCGTCCGGTGCTGCCGATGACCCGGCAGGGGCGGGTGGCCCTCCAGGCCGCCCTGTCGACGTTGCCGGTCAACCGGGTCGACCGGGAACGGCTCGTGTACCGGGAATGGGACGACGAACGCGACTGGCTGGTCCGGATGACGGATCGGGCCGGTGTAGGAAGGAGCCACAGATGACGGACAGGAGCCCCCGATGACCATCGCCCTCGCCGACGCGGCCGCCCTGGCCGAGACCATCGCCCCGCCGACCCGGGCCGTCATCGGCGGACGAAGCGTCGAGGCCGCCAGTGGCAGGACCTTCACGTCGCTCAACCCCGCCACCGGGCAGCCTTTCGCCGAGGTCGCCGAGTGCGACGCCGAGGACGTCGACCGCGCTGTCGCCGCCGCCCGTACCGCCTTCGAGGACGGGCCGTGGGGGCGCCTCGCTCCGGCCGACCGCAAGCTGCTGCTGCTCCGGTTCGCCTCGCTGGTCGAGGCCCACACCGACGAGTTGGCCGTCATGGAGTCGCTCGAGGCCGGCAAGCCGATCAGCGACTGCGCCGGAGTCGACCTTCCCGACCTGGTGATGACGATGCGCTGGCACGCCGAGGCCTGCGACAAGCTCTACGACCAACTCTCGCCGTCCGGAAGCGGCTTCGTCGGCATGGTGGTGCGCGAGCCGATCGGCGTGGTCGGCGCCGTCCTGCCGTGGAACTACCCGCTGATGATGGCCGGCTGGAAGATCGGGCCGATCCTCGCCGCCGGCAACACCTGCATCGTCAAGCCCGCCGAGCAGACCTCGACCACCACGATCCGGATCGCGGAGTTGGCCATCGAGGCCGGCATCCCCGACGGCGTCTTCAACGTGGTGCCGGGCCTGGGCGAGACCGCCGGCGCCGCAGTCGGCCTGCACCCCGATGTCGACTGCGTGGGGTTCACCGGCTCGACCGAGGTGGGACGCATGTTCCTCGAGTACTCGGCCCGCTCGAACCTCAAGGAGGTGCTCCTCGAGTGTGGCGGCAAGAGCCCCGTGATCGTGATGGCCGATGCCGACGACCTCGACCAGGCGGCCACCGGCATCTGCGAGGGCATCTTCTGGAACGCCGGCCAGAACTGCTCGGCCAACTCCCGGCTCATCGTGCACCGGTCGGTCGAGGAGGAACTGTTGGAGCGCATCTCCGAGCGGAGCGGAGACTGGGTGGTCGGCGACCCGCTTGTCCCTGAGACAACGGTCGGCTCGATGATCGAGGAGGCCCACATGGACAAGGTCCTGGGTCACATCTCCGACGCCCACGAGGCCGGCTCGTCGTGCGTACTGGGCGGCAACCGGGTGCGCCGGGAGAGCGGCGGCTGGTTCGTCGAGCCCACCGTCTTCACCGGCGTCGACCCCGACAGCCGCCTCGCCCGCGAGGAGGTGTTCGGTCCCGTCCTGGCCGTGACCTGCTTCGACTCGCCGGAGGAGGCGATCCGCATCGCCAACGACACCGACTACGGCCTGGCCGCCACGATCCACACCTCCGACCTGCGGACCGCCCACCTGGCAGCACGCGCCCTACGGGCCGGCACCGTGTCCGTGAACTGCTACGGCGAGGGCGACATCACGACGCCGTTCGGCGGGTTCAAGCAGTCGGGGTTCGGCGGCCGGGACAAGTCCATCGCCGCACACGAGCAGTACACCGAACTCAAGACCATCTGGATGGACCTCTCGTGAAGCGAGGTGCCTGATTGGGCGCGGTCACCCTCCTCCCCCGGTACGACCGCGACAACGGCTGGTTCGAAACCCTCCCGGAGCGGCCACCGGCGACCCCCCTGTCGGGCCGGGTCGATGCCGACGTGGTCGTGGTCGGTGCCGGCTTCACGGGCCTGGCCGCCGCACGTCGGCTCGGCGAGTTGAGGCCCGACGCCTCCATCGTGTTGCTCGAGGCCGGGCTGGTCGGCAACAACGCCGCCGGCCGCTCGTCGGGCTTCGCCATCGACCACGCCCACAACCTGCGGGCCAAGGGGTTCGGCGACACGGCGGAGCACGAGCGGCGCCAGATCGGCCTCAACCGGGCCGGGCAGGAGTACCTCGGGTCGGCCGTGGCGGCACACGGCATCGACTGCGGGTGGCAGTGGGCCGGCAAGACGCACGCCGCCTGCACCACCAGGGGGGCCCGCCACCTCGAGCACTTCGCCGACTCCCTCGACCGCATCGACGAGCCCTACGAGGTCTTCGACGAGGCGGCCACGGTCGACCGCCTGGGCATCGACTTCTACCGGCACTCGCTGCACACCCCCGGCACCGTCCAGATGCAGCCGGCGGCGCTGGTGCGCGGGCTGGCCGACCACCTCCCGGCCAACATCGCACTCCACGAGGAGTCACCGGTGACGGGCATCGACCTCGGACCACCGCACGAACTCCACACCGGCGGCGGCACGGTTCGCACACCGGAGCTGGTGCTCGCCAACAACGGCTTCGCCGAGGGGTTCGGCATCGCCCGTGGCCGCCTCATCCCGGTCATCACCTGGGGGTCGATGACCCGCCCACTCACGCACCAGGAGTCGGCATCGATCGGCGGCGACCGCACCTGGGGCGTCATCCCCGCCGACCCGTCGGGCACGACCGTGCGCCGCCTCGACGACGGGCGGATCCTCGTCCGCAACGTCTACAGCTACAGCCGGCGGTCACGGATAGACGGCCTTGCGAGGGAGCGGGCCGGACGGGCGCACCGGCGGTCCTTCGAGCGGCGCTTCCCCGGGCTCGCCCGGGTGCCCTTCGAATACACGTGGGGCGGCGCCCTCTCGATGGCCCGCAACGGCCAGCCGCTCTTCGGAAGGCTGGGCGACGGCCTCCTCGGCGCCCTCGTCCACAACGGTACGGGGATCAGCCGAGGCACCATCTGTGGCAGGCTCGTCGCCGAGATGGCCTGCGGCGAGGGTTCGGACCTGCTCGACATGATGCTGGCCATGGGCAGGCCCAACCGGAACCTCCCGGCGCCGGTCCTCGGCTGGGGTGTCA
The DNA here is from genome assembly GCA_002329075.1 of Candidatus Neomicrothrix sp. UBA2131. GTDB lineage: Bacteria > Actinomycetota > Acidimicrobiia > Acidimicrobiales > MedAcidi-G1 > S20-B6. The sequence continues at coordinate 26,658 of DCXR01000018.1, forward strand.
GGATGTACACCCGCCGCCTGCAGTTGCAGGCCGGACGCGAGATGTAGGGGAAGGCACCAATGGAACAGCGCGTCGCACTGGTCACCGGGGCCACGTCGGGCATCGGCCGTGCCTGCGCACTCCGTCTGGCCGCAGACGGCTTCGCCGTGGTCGTGGGCGGGCGCAGCGCCGAGCGGGCCGCCGAGGTGGTCGACGAGATCACCGCCGGCGGCGGCACGGCCACCACCGCCCTCGGTGACGTGGCCGAGCCGGGCTACGGCGATGCCGCCGTAGCCGCCACGGTCGCCGCACACGGCCGCCTGGACGTGCTGGTCAACGCCGCCGGGGTGATCACCCGCTCCGACGCCGAGGGCACGACCGACGACGAGTGGCACCGCATCATGTCGACCAACGTCGACGGGCTCTTCCGGGCCAGCCGGGCCGCCCTGCCCGCGATCCGGGCGGCAGGTGGCGGAACGATCGTCAACGTCAGCTCCACCAACGGTCTGGTCGGTGCGGCCGGCCTGGCCGCCTACTGCGCCTCGAAGGGGGCCGTCACGAACCTCACCCGGGCGATGGCCCTCGACCACGCCGCCGAGGGCATCCGGGTGAATGCCGTGTGTCCCGGGGCCGTCGACACCCGGATGCTCTATTCCGAGGGATCCGGCACGGTCGACGAGGTCCGCGACAGGAACCTGTCCGACATCCCCGAGGGCCGCATCCCCGACGGGTCGGAGGTGGCCGAGTTGGTGGCCTTCCTCGCCGACGACCGGTCCCGCCACATCACCGGCGCCAACATCTCGATCGACGGGGGGTACACAGCGAGGTGAGCAGCCACGACGACCGGGCACAGGGCCCCATGCTGGGCCGCATCGCCGTCGTCACGGGCGGCGCCCGGGGCATCGGCCGGGCGATCGTGGACCGCTTCGCCGCCGAAGGGGCCACGGTCGTGATCGGCGACCTCACCGACCCCGGTGAGGTCGGCGCCGGCATCGGCTCTGCCGGACACCGCGAGTGGGTGCCCCTCGACGTCACCGACGAGGCTTCCGTGTTCGAGTTCGCCCAGTCGGTCGAAGCCGGGCACGGCGGCGTCGACGTGCTGGTCAACAACGCCGGGATCATGGCGGAGCGGTCGATCACCGAGGAGTCGCTGGCCGAGTGGGACCTCACCATGGCGGTGAACCTGCGCGGCCCGTTCCTCATGGCCAAGCACCTCGTCCCCCTCATGGAGGGCCGGGAGGACGCTTCGATCATCAACATGGGCTCGATCGAGGGCCTGGCCGCCAACCGCCTGCACGCCGCCTATGCCACCTCCAAGGGCGGCGTCCACGCCCTGACCCGCGCCCTCGCCGTCGACCTGGGCCCCCTCGGGATCCGCTGCAACGCCATCGCCCCGGGCTGGATCGACACCGACCTGAACCGGTCCTACGTCGAACGCCACCCCGACCGCGACCGGGTGGTCGCCGACCTGGCACGCCTGCACCCGATCGCACGGATCGGCGACCCCTCCGACGTCGCCGCCACGGCCTTCTGGCTGGCCTCGTCCGACGCCGGCTTCGTGACCGGCCAGGTCATCCGGGTCGAGGGCGGCCGCACCGTTCGCCTGTCGCTCCCGGCGGCGCTCGAACCCTGACGATTCAGGCGTCGAGCAGTGCGGGGACGTCGGCAAGGGAGTCCAGCACCACGTACGGGGTACCGGAAGTCGATGGCGGCCCGGGAAATCGGGAGGGCGCCGTCGATGCCGATCAGCGGCCCCCGATCGCCACGTTCATCCTCCTTCGGCACCCACCAGGTTCCCGAAGCGGTGGAGCGTCCGGCTGACGGCCTGCTCGCGGAGGTACCAGCGCAACTCGAGGCGGCCGGAGGCCGTCACGGCCTCGTCGACCAGGTCGACCTCAGCGGCGATGGCGGCACGACGCACCTCGTCGCCGACGGTGCCAACGGCCCGGATGCGGCCGAACCTGTGGTCGGAGAGCGAGGCGGCGAACGAGGCGTCGTCCTCGTCGGCCAGGCGGCTCACCCGAGGACCGACACCACAGCGCCGGGCGGCGGCGAGCACCCGGGCGACCTCGCCGTCGGTGGCGCCGTCGCCGATCCGGACGATCACATCCGGATGTGGCAGGTAGCGCAGCACGTTGGCCTCACAGGACAGGCCGCTGGGGTCGTGTTCGACGCCGTAGTGCTCGGCCCACCAGCGATCGTCGTCGGCCACGTGGCCGGCGAGGTCCGCTGACCCTCCGACCGGTCGCCAGGTGCCGAGTTGGAGCAGGTAGTCGAACCCTCCGGCCTTGGCGCCGGGCCCGATGGAGGAGCGCTTCCAGCCTCCGAAGGGTTGGCGCCGGACGATGGCCCCGGTGATCGGACGGTTGACGTAGGCGTTGCCCACCTCGACCCGTTCGAGCCAGTGCTCGACCTGCGCCGGGTCGAGGGTGTGGATGCCGCCGGTGAGGCCGTAGTCGACGGCGTTCTGGAGGTCGATGGCGGTGTCGAGGTCTGGGGCGGCCATCAGGCCGAGCACCGGGCCGAAGCACTCCGTGTGGTGGAAGTCCGAACCGGGCGCCACGCCGGCCTTGATCCCCGGGGTCCAGCACCGACCCTCGTCGTCGAGCCGGCGGGGCTCGAGGAGCCATCGCTCGCCGGGGGCGAGGGTGCTGAGGGCGTCGGCCAACTTCCCGGTGGCGGGTCCGATCAGCGGTCCGAAGGTGGTCGCCGGTTCGGTGGCGGAACCGACGACCAGCGAGGCGGCGGCGTCCACGACCTGTCGGAGGAACCGCTCATCGTGGGCGACGCTTCCGACGAGGATCCCGAGGCTGGCGGCCGAACACTTCTGGCCCTGGTGGCCGAAGGCGGACCTCACCAGGTCGGCAGCGGCCAGGTCCAGGTCGGCGCTGGGGGTGACGATCAGGGCGTTCTTGCCGCTGGTCTCGGCGAAGAGCCGCAGGTCGGACCTCCACGAGCGGAACAGGTCGGCGGTCTCGACGGCACCCGTGAGGATCACGCCGTCGACGGCGGTGACGAGCCGCTGCCCCACCTCGTCGTCGGGCGTGCGAACGAAGCGCAGCAGGCCGCCGGGGACGCCGGCGGCCCAGCAGGCCTCGGCGACGATCTCGGCACAGCGGGGGGTTTCGGGGGCCGGCTTGAAGACGACGCCGTTGCCGGCGGCGAGGGCGGCGACCACACCGCCGCACGGGATGGCGACCGGGAAGTTCCACGGTGGAACGACGGCGACGACGCCCAGGGGCGTGAACTCTGCGACGGAGATCCGCTCCGATGCAAGGCAGCACTCTGCGTACCAGCGGGCGAAGTCGACGGCCTCGCCGACCTCCGGGTCGGCCTCGGGCAGGGTCTTGCCGGCCTCGTGCGCCATGGTCACGAGCAGTTCGTCGTGGCGGGCCATGAGTTCGTCGGCCACGCGGCGCAGCACCTGGCGGCGCTCGGACGCCGGGCGCGCCGACCACTCCGCCTGTGCGGAGCGCACCCCGGCCACCACCGAGTCGACCTCGGCCACGGAGGTCGTCACCGGGGCCCTCGGTGGCAACGCCTCACGGTCGGACAGCGACGCCAGCCACGTCCGGGTGGAGGACAGTGAGGGGTCGGTGTCGGGTTGGTTGGCGAAGCCGATCTCGGGCACCTCGACGAGCTCGGCCTCGCGGCGGGGTGCCGAGCCGACTGCCCAACGCATGGTGACGGACTCGCGGAAGCGGTCGGCCTGTTCGGCGAACTCCGGCGTGCCGGGCTGGAGCGTGAAGAGGTGGCAGAGGAAGTTCTCGGGAGCAGCGTTCTCCTCGAGGCGTCGGAACAGGTAGCTGATCGCCACGTCGAAGTCGTCACGCCCGACGATGGGCGTGTAGAGCAGCATTCCGCCGGTGGCGTCGAGCACCGATCGGGCCTGGGCGGACGCCATGCCCTGGAGCATCTCGAACTCGACCCGGTCGGCGACGCCCCGTTGTCGGGCCAGTAGGTGGGTCCAGGCCACATCGAAGAGGTTGTGGCTGGCGAGGCCTATGCGCACGGCCCCGGCGTGGTCGGGGCGCAGTACCCAGTCGATGCAGCGCTTGTAGTTGGCGTCGACCTCGGCCTTGGTGGTGTAGGGCGCCTGGGCCCAGCCGTGCACCTCGGCCTCGACCCGTTCCATCGCCAGGTTGGCTCCCTTGACCAGGCGGACCTTGATGCCTGCCCCGCCGGCGGCACGACGACCCTCCGCCCACTCCGTGAGCCGGCGCAGGGCGTCGAACGAATCGGGCAGGTACGCCTGCAGGACGATGCCGGCCTCGAGGCCGAGCAGGTCGGGCTCGTCGAGCAGTTCGGTGAACGCCCGGATGGTGAGCTCGAGGTCGCGGTACTCCTCCATGTCGAGGTTCACGAAGGTAGGCGGCGACGACGCCATCGCCCGCTGGTAGAGCACGCTGAGCCTGTCCTTTATGCGCTCGGTGGTGTGGTCGAAGGCCCAGAGGTTGATCTGGCTGGCGATGGCCGAGACCTTGATCGACACATGGTCGACCTCGGGGTCGTCGATCAACCGGAGGGTCTGCTCGAAGCGCCGTCCGGCCTCGCCGTCCCCGAGTACGGCCTCACCCAGCAGGTTGACGTTGAGTGAGTAGCCCTCGGACCTGCACCTAGCCAGGTGTGCACGACGTTGCTCGGGTTCGGCATCGACGACGAGGTGGCCGACCAGGTTGCGCATTCGGCGGCGGGCCAACGGCATGACGAGGCCCGGCAGCAGCGCGGCGAGGCGACCGCCGATGCGCAGGGCCATCCGGTCGAGTGGACCGAGGAAGCCGGGGAGGTCGCCGGAGGAGACGAGGTGGGCCAGTTCGCTGGCGGCCGCACGGTCGTCGCGGTGGCGGGCCACACGGTCGACGAAGCGCATCGTGAAGGCCACGCCTTCGGGGTCGGCGACGAGCCCGGCCAGACGGTCGCCGAGGGTCCGTTCGGCACGGGTCTCGTCGCCACGGGCCAGGTCGATCCAGCGGGTGACGAGGGCGACGGAGTCTTCGGTGAGGTGGCCGGCCTCGTCGGAGGCGTCATCGGGCGAGTGGGCGGCAGTCGTCTCGAGCATGCCTCCAGTCTGAAGGAACGACCTTCCGTGGTCTTGTACGATCGGGGCCCTGATGGCGTCCGAATCGGACAATTCGACCCCACCCGCCCCTGACCACGGGTCGACCGGGGCGTTCCAGCCCCTCCTGGAACTGTTCGACTCGCTGCCCCTGGTCATGTTCTGCATGAAGGCCGCCGATGGCCGCTACCTGGCCGTGAACGATGCCTTCGTCCGTCGATCGGGCCGAAAATCGAAGCGCGACGTCCTCGGCGCCCGGGCGACCGACCTCTTCCCGGCACCACTGGCGGAGCGCTACGAGGAACAGGACGGGCACGTCTTCGCCAGCGGTGAGCCACTCCGGGACGAACTCGAGTTGATCCGTCGGCCCGACGGGTCGTTCGGCTGGTACCTCACGATGAAGTTGCCGATCGAGGAGGACGGCGAGGTCGCGGCGTTGGTGAGCGTGAGCCGAGACCTGGCAACGCCCAGCGAGGAGAGCATCGCCCTCGAGGCACTGACCCGTGTCGTCGAACTCGTCCAGACCCGCCTCGAAGAGCCGTTGCGGGTGGCCGACCTCGCCGAGGCGGCCGACTGTTCCGAGGCGCAGTTGGAGCGCCGCATGAAGAAGGTATTCGGCCTGACGGCCACCCAGTACGTCCTGCGGGTACGGGTCGAACGGGCCACCGAGATGCTCACCGGCACCGACGACCCGATCGCGGTGATCGCCGCAGCCTGCGGGTTCTACGACCAGGCCGGCTTCACGAGGCAGTTCGCCCGACTGGCCGGCGAGACCCCGGCCCGCTTCCGGGCGTCGCATTCGGGCTGACCGGCGA
>DCXR01000018.1:32829-39446 GCA_002329075.1 Candidatus Neomicrothrix sp. UBA2131
CGATCAGTCGTCGAGGCCGCCCCGGATCTCCTCGCCATGTTCATCGTTGCGAGGTGGCGGCCGTCGGACGACGGGTGGTGTGGCCGACAGGCCGATCGGCGAACGCACCGAACGGAACGCCCCATCGCCTTCGCCGAACACCTCGATCGGGTCGAGGCCGAGCGCCTCGGCGGTGGCGAATGCCGACCGGACGTCGTTGATCGGTCCGGCCGGGATTCCGGCTGACCGAAATCGCGTGACCCACTCCTCGACGGTTTCGGCGGCCATCACCTGCTCGACCTCGGCAGCGAGGGCGTGGACGTTGGCCACCCGGTCCTCGTTGGCTGCGAACCTCGGGTCTTCGCACCATTCGGGTCGCCCGAGCACGCCGGCGAAGCTCTCCCAGAGCACGGGGCTGGCGGCCGCCACGGCGACCATCCCGTCGGCGGCTCGGTAGGGCTCGTACGGGGCGATGGAGGGGTGCCGGTTGCCGTGTCGGCCGGGGTCGACGTCGGCGGCGACGTGGGCGCTGCCCACGTTGAGCAGCCCGGCCAGTGCCGACTGCATGAGGGAGACCTCGACATGCTGGCCGAGGCCGGTCTCGCGCCGTTCTTCGACGGCGGCGAGGATGCCGATGGCGGCGTAGAGGCCGGTGAGCTTGTCGACCACGGCCGAGCCGACCTTGGAGGGTTCGCCGTCGACCTCGCCGGTGACGTGCATGAGGCCGCTCATGGCCTGGACGAGGAAGTCGTATCCGGCCAGGTCGCCTCCGGGACCGGAACTGCCGAAGCCGGTGACCGAGCAGGTGATGATCGACGGCTGCTCGGCGGCCAGCGACTCACGGTCGAGGCCGAAGCGGCCCATCGTGCCCGGTCGGAAGTTGTCGACCACGACATCGGCGCCCAGGACAATGCGTCGGGCCACCGCGAGGTCGTCCGGCCGGCGCAGGTCGAGGGCGATGGATTGCTTGTTGCGGTTGAGGGTCAGGAAGTAGGTGCTGGTCGGGCCGTCGCCGTCGTCCCACCACGGCGGGCCCCACGTGCGGGTGTCGTCTCCGACCCCGGGTTGTTCGACCTTGACGACATCGGCGCCTAGGTCGCCCAGCACCATCGTGGCGAGCGGGCCGGCCAGGACCCTGCTGAAGTCGGCGATGCGGAGGTGCCCGAGTGCGCCACGCGCTCGGCGCTCTTCGAGGGAGGACATGCAGCCAGTCTGCCGGGTCGACGCTCAGGCCGTGTCCGCCAGATCCGGGTTCCTCCACACGATCAGCACGGCGTTGTCCCCAACGGCGGCGTCGTCCATGTAGTCGGGAATGGTGCCCAGGGCCTCGAAGCCGTTCTCCAGTTGGAAGCTGAGCGCCGGGTCGTGGAGCTCGCCGGCGACGACCTTGTCGACGTATGCGTCGGCGGACATGTCGCGGAGGTGGTCCTTGTAGCCGGGGATGACGCCACCGGCCACGATCCCCTGCCTGGCGAACCGCCGGACCAGGTCCTTGCGGCGCACGTGGAACTGCTGGCCGATGCCGAGCCGCCTGTACCCCGGGTCGACGGCAATGGTGACTCCGTAGTACCAGCCGCCGTCGGCTGGGTGGTTGCCGCACGAGTTCTCGCCGATGAGGTCGTCGAGCGGGTGGCGGGGTCGAGAATGCGCAGCGTCGGACGCCTCATGTCCGGCATTCTCGCGCACGGGTCGTTCAACTGCAAGGGATTCCGTTGTCAAATATCATAGACGCAAGGGATTCGGTTGCATAATATCGATATACCGATGGTTTCCGTCGCTCTTCCACGGTGTCGGACGGTCGCCCCATGCGGCACAATGACCTGGTGGACGATCCCCTGCGCATTGCCGACGAGGTCGCCGATGCACTGGCCGACGGCCGACCGGTCGTGGCCCTCGAGTCCACGATCATCGCCCACGGCATGCCCCATCCCCGCAACGTCGAGACGGCATTCGCCCTCGAATCCCTAATCCGGTCCGGGGGCGCCGTTCCCGCCACGGTCGCCCTCGTGGATGGGACGCTCCGGGTGGGGCTGTTCGATGACGACATCGAACAGCTCGGTTCCACCGACGAGGTGGCCAAGGTCTCCCTCCGGGACGTGGGCGCCGTGCTCGCCTCGGGGCGACTGGGAGCGACCACCGTCGCCGCCACGATCTTCGCCGCCCACCGGGCCGGCATCCGGGTCTTCGCCACCGGCGGCATCGGCGGGGTGCACCGGGGCGACGACCACGACATCTCCGCCGACCTGACCGCCCTCGGCCGCTTCCCCGTGGCCGTGGTGTGCGCAGGCGCCAAGGCGGTGCTCGACCTGCCCCGCACCCTCGAAGCGCTCGAGACCCTCGGCGTGCCTGTTCTCGGCTGGCGCACCGAAGCCTTCCCCGAGTTCTGGACCAGGGGCGCCGACCTGCCCGTGGACGCGAGGGTCGACGGTGCCGACCACGCTGCAGCGGTACTCGACACCCACTGGTCGGCCGGCCTCACGACCGGCGCCGTGCTCGGCGTCCCGATCCCCACCGGCCACGAAGCCGACCGGGCCGTGATCGACGCGGCAATCACCGACGGCCTGGCCGCCGCCGAGGTAGCCGGGATCACGGGAAGCGACATCACGCCGTTCCTGCTGGCCCACATCGGCGATGCCACCGGCGGGGCGAGCCTCGACGCCAACGTGGCCCTCGTGCAGGAAAACGCCAACGTCGCCACCGAAGTGGCCGTGGCGCTCGCCACTACCAGGTGATTTCCGCGACCCCGATGCCGGACTCCCCGGCCACCGCGTAGAAGAGGAACGTCCGCCCACCATCCTCGAACAGGGCCGGATCGCGCAACTGCCGGACCGGCCCCTCGGCCGCACCACGGATCGACGGCTCCACCGGCAGGTCGGCGCCCTCCCACGGCCGCTCGGGTCGCAAGACCTCGGCAGGCTTCGACGCCCTCCACCTCCCCCAGTCGCCATCGAGGTCGACGGTCGAGTGGAGGATCGACTCGGGGGCGTCGCCCACCCGGGTCCAGAACACGTGCAGGGTGCCGTCGCGCACCGTCACGGCCGAATGACGCATGTCCCGCCCGAACAGGGTCGGCCCCTGCTCCCAGCCGGTGCGTCCGTCGGCCGAGCGGTACACGACGCCGGGCATCGCCAGCCCATAGGTCGCCCCGTCGTGGAGGAACGCCCGGAGGTAGGTGTGTGGAACCTCCCCGGGCAGCACGCTGAACGTGATCCCGTCCGTCGAGACCGCCACCTTCGAGGCCTGTCGACCCAACTCCGCCAGGCCGTGGAAGTAGCAGACCACCTCGCCGGCCGCCTCGTCGACATGCACGTCGGGCGAGGCCACGTGCGGGATGGTCAGGTCGCCACGCAGGTCACTCGGCATCCGGTCGAAGCCGAGGACGTCCTCGTAGCGGGAACGGATCGCGTCGAGCTCCTCGTCGGAGACCTCGAACGGCTCCGTCGGGAACCCCGAATCGACGAGTTGGAGGGCGCCGGGAGCGTGGACGACCCACGGTCCGGCGACCTGGTCGGCGAACGCCAGTCGGATGTAGGTGCCCTTGTGGTCGGCGAAGTAGAGGTACAGGCGTCCCAGTGGCTCCTCGATCCATTCGGGGACGCTCAGTACCGACGGACCCTGGATGTTGGATCCCATGGTCGGGTGGCTGTCCGGCCCGACGATCGGGGCATCGAGGAGCCGCTCGATCGAGGGGCTCATGTAGCGATCGCGTACCGGGCCAGGCGGTCGTACAGGGGCAACGCCGCGTCGAGCACCGGCTGCAGGTGGTCGGGCACGGTGGCGGTGCTCGGTTCCCACGGGCGGAATCCGGTGCTCGAATGGGCGGCGTCGTACCAGTGCTTCGCCCAGACGCCGTCCTCGGGGCTGGGGCCGGCGGGCCACGAGAGCATGGCCTCGTCGAAGTCGAGCCCCAGCCGGCCACACAGTTCGATCAGCGCCGCACGTGGATCACGGCGCAGCACCGTGGCGTCGAGCACCACGGGCTCCTCCCCCGTCGCCAGGATCGAGTCGAGCAACTCGACCTGTACCTCCAGGCCGGTGTCGGCGAGGGTGGCATCGTCGAGGCGGACCGCCAGCGAGGCGAGCATCTCGGTGGGTTCCCGGATGAGCAGGATGTTGCGACACTCGCCCAGGAAGGCCCGGTCCAGATCGATGATGTGGTGGGCCATCTGCTTGAAGAACACGACGGGCGTCTCATAGGCGCCGAGCATGACCTCGGCCACCACCCGCTCCCCGTCGGAGTCCCGGGTGGCAAGGATCTCGTCCCGACCCGGGTGCACGCGACCCGAGACCCGTAGGTAGTGGGCGTACAGCGGCTCGTCGAGTGCGGTCGTGTCCGACCGTTGGGCGAACGAGTACATCAGCACCGTCGAGATGTTGCGCGGCCCCGAACAGGAGTTGATGCGCAGGGTCATGCACCGACCTCCTGCGCCACCGCCTCCCGGTAGAGCCCTCGAAGGCGTCGGGTCATCGGGCCGGGGACTTCGCCGTCACCGATGCTGAGCCCGTCGACCTCGGTCACCGGGGTGAGCCCTCCGAACGTGCCGGTCACGAACGCCTCGTCGGCGGCGTAGACGTCGTCGAGCGAGTACGGCGCCTGATGAGTGCGGATGCCGGCGGCCTCGGCTTCTTCGAGCACGACCTCCCTGGTGATGCCGTTGAGGTTGTAGACGCCGGTCGACGTCCAGAGTTCACCGTCCCGGACGATGAAGAAGTTGGTGGCGTTGCAGGTGGCCACGGAGCCGGTCGGGTCGAGCATGAGGGCCTCGTCGGCACCGGCCTTCACGGCCTGTATGAGGGCGATGACCTCGTGGAGCTTCGAGTGGCAGTTCAGGCGCTGGTCGAGCACCTCGGGGCCGGGGCGCCGCACGGTGGCCGTGAACAGGGTGATGCCCTCGTCGGCCACCGACGGGTCGGCCACCTTGTGCTCTGCGATGATCACCATGTTCGGTCCGCCGATGACGTTCGACGGGTGCTGCGACGGGGTTTTCTTGTCGCCACGGGTGACCATCAGGCGGATGTGGGCGCCGTCGTGCATGTCGTTGCGGTCGACCGTTGCCCGCAGGGCGGTGGCCACCTCGTCCCTGGTGCGGCCGATGTCGAGGTCGATGGCGGTGGCTCCGGCGAACAGCCGGTCGAGGTGCCGGTCGAGGAAGGCAAAGCGGCCATGGTGGAGGCGAATGCCCTCCCAGATGCCGTCGCCGACCAGGAAGCCGCTGTCGAACACCGAGATCCTCGCCTCGGGGCGGGGAAAGAACTCGTCGTTGATCCAGATCTGCACCGAGGCGTTGCGGTCGTCGGCCAGCGCCTGGTGGGTGCTGCGTGCCATCGAGGGGAACCTATCCAGTCACCGAGCGCTCAGTCGCTGCGACGTCCGATGGGGTGCACGAGGCAGGCGGCCCCGGGAACAGCGTCGACACGGGGAACAGCAGGTCCCGCTCCCGGATCGCCATGGTCGTGAACCCGATCGCACAGGCGAGGAACAGCCACCAGCTGACGAGTTCGGTGTCGATCTGCACGGCGGGCATCCTCCCACGGGTCGCAGGGATGACGGAAGCCAACGCCCTCAGCCGTCGGTCCGTCGAGCCTGCTCGACGGTCAGGCGGGGGGTGAGTTGGTCGGTGGCGACGACGAGGTGGAGCAGGGCGCCGGTCGATGAGGCCAACGCCCGGTCGAATGCCGGGCCGAAGTCGGCCGTGGCCAGGACTTGTTCGGCGTGCATGCCGTAGGCGCCGGCAATCGCCACGAAGTCGGGGTTCACGATGTCGGTGCCGACCACCCGGCCGGGGTGGTGTAGTTCCTGGTGCATCCGGATCGTGCCGTAGGAGCCGTTGTCGACGACCAACACGATCGGTCGGGCATCCTCCTGGAGGCCGGTTCCGAGTTCCTGCAGGTTCATCTGGAGGTCACCGTCACCGGCGAAGCACACGACAGTCCGGTCCGGTTCGACCAACTTGGCGGCAACTGCTGCCGGGAGGCCGTAGCCCATGGTCCCGTTCTGCGACGCCAGCAGGCGGGCCCGCTCGCCGTAGAGCAGGAACTTGTCGGCCCAGACGCTGAAGTTGCCGGCGCCGGCGGTGACGATGACGTCATCGGGGAGGTTCTCCCGCAACCAGGCGACGACATCGCCCATGTCGAGGTCGCCGAGTTGGGGCGGGTAGTCGAGCGTGTCGAGGAAGGCAGCACGGCGGTCGGCACACCACCGCGTCCAGCGGGCATGGCCCTCGACTTCGACCTCGGCAAGCGCCGCCGCCATCCTGTTCGGGCCGGCGTGGACCGTGAGGTCGGCGTCGACGACCTTCCCGAACTCCGCGTCCGAGGCGTGCACGTGGACGATCGTCTGGCCGGTCGGCAGCGACAGCGGGCCTGCACCGAAGAGCGTGTAGGCGTGCGTCGCCATCTGGCCGAACCGGGCGTTCAGGACGACCACCACGTCGGCCTCGGCCAGGGTCTGGCGAACCACTGCCGGCATCGCCACCCCTGCCTCGCCGGCGTAGCGGTCGTCGGTGTTGTCGAACAGGTCGTGGCGCCGGAACGTGACGACGACAGGGAGGTCGTTGCGTTCGGCGAACGACCGCAGGTCCGACCGGCCGGCATCCGTCCATCCGCCACCTCCGACCAGCAGGGCCGGTCGCTCGGCG
>DCXR01000018.1:39859-49368 GCA_002329075.1 Candidatus Neomicrothrix sp. UBA2131
CCCGCAGGACGTCTTCCGGAAGAGACACGACCACGGGACCCGGCCGGTCCGAGCACGCCACGGTGAAGGCCCTTCCGACGGTTGCCGGCAGGTCGTCGACCGACTCGACCTCAACGACCCACTTGGCGAGATCGTCGAAGAAGGAGCGGTACTCGATCTCCTGGAAGGCCTCGAGACCACGGTGCCCGAGGCTGACCTGTCCGACGAAGAGCACCATCGGCGTCGAAGCCTGTCGTGCCGTGTGAACGCCGATCGAGGCGTTGGTGGCCCCCGGGCCACGGGTAGCGAAGCAGATGCCGGGCCGGCCGGTGAACTTGCCATAGGCCTCGGCCATGTAGGCCGCACCGCCCTCCTGACGACAGGCGACGAAGCGCAGCCGATCGGAAACGTCGTAGAGGGCGTCCAGGGCTGCGAGGTAGCTCTCGCCCGGCACCCCGAAGGCGGTGTCGACGCCCTGGGCGAGCAGGCAGTCGACGAGCACCTGCCCGCCGGTCCTCTCCTCTGACGTTCCCATGCCGCGCATCCTCGCACGGTGCCGTGCCATCTCCGGATACCGAGGCGGTACCGTTCCCGAATCGGTTGAACCTCAGGGAAGGCTGCGATGGACCTCGGAATCTCGGGACGCACGGCGTTGGTGACCGGCGCTTCGACCGGACTGGGGCTGGCGTGTGCCCGGGCACTGGCGGCGGAGGGTGCGCGCGTGGCGCTGGCATCACGCTCGGTCGAGAAGTTGGCGGCCGCCGCCGCCACGATCGAAGGTGACCCGGTCGTGCTCACGGTGGACCTGTCCGAACCGGCGAGCATCGACGTGCTGGTCGACGACGCCACCGCCGCGCTCGGCCAGGTCGACATCCTCGTCGCCAACGGCGGCGGCCCGCCGCCCGGCAACTTCGCCTCGACCGAAGTCGATGCCTACCAGGCGGCGCTGCAACTGAACCTGCTGTCCATGGTCGCCCTGACCAAGGCCTTCGTGCCTCCGATGCAGGAGCGGGGCTGGGGACGGGTCGTCGCCGTGACGTCGGCGGCGGTCCGCCAGCCGATGGCCAACCTGATCCTGTCGAACACCGCCCGCTCGGGGTTGACGGCCTTCCTCAAGACCACCGCCCTCGAGGTGGCCGGCGACGGCGTCATCGTCAACACGGTGCAACCCGGCCTGCACGCCACCGACCGGCTGGCCCAACTCTACGACGACCTCGACGGCGTGGCCGATTCGGTACCCACCGGGCGACTCGGCGATCCGGGCGACTTCGGGAGGATCGTGGCGTTCCTGTGTTCGGAATCCGCGAAGTCGATCATCGGTGCATCGGTCCCGGTCGACAGCGGGGCAGTCAAGGGCCTGCAGTAGGAGCCCGCAGCAACGGGCGCCGGCTCAGACGAAGTCGGTGTACTTCTCGAGGTTGCGGACCGGGCGGGACAGGGCGTCCTTGCGGAACGGGTCGCCCAGTTCCTTGGTGCACATGATCTCCACGACCGTGGTCCTGCCATCGGTCATCTGGGCGTCGATGGCGGCCCGGAGTGCCGGGCCGACGTCTTCGAGTTGGTCGACGCGCACGCCTTCGGCGCCCATGGCCCGGGCGATCTCCGAGTAGTCCTCGTCGCCGTCGAGTTCGCCGGCGACGAACCGGCGACCGTAGAAGTCAACCTGGTTCTTCTTCTCGGCGCCCCACTGTCGGTTGTGGAACACGATGGCGGTGACGGGGATGCCGTGGCGGACGGCGGTCATGACCTCGACCATGCTCATCGCCCAGGCGCCGTCGCCGGCGTAGGAGACGGCGGGACGGTCGGGGGCGGCGGCCTTGGCGCCGATGATGGTGGGAAGGGCGTAGCCGCAGTTGCCCCAGCTCATTGCGGCGAAGAAGGAGCGGGGCTCCTCGAAGCGCAGGTAGCTGTTGGCGACGGAGTTGATGTTGCCGATGTCGGTGGAGACCATGACCCGGGGCGGCATGGCCTTTTCGAGCTCGCGTAGGACCTGGCGCGGGTGCAGCCAGTTGCCCTCCTCGTCGATGGCCTCCTTGATCATGTCGATGCTGAAGTCGTCGGTCTCGTGGGTCCAGTCGTCGAGCTCTGCTTCCCAGTCGGCCTTCTCGGCGGCGGTGGCGGCGGCGCGCTCGTCGCGGGTGGCGTCGCAGGCCAGCGTGCGGTCGGCCAGGCGGGCGGTGAGGGCCCTTGCTGCAGCTCCGGCGTCGCCGCAGATGCCGACGGAGACCTTCTTGACGAGGCCGAGCATCTTGGCGTCGGCATCGACCTGGATGATCCTGGCATCGGCGGGCCAGTAGTCCATGTCGTGCTGGGGCAGGGTGCCGAACGGGCCGAGCCGGGTGCCGAGGGCGAGCACGACATCGGCGCGGGTGATGAGCTTCATGGCGGCCTTGGAGCCCTGATAGCCGAGTGGGCCACACCATTGCGGGTGGCTGGCCGGGAAGGAGTCGTTGTGGAGGTACGAGTTCACGACGGGGCAGCCGAGGCGTTCGGCCAGTTCGATGGTCTCGGTGACGGCGTCGCCCATGACCACGCCGCCACCGGCCAGCAGCACGGGGAACTCCGCGGAGGCCAACAGGTCGGCGGCCTCGTCGAGGCTCTGCTCGCCGCCGGCGCCGCGTTCGATGCGGATGGGTTCGGGGATCTCGACGTCGATCTCGCCATAGAAGCGGTCGCGCGGGATGTTGAGCTGGGTGGGGCCCATCTCGAGGATCGCCCGGTCGAAGCAACGGGCGGTGAGCTCGGCCATGCGCTTCTCGTTGACGATATGGCCCTGGTACTTGGTGAACTCCTCGAACATCGGGAGTTGGTTGGCCTCCTGGAAGCCGCCGAGGCCGATGCCCATGGTGCCGGTCTCGGGGGTGACGATGACGACGGGGCTGTGGGCCCAGAAGGCGGCGGCGATGGCGGTCACGCAGTTGGAGATGCCGGGGCCGTTCTGGCCGATGACGACGCCGTGGCGGCCGCTGACCCTGGCGAAGCCGTCGGCCATGTGGGCGGCGCCCTGTTCGTGGACGACGGGCACGAGGCGGATGCCGGCAGGGGTGAAGATGTCCATGGCATCCATGAAGGCCGAACCCATGATGCCGAAGGCTGTCTCGACGCCGTTGGCGACCAGGGTCTCGACGAAGGCCTCGCTGGGGGTCATGCGGGTCATCGGTTGCTCCTCGGGGAAGGCGGGCGGGAGGCGCGGTCACACGCCATGGAGTGAGAGCCTATAACGCACTCGGAAGAGTGTCTAGATGAATGTCATCAGCCGAACGTCCATGCTTCCGGATCGCTCAGCGAAGGCCGTCGCTGCCCTCGACCTCGTCGATGGCGAAGCCACCTATCCGGTGGTGGGGTCGCGGCCCCGTCGACATGCCGAGGGCGTAGACCACCTCGTCGGGCCGCGGTCCGTCGGGTACCACCACCGGCACCACGTCGTAGTGGCTGCGCAGGTAGCTGGCGTGCAGGTACACCAGCGGCAGGTCCAGTTGGCAGCCCAGCACGCCTACCTTCTTTGCGGCCGGCACCATGGCCTTCGGATCGCCCAGCGCCGCCCGCAGGCCGGCGCCCCCCGGGGCATGCCAGACGGCGGCCAGTTCGAGTTCGCCGTTCACGCCGGCGATGGCGCCCTTGCCGTAGCCCTCGATCTGTGCTCCATCGGCGATGAGGGCGTCGCGCAGTTCCTCGGCCATCGAGATGCCCAGGGGGTTCAATGACTCCATGTACGCGCTCAGGTCGGGCTCGTGCCGGCCGGCATACGGGTTGGCCAACACGGCGGCGATCGAACCCCGCCGCAGTGGCTCGTCCAGAACGGGCCCGCCGGCGTGGTGGACCCGCTCGACGGAAAGCTGGATCTTGCGGATTCCGAGATTCTCCATGCGGTTCACGCCCGCATGCTGCCACGTTGGGGGTCGTTTCCCATCTCAGGCCGGTCGCAACCGCGAGCGGACGAGCGCCAGGTAGGCAGCTCGCAGACGCAGGGTGAGGGCACCCGACGTACCGTCGCCAATCGGGTGGCCGTCGATCGCCAGGACCGGCTCGACGTAGCTGGACGCACCGGTGATCATCGCCTCGTCGGCGGCGAGCGCCTCGTCGAGCGTGTAGGTGCGCTCGTCGATCGGGATCCCCTCGGCGTCGAGCACCTCCAACAGCGTGCTGCGGGTGACGCCGGGGAGGATGTCGTTCGAGAGCGGGCGCACGAGCAGCGCCCCGTCGACGACCGGGAAGAAGCTCACGGCTCCACCTTCGGTGACGGTGCCGTCAGGCGCCACCAGCAGTGCCTCGTCGGCGCCGGCCTCGGAGGCCCCCCAGTTGGCGAGTACCTGGCCGAGGAGGTTCGTGGTCTTGACATCGCGTCGGGCCCAGCGCAGGTCGGGCTGTGAGCTCATCGTCAGCCCCTTGGGCTCGACGTCCGCCGGGGCTCCATGAAGTGGCTGGGTGAATCCGAACACCGTCGGGGTGAGCCCCGCAACCGGCACGTAGCTGCGCTCGGCGACCCCGCGTGTCACGTGGAGGTACAGGAAGCCCTCGTCGACGTCGTTGCGTCGCACCAGTTCCATGAGGATCCCGAGGAACTCCTCCTCGGTGTGCGGTTCGGGAATCCCCACCTCTGCGAGCGACCGGCGAAGGCGGGCCAGGTGCTTGCGGACGTCGACGATCCCACCGTCGAGCACGCCCATTCCCTCGTAGATGGCGTCGGCGAAGAGCAGGCCCCGGTCCATGATCGGGATGCGGGCTTCATCCTCGGGTAGGAACTCGCCGTTCAGGCACACGATGCGGGTCATGGGGTGCTCTCCCAGGGGGAAGATCGGTCGAGGAGGTGGCCTGTGTGTACCCCGTCCGTCATCGGCGGGACCCTAGCCCCGGCCGGGGGACGTTCGAAGGGGTCAGTACCAGGCGTCGTCCATGGACGCCTTCTTCTCGGCCACGAAGGACCGTAGGTCGGCGTCCACGGATGGATCGATGGCGGGTGGTTCGTAGTCGGCGAGCACCTGCTTCCACCGGGCGTTGGCACGTTGCTGCATGTCGAGGCCTCCGTCCTCGGTCCACTGCTCGAACGAGTTGGTGTCGGGAAGCGTCGAGGGGTGGTTGGCAGTCTCGAAGTTGGCCAGGGTGTGGGCGGTGCCGAGGAAGGTGATGCCCGGACCGGCCTCCCGGTAGGCCTCGGCGGCGAGGCTGTTCTCATCGATACCGAGTCCCTGCATCGTCCGCTGCAGCATCCCGAGGTGGTCGGCGTCCATCACGAACTTCTCATAGCCGATGGTGAGGCCGCCCTCGAGCCAGCCTGCGGCCTGGTGCACGAAGTTTGCGCCGGCCAGCACAGCGGCGGCCATGGCGTCGGCGGACTCCTGCATGGCCTGGGCATCGGCCGTCTTCGAGGCGGTGTAGTGGCCGCCGCAGCGAAGGGGCAGGCCCAACCGCCGACAGAGTTGGCCGATCGCGTAGGTGGCCAGCACTGCCTCGGGCGTTCCGAACGTGGGGGCGCCACTCCTGAGGTCCATGGTCGTGAGGAAGTTGCCGTAGACCATCGGCGAGCCGGGCCGGGCCAGTTGGCTGAGCGCGATGCCGACCATGGCCTCGGCATGGGCCTGGGCGAGCAGGGCCGACAGGGTGACGGGGCCCATGGCACCGCCGACGATGAACGGCGAGATCACGCATCCCTGGTTGGCCCGGGCGTATGCCTTGAGGGCGCCGGACATGACGTCGTCGAACACCAGCGGCGAGTTGACGTTGATGTTCGCCTGGATGACGCAGTTGTGTTCGAGGAAATCGCTGCCGAAGACGAGGCGGGCCATCTCTATCGAGTCCTCCGCCCGATCGGGCGAGGTCACCGACCCCATGAACGGCTTCGTCGACCAGCGGAGGTGGGCGTAGACCATGTCGAGGTGCCGCTTGTTGACCGGGACGTCGACGGGCTCGCAGATCGTTCCGCCGGAATGGTGGAGCCACGGCGTCGCGTAGGTGAGCTTGACGAAGTTCTCGAAGTCCTCCAGGGACGCGTAGCGGCGCCCACGGTCGAGGTCGGTGACGAACGGCGGTCCGTAGGTCGGCGAGAACACGACGTGGTCGCCACCGATGGTGGCGGTGTGCCGGGGATCGCGTCCGTGCATCCGGAACTCGGACGGTGCCGTCGAGCACAGGTGGCGGGCCAGGCCGGGCTCGAAGCGCACGCATTCCCCATCGACGCTCGCCCCGGCGCTCCGGAAGAGCCCGAGGGCCTCTGCGTCGCCGCGGAACTCGACACCGACCTTCTCGAGGATCCAGTCGGCGTGCCGTTCGAGGGCGTCGAGGCCGTCCTCGTCGAGAAGTTCGTAGGTGGGGATCCGGCGCCGGGGGTTGCCGGCGGCCTCCGCCACCTGTTCGTTCTTCGCCATGCGTGCGGCCCGTCCGCCGCGTCGGCGATCGGGAGCCGCCGTCGGATCCCGTTGCATCGCCAGATCATGGACCGTGCGGGACCCGGAGACAACCGCTTCCCCCATCCGGCGTCGCAGCATTGCCTGCCGGGCAGCGTTGACACCGACACCAAGCGGGATAATGGAGGTGATGTCCACGTCTGCGTTGCTCGTCATGTACCCCGGCCTGGAGGGCCAACTCTTCGATCCGGCGGCACGGAGCCGTCTCGGTCACGTCGTCGACCTGTCCTCCGACGCCGCCGTGGTCGACCTTGCGGGCCTCGACGGGCTCGAGGGCGTCGAGGTGCTGGTGACCGGCTGGGGGTGTCCGCCGCTCGATGCCGACACTCTCGACCGACTCCCCTCACTTCGATTCGTGGCCCATGCGGCT
This sequence comes from Candidatus Neomicrothrix sp. UBA2131, assembly GCA_002329075.1. Classification (GTDB taxonomy): domain Bacteria; phylum Actinomycetota; class Acidimicrobiia; order Acidimicrobiales; family MedAcidi-G1; genus S20-B6. The sequence goes on from DCXR01000018.1 coordinate 46,610, forward strand.
GGAACGGTGAAGGGCCTCGTCACGGATGCCCTCTGGGAGCGGGGCGTCACGGTCACGTCGGCGGCTGCGGCCAACGCCGTCCCGGTCGCCGAGTTCACGTTCGCTGCGATCGTGATGCTCGGCAAGGACGTGTTCGGCATCCGGGACCGGCACCGTCAGGCCCGCGGCACGACGAGCGTCGTCGACCACGCCCCGGTCGGCAACCGGGGACTCCGGATCGGGATCATCGGCGCCTCGATGATCGGTCGCCTCGTGGTCGAACGACTCCGCACCCTCGACGTGGAGGTGGTGGTCTCCGACCCGTACCTTGACGACGCCGGGGCGTCGGCCCTCGGGGTGGTCGCCCTCGGGCTCGACGACCTGCTGGCGACCTCCGACGTGGTCTCGGTCCACGCCCCCGCCCTACCGTCGACCCACCACCTGCTCGATGCCGCGGCGCTGGCCCGGATGCGGGACGGCGCCTGGCTGATCAACACCGCCCGCGGCAGCCTGGTCGACACCACCGCGCTGGAGGCCGAGCTCGTGTCGGGACGCCTCAGCGCCCTCATCGACACCCCGGACCCCGAGCCGCTGCCCTCCGGGTCGCCGCTCTACGACCTCCCCAACGTCGTGCTCACCCCGCACATCGCCGGGTCGCTCGGCAACGAGGTCGGGCGGCTCGGGGAACTGGCGGTGACCGAGGTCGAACGGTTCGTGGCAGGACAGCCACCCCTCCACCCGGTCACGCGGGAAGACCTGGGCCGGATCGCATGACGATCCGGCCGGGCCTCTGTTCGATCACGTTCCGCGACCTCGCAGTGGACGACGTCGTGGCGCTGGCGGCCGATGCCGGGCTGGCAGGGATCGAGTGGGGCGCCGACCGGCACGTGCCACCGGGATCCGACGCCGGGTCCGTGGCGGACCGATGCGCCGATGCGGGTCTCGTCTGCCCGTCCTACGGCACCTACCTTTTCGCCGGCCGTGCGGCGGTCGACGATGTGGACGCCGCCTGTGCGACCGCTGTCCAGTTGGGCGCCACGAACCTGCGGATCTGGGCACCCGACGAGGCCGGGGCGGCCGACGTGGCGGACATCGCCGACCGGGCTGGAGGCCGCGGACTCACCGTCTCGCTCGAGTTCCACCCCGGCACCCTCACCGGGACCGCCGCCTCGACGCTGGCGCTTCTCGCCGAGGCCGACCGACCGAACCTGTTCACCTACTGGCAACCCGATCCGGGCCTCTCGCGCGCCGACGCCCTCGCGGAACACGCCGCGATCGCCGGACACCTCTCGCACCTCCACGTGTTCACCTGGGGACCCACCGGGTTCTTCGACCGGCGACCGCTCGCCGACGGTGTGGACCTCTGGCAACCGGTGCTCGCCGCCGACGGCACGGGACAATGGGACCATGACCGCTGGGCGTTCCTCGAGTACGTCCCCGGAGACGACCCGGCGTGCCTCGTCGGCGAGGCCTCCACCCTCCGGGCCTGGATCGGGGAGGCGGATCGTGCCTGATCCCCGGGCCAACCCGATGGCCGGCAACCCCCTGGCCGACCGGGTCGACGTCCAGCGGGCCGTGCGCGACCTCGTCGAGCCACTGCTGCCCCACATGAGCCCCGGAAGCGCACGCATACGACTCGGCAGCGGGGCGGCGTTGTTCCCGCAGCGGGTCGCCGAACTCGAAGGCTACGCCCGGCCGCTCTACGGCATCGTGCCGCTCGTTGCCGGAGGCGGCGAGTTCGACCACTGGGACCGCTGGTGCGACGGGCTCGCCAACGGCACCGATCCGGACCACCCCGAGTACTGGGGTGCCTGCGAGGCTGGTCCCGACCAGCGGATGGTCGAGATGGCGGCGATCGGGTACGCCATGGCGACCGTCCCGGAGCACTACTGGGAGCCGCTCACCGACCCGGCCAGGGAGCGGGTCCTCGCCTGGCTGGACGGCATCGACCGGTTCGAACCGGCACCCAACAACTGGCAGTTCTTCCGCCTGCTGGTGCACCTCGGCCGGGAGCGGGTCGGCGCACCCGGCGACCCGGCTGCAGCCCAACGGTCGCTGGACAAGATCGAGGAGTACCACCTGGGGGACGGCTGGTACCGGGACGGGGCACTGGGCAACGTCGACTGGTACCTCCCCTTCGCCTTCCATGCCTACGGACTCATGGTTGCGGCATCGGGGCTCGGCGACCGGGAGGCGGCCGCCCGCTACGTCGAGCGGGCGGCGGCGTTCGCACCGGACTTCGAACACTGGTTCGCCCCCGACGGCGCCGCCTTCCCCTACGGCCGCAGCCAGACCTACCGGTTCGCGCAGGGCAGCCTCTGGGGGGCATTCGCAGCCGCCGACCTCGAGGCACTGCCCTGGGGCCGGACCAAGGGAATGTCGCTGCGCCACCTCCGCTGGTGGGCCGACCGGGCGATCTCGGACCGGGACGGGGTGCTCAGCATCGGGTACGCCTACGACAACCGCCGCCTGGCCGAGGGCTACAACTCGGCCGGTTCGCCCTACTGGGCGATGAAGGCGTTCCTCGGCCTGGCGGCGCCTGCCGACCACCCCTTCTGGACGGCCGACGAGGAGCCACAACCCCCGCTCGCGGCACCCGTCGGCCAGCCGCATGCCGGCTTCGTCCTCGACCGGGACGACGACCACGTGGTCGTGCTCTCGGGCCGCCGGTCACCGACCCTGTCGTTTATCGAGCAGGCGACGGCCAAGTACGGCAAGTTCGCCTACTCGTCCCGGTTCGGGTTCAGCGGCGACGTCGAGTTCGGCTGGGCCGACCTCGG
>DCXR01000018.1:49768-71779 GCA_002329075.1 Candidatus Neomicrothrix sp. UBA2131
GGGATGGTCTGGTCGCGCTGGCGTCCGTGGGACGACGTCGTGGTCGACACCGTGCTCAGCGGAGGCACCCCCTGGCACCACCGGATCCACCTCGTTCGCACCGGACGGCCGCTGACCCTCACCGACACCGGATTCGCCGTCGGCGTGGACTCGCTCTGGTTCGGAAGGGGGCCCGGAGCCGACCAGGGCCCCGGCCATGTGCTGATCCGGGCTCCCGAGGTGGTGTCGGGCATCCGGGGGGCCGGAGGCGACGGGCGGGCCGGGCCGCTGCCGCCGAACGCCAACATGATGGAGCCACACGCCGCCATGCCGCTGCTCTCCGTCGAGGTCGGGCCCGGCGAACACCTCCTCACGCGCCACGTGTTCGCCTCGGCCGATGGCGGCTCGACCGCCTGGGAGGACGCACCCGACCCGCCTCCCGGGGCATTCGACCTCCTGGAGAGGGAGCGCGACCGGGTGGTCGAACCCGTGGTGCCCGACACCGAGGCGGAGGCGTTCCGGCGCCGACGCACCAGCGGGGGCGACCGGTGAGCGAGGCGCCCCACCCGGGCGCCGTGGTCCGACCGGGTCGCACGATCACCGGCATGTCGGCGACCCTGCTGCCGTACACCGACGACGGCGGGATCGACTGGCCCGGGTTCGCCGCACACGTCGAGCGGACAGCCGCTGCGGGGCTCACCCCGGCCGTCAACATGGACACCGGCTACGTGCAGCTGCTCGACGATGCCACGAAGGCCGAGGTGCTGGCCACCACCGCCCGGCACTGCAACGCCTTCGTCGCCGGTGCGCACATCGGCGACGAGGCCGGCGATGCGCTCGACCCGGACCGGTACGCCCTTGAGTTGGACCGGATCACAACGGCTGGTGGCACACCGGTGGTGTTCCCCTCGCACGGCCTGAACGCACTCGACGCCGACGGATGGGTCGCCGCACATTCCCGGCTGGCCCGGGGATGCGACCGGTTCATCGCCTTCGAACTGGGACCGATGTTCGTGCCCTACGGGAGGATCTACCCGCTCGACGCCTACCGGGGCCTCCTCGACATCGATGCCTGCATCGGCGCCAAGCACTCGTCGCTCGAACGCTCACCCGAGTGGGACCGGCTGGCCCTGCGCGACGAGGTCCGGCCCGACTTCATGGTGTTGACCGGCAACGACCTGGCCATCGACATGGTCCGCTACGGCTCCGACTACCTCCTGGGGCTCTCGACCTTCGCCCCGGACCTGTTCGCAGAACGCGACCGCCGCTGGGCCGCCGGCGACGAGGTGGGTTTCCGCGATCTGAACGACCTCCTCCAGGAACTGGGAAACCTCGCATTCCGCGAGCCGGTGCCCGGCTACCGACACAACGCCGCCCAGTTCCTACGGCTCCGCGGATGGATCGACTCGGACCGGGTCCCCGACGATGCCGTCAGGCGGCCCGGCGGCGACCTCGGGGCCCTCGCCGACCTCGGCCGTCGGATGGGGGTCATCGCCTGATGGCGCCGGTCCAGGTTCGGAGGCTCGCCGACGCCGCTGCGTTCGCCGGGCACCTGGCTTCCCTCGGTCTCGACCTGCCGTTCGACCACCAGGTCGACCCCTCGGGGCCACTAGCCGACGGACTGGCCGTGCACGACGGCACGGCCGGAACGTTCAACGTCGGCAATCGTTGGACGATCCTGCCGATGGAGGGCTGGGACGGCACCAGCGACGGCCGGCCCACCGACCTGGTCAGACGCCGCTGGGCGAGGTTCGGCGGTAGCGGCGCCAAGTTGGTCTGGGGAGGCGAGGCCGTGGCGGTGACGCCGGAGGGCAGGGCCAACCCGAATCAGCTCTGCATCGGCCCGGACTCGCCCGGCGACCTCGCCGACCTCAGGGGCGTCCTCGTGGACGCACACGTCGAGCGCTTCGGGTCGGCCGACGACCTGCTGGTCGGACTGCAACTCACGCACTCCGGTCGCTGGGCACGGCCCGGGAGCGATGCTGCGCCGCGCACCGCCTACCGTCACCCTCTGCTTGACGGCCGGGTCGGTGCCGGCGGGCAGAGCGTGGTGTCCGACTACGACCTCGAGGGGCTGTCCGGCGACTTCGTGGAGGCGGCGGTGGTAGCCCACGACGCCGGCTTCGCCTTCGTGGACGTGAAGGCCTGCCACGGCTACCTGGTCCACGAACTGCTGTCGGGCGTCGGGAGGCCCGGCCCGTTCGGAGGGGACCTGGAGGGCCGCACCCGGTTCCTGCGACGGACGGTCGAGGCCATCCGCCATCGGGTTCCCGGCCTTGCGGTCGGCGTGCGTTTGAGCGCCTTCGACCTTGCCCCGCATGTCGCCGGGCCGGACGGCACCGGAGTCCCGGAGGAGGGCGCCCACCATGCCTTCGGAGGCGACGGCACGGGGGTGGGGCTCGACCTCACCGAACCCGACCTGTTGCTCGGGATGCTCGCCGACCTCGGCGTCGGCGTGGTCTGCGTGACCGCCGGCAGTCCCTACTACTGTCCGCACGCCCAGCGGCCCGCGTACTTCCCTCCCTCCGACGGCTACCTGCCGCCGCATGATCCCCTCGTCGACGTCGCGCGCCTCGTCGATGCCGCCGCCGACCTGAAGTCCCGACACCCCGGCCTCGTCGTCGTCGGCTCCGGCTATTCCTACCTCCAGGAGTGGCTGCCGAACGTGGCCCAGGCGGTGGTGGCGCGGGGCGACGTCGACTCGGTCGGCATCGGGCGCATGGCGCTCTCCTACCCGGACCTCCCGGCGGACGTGCTGGCGGGCCTCCAGGTCGACCGCCGTCGCCTCTGTCGCACCTTCAGCGACTGCACCACCGCTCCCCGCAACGGCCTCGTCTCGGGCTGCTACCCCCTCGATCCTCACTACAAGGCGATGCCGGAGCGGGTCGAGCTCACGCTGGCGAAGCGGGCGGCCGATTCATCCAGGGGTGGACGTCGGAGTTGACGCCGCTGGTTGGATTTCGCCCTCCCTGCCCCCAGCCTGAGCCATGTCCGAGATCCGGAAGTTGATGGACGCCAACCGCGACTACGTCGAGGACCACCTCGGGATCGCCGATGCCGAGCCCAGGCGGCACCTTGCGGTCGTGACCTGCATGGACGCACGCATCGATGTGTTCGCCGCACTGGGCCTCGACCTGGGCGATGCCCACGTGATCCGCAATGCCGGTGGTCGGGTGACCGAGGACGTCCTTCGCAGCCTGGCCCTGTCGAGCCACACCATGGGCGTCACCTCGGTGGTCGTGATGCAGCACACCCGCTGCGGCCTTGCCGGAATGTCCAGTGCCGAACTCGAGGAGGTCACGGGCGCGGGGATCGAGTTCTTCGCCATCGACGACCACGTCGAGACGCTCCGCGCCGACCTCCAACGCATCCGCGACACCCCGTACCTGTCGCTCCTCCACGAGGTGGCGGGCTTCGTCCACGACATCGACAGCGGCCACCTCACCGAGATCATCGAGGCCTGAACCGCCACAGGCCGACCTCGCTCAGGAAAGATGGTCGCCGTCAGGCGATTCCCAGGCGTTCGAACTGCTCGTAGGGCGCCTCCACGTCCCGGAGCGCCGTGTGCAGCAGGTCCAGCATCTCAGCCTCCAACCGCTCGCCTACCCGGTTCTCCTGCTCGTCGGGGTCCACGTCGAGGTTGTAGAGGTGGTGCCTGTCGCTGTCTGCACCGGCCACCCAGAACGGCAGCAGGTCGCCTGGCCGGAACGGCTGGCGGATGACCGGCACGGTCGTCCCGGGCATGTGATCGAGCACCGCCCTTTCGTCCGGGGCCGGCAACTCGTTGAAGCCGCCGATGTTGACGGGCATGGTCGACCAGCGGTTCGACCACATGGACAGCGGGAAGTTGTCGCCCGACGACGACCGGGCGTACTTGGTGGTGCCGTCGGTGACCTGGACCCACCTGCCGTACATGCCCCCGATGGCCCAGTCGCGCACAGAATCCGCCTCGCCCGTCAGCAGCGGTACGAGGGATCGACCGTGGGTGCGGTGCTCGACGGTCACCCCGTAGAGGTCGGCGACGGTGGCGAAAAGGTCCACGTTGGTGGTCAGGGCGTCGCAGGTACCACCGCCTGTCCGCCCCGGCCACGCCACCAGCAACGGCGTGTGCCCGATGGGCTCGAACTGCGGCACGTTGGGCTTGCCCCACACATCCCTGCCGTCCCGCTCGTCACCCAGGTAGTGGCCGTGGTCGGTGCAGACCACGAGGACCGTGTCGTCCCAGAGGCCGCCCTCGTCGAAGGCGTCGAGGATGCGTCCGAACCAGTGGTCGATCATCGAGAGCTTCGAGCCGTAGTTGGCACGGATGTGGCGACCCTCGCGTTCGGTCAGGTTGCCGCGACTGATGGCCCCGTTGGCATACGGCGGCCAGATGATCCACTCCTCGTCCCACGGCTCATCCTCGTAGCGTCCGACCCACGGGGGCGGGGTGTCGAACGGCTCGTGGGGGTCGAACTCGTCGACGAACAGGAACCAGCGGTCGTGGTGCGGGGTGGCGTCGCGCAGGAACCGGGCGGCCTCGGTCATGGTGCGTGGGCCCGGGTAGTCGGCCTCTTCGCGGAAGAACGTTCGGGAACGGTCGTAGGCCTTCTCGCCGGCGTCGAAGCCGGCCAGGCTGCTCCACCACCAGCCACCCTTGCGGGCGGGCATCGCGGGTGCGCCCACCCACGACGGGTCGGGGTAGGTCCGCCAGGGGTCGCCTTCATGGCCGCGGACGTAGTCCCAGCCACCGAAGTCGGTGTGGTAGTTCTCGCCGCCCGTCTCGAAAAGGTGGGGATGGTCCGTGACGAGCATGCTGGTGACGCCGGCGCCTGCCAGTGCCCGCGTGACGGGCTGTTCCCATGCCTCGATCGACCCCCAGGGCTTCCAGAGGAAGTCGAGGGCGCCGACGAGGATGTCGTGGCGGGCCGGCATGCACGGCAGCGAGCCGGTGACGTGTCGGGTGAACCGGGTGGCATGCTCGGCGGCGAACCGGTCGAGGTTCGGTGTGGCGAATTCGGTGCCGCCGTAGGACCCGAGCAGGTGTCGGATCAGCGAGTCGAGCAGGACGAAACAGGCATTGGTCGGTCGGACGGATTCGGTCACCGGACACTCCTTGGGGTTGCCGACGACGTTATGGCCGCCGCACCCGGGTTGTCGAACCGCCGACCGTCGATGGCGGGCACGTGTGACGAACTGTCCCTGTCTCACTCCCGGGTCGTCGGTATGACCTCTTCGAACGTGTCGAGGTCGCGCAGGTCGGGGAACCAGCGCCACCAGAAGGCGACCACGACCACGGTGCACACGCCGCCGAACACGACCGCTCCCACCAGGCCCATCACGGCTGCGGTCAGACCGGATTCGGCGGCACCCAGTTCGTTGGAGGCCCCGATGAACACGTTCTCGACGGCGAGCACCCTCCCGCGCATCTCCTCGGGCGCAGCCAGCGGTACAAGGGTCAGGCGGATGAACATCGAGACGGCGTCTGCGCCGGACAGCACCAACAGGGCGACGAAGGCCAGCGCGTAGTTGCTGCTGAATCCGAGGACGACGGTACCGAGGCCGAAGACGGTGACAACGGTGAACAGGACCCGTCCGAGGTTCCGCTGCACTGGCCGGACCGTCATCGCTAGTGCCACGGCTCCGGCCCCGATCCCGACCGCGGCGCGGAGCCAACCCAGGCCCACGGCACCGACGCCGAGCCGGTCCTCGGCGATGGCCGGGAGGAGGGCGACGGCGCCTCCGAACAGGACGGCGAACAGGTCGAGCCCCATGGAGCCGAACAGGATCGGGCTGCGTCGGATGAACCGGAGTCCCTCGAGTGCATCGTGCACCACCCGGCCGGGTCCCGGAGCATCGAGCCTGCGGGCCCCGGATGAGGGCGTCAGCACGGCGATGCCGAATGCGGTCATCAGGGCGGCGGTGCCAGCAAGGTACGGCAGGGGCTCGTCGACGACGAAGAGGAACCCGAACGCGACCGGTCCGGTGATGATCCCGATCTGAAAGGCGACCGACTTCAACGCCACGACGCGGGCGACGACCGCCACCGGCGAGAGGTCGATGATGAGCGCCCGCCCCGCCGGGGAGGCGAAGGACCGGGCGATGCCCACGAACCCGATGATCCAGAAGATGGGCACCACCGAGGTGGGCTCGGACCGGGCGTAGGCGAAGAGCATCAGCGACGCCAGCGCTTCTGCCACGAGGGCGCCGCCGAACACCCAGCGCCGGTCGATGCGATCGGCGACTGTTCCGGCGATCGGGACGAGCAGGGCGACGGGCAGGAACTCGGCCAGCCCCAGCAGGCCGAGGTCCAACTCCCGGCCGGTCATGTCGTACACCTGCTTCCCGACGATGGTGACCTGGCCGACGACGGCGAAGGCGCTGAGGAAGTAGGCGATGAACATCACGCGGACCGACAGGGGTATCCGGGTCGATTCGGGGCGGCGCATCGGGTCACTCTCCCACTGCTGTCGGGCATCGCCGGCCATCGAGGATGTCGGGAACCGTTGTGGCCGGAACCCTTCTCCTGTAGTTCCGGTTCAGGTGGGCCGGTTGGTCTCCTCGATGAGGAAGTCGACGATCGCACGGAGCGCCTCGTCGGGCCCGGCTCCATCCGCCGTGGAGGCCTCATGGACGGCCACCTGGCGATGTGCACTCGTGCCGGTCACGAGGATGTCGCGTGCCCCGGTCAACTCGTCGACGCACCCGAGTGCGTCGGCCGCCGGACCCAGCAGTTCCAGTATCTCCTCGACAAGGTCGGCAATCGGCACGATGGCTCCGACGCCGAAGTCGATCAGCCCGGCATCGAAGCCGTACCGCTGGGCCCGCCACCTGTTCTCCTGCACCAGCATGTTCGAGTAGCCCCGCCACCGCTGGTTGTTGCGCTTCAACTCGTAGAGCATCCACAGCACGCACTGGAAGATCGCCGCAAGGGACGCCCCGTGGGCGGCGGTCGTACAGACGTCGGCGATGCGCATCTCGAGCGTCGGGTACCGGATGGAGGGGCGCAGGTCCCACCACAACTTGCTGGCGTCTTCGATCACCCCGGCGTCGACCAGGGCCTTGACGTGGCGCTGGAAGTCGCTCCACGACTCGAACACCTCGGGCAGCCCGGTGCGCGGCATGCCGTCGAAGACAGTCAGTCGGTAGCTGCGTAGCCCGGTGTTGGCCCCGTACCAGAATGGCGACGAGGTGGAGAGCGCCAGGATGTGGGGAAGGAAATAGGAGGCCTGCCGCATCAGGTCGATGCGCAGGTCGTCGTCGTCCAGGCCGACGTGTACGTGCATTCCGCAGATGAGCATGCGGCGGGCAACAACCTGGTGGTCCTTGTCGAGTTTCTGGTAGCGCTCGGAGGATGTGAGTTCCTGCGACTCCCAGGTACCGAACGGGTGGGTCGACGCAGCGACGATGGCGCTGCCGTATTCGCCGGCCAGGTCCGACAGCACGGACCGGAGTTCGACGATCTCGGCTGCCGCCTCGGACACGGAGGCGCACTTCCGGGTTCCGACCTCGAGTTGCGACTGGAGGAACTCGGTGGTCATCCGACCGTCGGTGCGGACCATCCCTTCGGACAACAGTTCTGCGGGGGGTTGGGCAACCAGGTCTCGGGTCTCGAGGTCGACGAGGAGGTATTCCTCCTCGATGCCGATCGTGAAGCTCGGCTCGGTCATGCGGCGACTCCCCGCTCGAGCACCTGCGGATCGTCGAGCGCTGCGCAGAGGGTCCGTTCGAGGCGTTCGACCCATTCGAAGGCCCCACTGGGTGTGTCGACCTGATCCTGGCGGAGTTCGACGATGACGTTGGCCAGTCCCCGGGGTCCGGCGTGCTGCTGCACCGTGTAACCGTAGATGTCGGTTCCGGAATAGGGCTCGTTGTCGCCGACCAGCAGCCCCATGTCGCGCAGGAACGAGAGCATCGGACGCGAAAGGCGCTTGTCCCGGTCGGACAGGATCCCGACCTGCCACGGGCGCTCGACACCGTTCAGGGCGGGGGTGAAACTGTGGATCGAGACCACGGCCGGCCCCGGCCCGCGGGCGGCCAGTCGTTCGACGGTTTCGGCGACCGCCCGGTGGTACGGCAGGTGGAAGGTCGTCACCCGTTGGTCCCTTTCTGCCGTGCCGAGGCCCTGATTGCCCGGAACGACGATGCTGTCGACCTCCTTGGGGATGAGGCTGGCCTCGCCGGGATCCCGGTTCAGGTCGACGACGAGCCTCGAGTACCGGGCCAGGATCGCCGGTGCATCGAGTCGGCGGGACAGGCCGCGTGTCACTTCGGCGGCGCCGGCGTCCCAGGCGACGTGGGTGGAACGCTGCACGTCGTCGAGGCCCAGCGAATCGAGGTCCGCCGGGATCATGTGGCTGGCATGGTCGCAGAGAAGGAGCACGGGTGCCGTGCCCTCGGCGTTCACCAACTCGAAGGGCGACCCCTCAGCACCTGCGCCCACATCTTGTCCAACACTCACCGTCGAGGCACCTCCCCGCCCGGGACCCTAGTTATCCGTCACACCTTTCGACGCCGCCGGGCGGCACTCGGCCACAATCCCACCGAGCGACGCCACCTCCCGCTCCTCCGGCCTCATCGACCGCCATCGACCGCCATCGACCAGCCAGAATCCCCCTGGCCACGCGCTACCTGCAACCAGGCACAGGGCACCTCGGCCAATCCACCGGACAGGCAGGCCCGACCCGGTGCACTCCAACCGGCGGGCTACGGGTTGGAGTACTCGGCCTTCGATCCCAGGTAGTACCGCCTGTTCACCACGAGGCATACGGCATAGAAGGCGGCGAATGCGTAGAGCGCAATCTCAGGGGTCCTGTTGGCAATCTGCTCACCGAACTCCTGTGGCACCACGAAGGCCCCGTAGGCGGCCACAGCCGACGTCCAGCCCAGGACCGGTCCCCTCTGCTCCTGTTCGAACACCATGGCGATCGTGCGAAACGTCGAACCGTTGCCCACACCCGTGGCAGCGAACAGGACGAGGAACAACAGGAAGAACGGCACGAAGTGGTCCTGGGGTGTCGCCGACTGGTAGGCCTGCTTCATGAAGTACGCCACCCCGAGCGCACTGGCGACCATCGTCACTGAGACCCACTCGGTGACCCTTGCCCCACCCAGCTTGTCGGCGATCCAGCCGCCGACCGGGCGGATGAAGGCTCCGATGAACGGCCCCATCCACGCATAGGTGAGGGCCGACGGCCCATCGGGGTTCACCATGTCGTGGGTCATCACCCCATCCACCATCACGTGCTGGAAGCCGAAGATGACCTTGATCGCAAGGGCGAACCCGGCCGAGTAGCCGATGAAACTCCCGAAGGTCATCGTGTAGATGACGCTCATGATCCAGGTGTGCTTGTTGCCGAAGATCTTGAACTGTCGCCTCAGGTTGGGTCTGACCTCACCTCGCATCTGCTTCAACAGGAGCACCGTCGACCAGATCACCAGGCCGATGATCGGGTACTTCGCCCACGTCCAGCCCAGTCCGGTGGGGTTGGGAAGGATTACATACAGCCCGGCGACGGCCGGGATGAAGGCCATGCCCAACATGCCGCTGATCCTCCCGAACGATGTCAACGGTGAGCCGATGTCGGGCGACACGCTCTGCGTCCGGATGGTGTCCATCTTGAACCAGCCGAGGAAGGCGAGCGGAACGAGCAGCAGCAACCAGACGAACCCGGCGTTGTGGATCCAGGTCTCGGTTCCCGCGGCGATCTTCCCGATGAGAGTTCCCGAGGTCGTCTTCAGGACCATCGGGCTCTCGAACACTCCGAAGGTCATCACCACCGGGATAAGGATCTGCATGGTCGTGACACCGGCATTTCCGAGACCGGCGTTCAACCCGAGGGCCAGCCCCTGGGTGCGCTTCGGGTAGAAGAAGCTGATGTTGGACATAGAAGAGGCGAAGTTGCCCCCACCGAAGCCGGAGAGGAACGCCAGCACCTGGAACATCCAGAGCGGGGTGTCCTGTGACAGGAGTGCGAAGCCGGTTCCGACCGCAGGAATCATCAGCAGCGCCGTCGTGAAGAAGATCGTGTTCCGCCCGCCGGACACGCGCACGAGAAAGCTGCTCGGAATCCGCAGGGTCGCGCCCGCCAGGCCGGCAATGGCCGACAAGGTGAACAGGTCCGCATTCGAGAACGGGAACCCCAGGTTGAGCATCTGGACCGTGATGACGCTCCAGTAGAGCCACACCGCGAACCCGCAGAGAAGGCTGGGTATCGAGATCCAGAGATTCCTGGAGGCGACCTTCTTCCCCGTGTTCTCCCAGAAGTCGTCGTCTTCGACTTCCCATTCGTACAATTCAGCCATTCCTGCTCCTCACTTCCTGGCTTAGGGCCGGTCTAGAGATCAAGGGACTTCCGGTTGGCCCCAGGGGACGTGTCACCCATCGTCACTGGTCGGCCCGCTGCTCATCGCGTCCCCACCGGGTGCTCGCGCCGTTCGAACTCATGGTCGAGATGGGGAGACGCACTTCGAAGGATCCGCAAGACCGTCAGGTGCAACCACACCCAGGCCGCTGATGAGAACAGGAACAGCACGAAGAAGGCGCTCGTGGGGAGGTTGGTGAGAAACAGTGCTCCTGCGAACAGGAGAGGTAGGTAGAAGCCACCGAGGCCGCCGACCGCGCCCACCAGCCCGCCCACGGATCCGACATCATCCTCGAAATAGTCGGGGATGTACCTGTAGACAGCGGCCTTCCCTATGCCCATGGCGATCCCGATGATGAACACGAGCATGGTGAAAAGCCAGATGTTCTGATCGAAGGGCAGTATCTCCCGGATCTCTGCCGTCTTGGTCTGGTGAAGGGTGAGGTGCCCGTCTGGAAACGACAACAACAAGGAGGCCACGGCAATCATTGCGAAGACCCAGTGCATGACCCGACGAGCACCAATTCGGTCGGCCAGGTGGCCTCCCACGGGTCGAAGCAGGCTGGCGGGGAATATGAACAGTGCGGTGAGCACGCCGGCGACCTTGAGGTCAACTCCGAACACATCCACGTAGTACTTGGGGAGCCACAGGGCCAGCGCCACGTAGGCGCCGAAGACCACGACGTAGTAGTAGCCGAATCGCCAGACGCGGATCTGCCTCAACGGCATCAGCAACTCCTTCAGGGGTCGCCCCCGGCCGGGCTTGATGTCGTGTGATGGGGTGAGGGTCCAGAGCAACACCGCCATGACAACCAGCAACACGGCATAGAAGAACGGCACGAACCTCCACCCACCGGGGATGCGCCCCCCGGCCAGGCCACCGACGGAGACAGCAGTGACCAGGGTGGGGGCCAGGAGCTTGGTGATGGATGCGCCCACGTTGCCGGCACCGAACATCCCCAGGGCGTAGCCCTTTCGCTCGTGGGGATACCAGGCGGATACCCAGGCGATCCCGACAGCGAACGTGGCTCCCGACAGTCCTATGAAGAGCGCGGAGATGAGCAGTTCGGCATAGGAATCAGCCTTGCTCACCAGGTAGACGGGAACGGCGGTAACCAGTAGCAGCACCGTGAACACCCGACGACCGCCGAACACGTCGGCCACGATGCCGAGGGGAATTCTCAGTAGCGATCCGGTGAGGATGGGGGTGGCGGCAAGCAACGCGAACTGGGAGTCGGATAGCCCGAGTTCCTGTCGCGCTGGCAGTCCGATGATCGCGAAGACCACCCAGACCGCAAAGCAGAGAGTGAACCCGATGGTGGCGATGACAAGGATCCGGTTCGCCCCACGGGATCGGGCTTCGGGTTCCATCTGGCTATTCACAGCCATTTGATCCTGTCTCCCCACTTCTCTGACCGTGGTTACCGCGGGGCCTTTCTTTCCGTGCCGGTCCTCTTCCTGTTCCAGATGACCACCTGGTGCGGCCTCCAGAGGTAGGTGATGGGCCAGATCACGGCGTGCACGAGGCGGGTGAATGGGAAGACGGCAATGATGGCGAACCCGCCCAGGATGTGGAACTTGACCACCCACGGAAGCGTGGTGACCGTCGCGGTGTCGGGCTGGAACTTCACGAGGGAGCCGATCCACGGCACCGTCGTGTGCAGGTACCAGTCGGCACCCCAGCGGAAGAAGAGGGACACCCAGAATCCGAGCACCACCTGGGCCAGCAGTAGGGAGAACAACAGCCAGTCGGCCGGTGTCGTCACGGTCCGCACCCGGTGTGTCGTCAGGCGTCGATAGACGAGCACGCAGAGGGCGAAGGTTGCCATCAACGCCAACGACAGACCGGTCACCTCAAGGGTGTAGAGGCGGATCGGCGCTGAGATCACAGAGGCCCAGATTGACGGAACCACAAGGGCCACGAGGTGTGCCATCAGGATCGTCAGGATGGCGTAGTGCCATGGTGCCGACCCCCAACTGAGCATCCGGTTCTCCAGGAACTGGGATGACTGGCTGGAGTAGGAGAAGCGATCGTTGCGGAAGCGGTAGACACCGACCCAGACGGCGGTGATGAACGCCAGGTACGGGAAGGCCACGAACAGCACATCATCCAACATGGTCAGCCTCTCCTCACGTTGTCGGCCACCCCACAGCGCTGGTCACTGCGAGCGGTTGCGTGCTTCCGGATGTGGAAGCCCGCACAAAGAACAGAAGGGAATCCAACAACTCGTGGTAGGGCAGGGCGGCTGCTACCGGCGGTCCCTCTTCTTCCGGGTCCGGGGCGTCGGTCTCGTCGCCGTCCCCCGAGATCATCTCGAGGGAGGGCCAGACCGCGTCGCAGATGATCTCGTCGACCAGGTCGCGGTCGTCGCAGACGGTGAGGAATCGCAGGACCACCGGCAGGTGGTCGGCCAGCTCCCCGGCCACCTCGACCCCGTGCGCCCGGTACCGCTCCATGAACTCGAGGAGCATCGCGCTCCTCTTGTAGCTCTCGCCCAACAAGTGGTAGCCCACGTACAGGCTGTGGGATTCGTCCATGTCGAACGCCCGGGTGTACTCCTCCTGTAGGCGACCAAGGGTTGATCCCTCGACGAACCCCTGGAACCGGGCCAGCAGGGCGTCGGCATCCGGTGACACCCCTGCGACCAGTTGCCGACACTCCCCGACGGCTTCCAGGGGGCTCTCGGTCGGGTAGTCGAGCAGCCCGGCAAAGAACCCCCAGACGCGCTTCACGGTGGACCGGTCTTCCACGGTCACCACCTCCGCTCCGGAGCAGTACGGCTGCCGAACCCACCCTCGCGCTTCCGGTCGTAGGGGCTCCCGATTTGCTCGATGGCCACCTCGCGGGCCAACGGGGGCACGACAAAGCGCTCCTCGAACGAGGGCAGGGCAGTAAGACGGAATATGGCTTCTGCCTCCTCGGCCGTCAGGTTCCCGACGTCGAGCGCCTCCTGCGCCTCCTCCTGGGACAGGTCGCCCACCGTTTCGGCACGCTTGTAGACACGGACCGCTATGAGCTTCCTGTAGACCTCGGTCACGACTTCCTCGTTGCCCGCCGAGAACAGTTCCGCCATGTAGCGCAGCGGGACCCTGGCGTGTTCCAACGATGTCAACAGCGGTTTCAGGCCCTCGGTCTCGGCTCCGGCAACGTCGTACTTGCCGTCTTTCATCTTGGCCAGAACAGGCAACATGGGGGGCACGTAGTAGAGCATCGGCACCGTCCGGAAGTCCGGGTGAAGCGGCAGGGCCAACTCCCACTCCTTTACGAACTTGTACACGGGTGAGTGCTTCGCAGCCTCCAACATCCCGTCCGGCACCCCGTTGGCCTTCGCGGCCGCGATCACGTCGGGGTCGAACGGATCCTGGATGATTCCCCGCTGCGCCTCGACCAGGTCGGCTGCGGGTGAACTGGCGACCTCCTCGATCCGGTCCGCGTCGTAGAGCAACACGCCCAGATAGCGGATTCGGCCGACACAGGAGTGGAAGCAGGCCGGTGCCTGGCCACTTTCCAGGCGTGGGAAGCAGAGGACACATTTCTCCGACTTGCCCGTGGACCAGTTGTAGTACACCTTCTTGTACGGACAGCCTGAGATGCACATCCGCCATGCACGGCACTTGTCCTGGTTGACGAGCACGATGCCGTCCTCACCACGCTTGTAGGCAGCCCCGGCAGGACAGGCGGCGACACAACCCGGGTTGATGCAGTGGTTGCAGATCCGGGGCAGGTAGAAGAACACCACCCTCTGGATCTCGTTCAACTGGGCCCTCTCCTCATCGGTGAGCGGAGCGACGTTGGGGTCGTTCGAGGCGTAGACGGGAGAGCCACCCAGGTCGTCATCCCAGTTGGGTCCGGACTCGATCTCCATGAACTCACCGGTGATCAGCGAGACGGGTCGAGCGGTCGGCTGGTCATCTCCCTCTGGTGCGTTGAAGAGGTGCTCGTAGTCGTAGGTCCAGGGCTCGTAGTAGTCGTTGATCGTGGGCAGTCGACGGTTGTAGAAGATGTTGCCGAGTGTGCCGATCTTGCTCTGCAACTTGAGTTGCAGCCGGTCGTCCTCTACCTCCCAGCCTCCCTTGTACTCCTCCTGGTTCTCCCAGAGGGTGGGGTAGCCCGTACCGGGCTTGGTCTCCACGTTGTTCCACCACTGGTACTCGACGCCTTCGCGGTCGGTCCAGATGTTCTTGCACGCAACACTGCATGTATGGCAACCGATGCACTTGTCCAGGTGGAAGACCATCGATACCTGGGCTCTGATGTCCATCTCAGGTGCTCCCGTTCGCTTCGTGCATCACCATTCCAACTTCTCCATCTTCCGGACCACCACGTACGTGTCACGGGTGAAGATGCCGATCGGGCCCCAGTAGTTGAAGCCGTAGGTGAACTGGGCATAGCCGCCGGCCAGCAGCAGCGGGTTGATCCGGGTGCGGGTGAGGCTGTTGTGGCCTCCGGCCCGCCTTCCCCCACGAACCTGCGACTTGGGGATGTAGATGGTCCTCTCGACGGCGTGGTAGTAGAGGCAGATCCCGGCAGGAATCCTGGAACTCACCGCAGCCCTGGTCACGACAACCCCGTTGTCGTTGTAGACCTCGACCCAGTCGTTGTCGATGATCCCGACCCTTGCGGCCTCCTTGTCGTTGATCCAGACCGGATCCATCCCGCGTGACAGGGTCAACATCCGGAGGTTGTCCTTGTAGGTGGAGTGGATGTTCCACTTGCCATGGGGCGTGATGTAGTTGAGGACCAGCGACTCGTCGTCGACGGGGCTGAGGACGATGTCTCCCGTCGCCACCGGATCCAACTTGGGCTTGTACGTCGGAAGGTGCTCACCGAAGTCGATGTAGTAGGGGTGGTCGTTGTAGAGCTGCTGCCTACCGGTGAGCGTTCGCCACGGAACCAGCCGCTCGACGTTGAGGGTCCACGCCGAGTAGGTGCGACCGTCCCTGACGTCACCCGACCAGCACGGGCTGGTGAGGGTGCGCCTCACCTGCCTCGTTATGTCGTGGAATGTCATCCTGACCGCACGCGTGTCATCGGCCAGGTCCGTGAGGGGAACCCCGATCCTCTCCTCCTCGGCCTTGAACGCCGCATACGCCATCTCGCCGTTGGTCTCGGGAGCCAGGCGAAGGAGGATGTTGGCAGCGTCGAGGGAGTCCTCCAGGCCCGGGTACTTCTGACCGCCCCACTCGACGGCACGGGTCCGTCGTGGGTCCGGGGCCATTCCGACCGGGCTCTCCAGAAGCTCGTCGTAGGCCTCTGCCACGGGGATGTGCACCCCATGGCCGCTCACGCCATCCTCGCGGAGCCTCGGGCCCAGGGATATGAAGCGGTTGTAGAGGTTGGCGTAGTCGCGTTCGACCACGTTCAGGTGTGGTGCCGTCACCCCCGGGACCAGGTCGCACTCGCCCTTGCCCCAGTCCAGGACCTGCGGCTGGGCCAGTTCGTCGGGGGTGTCGTGCTTGAGCGGGGAGGTGACGATGTCCTTGAACGGCTCGGGGAACACCGACGGCGCCATCTCGCTGACCTTCTTGGCGAATGCCTTGAAGATCTCGAAGTCCGTCTTGGACTCCCAGACCGGCGGCACGGCCTCACCCAACGGGTGGACGAAGGAATGGAGGTCGGTGGTGTTGAGGTCGTTCTTCTCGTACCAGAAGGCGGCTGGAAGCACGATGTCGGAGTAGAGGGCTGTCGAGTCCATGCGGAAGTTGAGGTCCACGACCAGGTCCATCTTCCCCCTGGGTGCCTCCTCACGGAACTCGACCGTGTCGGTCTTCCCTGCGGCGTGTTCCATCGCCTCGATGTTGTCGTGGGTTCCCAGGTAGTGGCGAAGGAAGAACTCGGCGCCCTTGGCGCTGGACTGCATGGCGTTGCCCCGCCACACGAACCAGACCCTGGGCCAGTTCTCCTCGGCGTCGGGATCCTCCACGGACAGCTTGACCTCGCCGCTGCTCAACTGCTCGGCAACGCGTTGGACTATCTCCTCGTTGGTCCCGGCCCCTGCAGCCTCGGCTTCGCTCGCCAGTTCAAGCGGGTTGTTGCCGAACTGGGGGAAGAAGGGCATCCACCCCATCCGGACCGACGCGGCCGCCAGGTCGACTGCATGGCCCTTGGCCCACTTGGTTTCCGGAGGAACGCGGGCGTAGTCGGTGAAATCACCCTCGTAGCGCCACTGGTCGCTGTGGATGTAGTGCCAGACGGGGGTCTGCTGGAGGCGGGGGGGCTTGGACCAGTCAAGGCCAAGGGCCATGCTCGTCCACGGTGCCACCAGGGACAACTTTTCCTGGCCCACATAGTGGTTCATGCCGCCACCGTTTCGACCGGGGCACCCGGTGAGGATCAGTGCCGTAATCGGTGCCCGGTAGGACTGGTTGTTGTTGTACCAGTGGTTGATGGAGGCACCGATGATGACCATCGACTTGCCGTTGGTGGCTTCGGCGTTGCCCGCGAACTCGCGTGCCAGGCGTGTGACCGTGTCCCGACCGATGCCGGTGAGCTTCTCCTGCCATGCCGGGGTGTAGGGGCGCTCGTCGTCGTAGTCGACCGGGTAGTCACCCGCGAGGCCCCGGCTGACTCCGAACTGGGCCATCAACAGGTCGTACACGGTGGTGACGGCGACCCTCCCGTCGGTGGTCTCCACATACCTGACCGGCACCTCGCGTTCGTAGACCCCGCCCTCGGCGAACTCGTGGAACGAGACCATCTTGACCTCGTCGTGCTCGCCGATGAAGGTCAGGTCGGGGTCGATCGGCTGGTGGTCCAGGCCGTCCTCCATCTTTATGTTCCACTGGCCCTGCTCCTCTTGCCAACGGAACCCGACGGTGCCCTTGGGCATCCGCAGGGCCCCGGAGTTGCGGTCGTGCACGAGCATCTTCCAGTCGCCATTTTCCACGTCTGCGTAGCGCTCCACCCGGTCGGCACGCAGGAACTGGCCGGCCTTGAGTGAGCCTCCTTCAGGCGTCAACTCGACGAGGAACGACGAGTCGGTGAAGCGCTTGATGTAGTCGATGAAGTACGGCACCTGCCGGTCGACGTGGAACTCCTTGAGGATCACGTGGTTGACCGCCATCCACAGTGCGGTGTCCTGGCCCGCCTCGACCGGGATCCACCAGTCCGAGTACTTGGCGACCTGGTTCAGGTCGGGCGCTATGACCACGAACTTGGCACCTTCGTGACGGGCCTCGGCGATGAAGTGGACATCGGGGGTACGGGTCATGTTGAGGTTGGAGCCCATCGAGACGATGTACTTGGAGTGGTACCAGTCGGCGCTCTCGGCAACGTCGGTCTGGTCGCCCCAGATCTCGGGGAAGGCGTTGGGGAGGTCGGCGTACCAGTCGTAGAAACTCATGTTGACGCCACCGAAGAGTTGCAGGAAGCGCGAACCGGCCGCGTACGACAGGTACGACATTGCGGGAATCGGCGAGAACCCGAACACGCGATCGGGTCCGTACTCCTTGGCGGTGAAGAGGCAGGCTGCCGCGACTATCTCGAGCACCTCGTCCCAGGTGGATCGCCTGAAGCCACCCTTGCCGCGGGCCCGCTGGATTCGTGAGCGCTTCTCGTCGTCCGTCGCGATTGACTCCCATGCCTCGACCGGGCTGGCATGGGTGGCCATGGCCTCGTGCCACAGGTCGAGGAGCGCTCCGCGGACATACGGATACTTGACCCGGATCGGGCTGTAGACGTACCAGGAGGCCGACATGCCCCTCTGGCATCCGCGTGGCTCGTAGGGCGGGAGTTCGTCGCAGAGGAGCGGATAGTCGGTCT
Source organism: Candidatus Neomicrothrix sp. UBA2131 (assembly GCA_002329075.1). Lineage (GTDB taxonomy): Bacteria > Actinomycetota > Acidimicrobiia > Acidimicrobiales > MedAcidi-G1 > S20-B6. The sequence goes on from DCXR01000018.1 coordinate 67,853, forward strand.
GCTGCATCTCCCAGGTGATGATCCCGTCCTTCACATAGACGGCCCAGGAGCAACCACCGGTGCAGTTGACGCCGTGGGTGGTGCGAATGACGTTGTCGTGCTGCCAGCGGTTCCGGTAGAAGTCCTCCCAGTTGCGCGCTTCGGGGTTAACCAGGTCCTGGATCCAACCCACGTGCCTACCTACCTTCCGTCCCGGGCGTTGAACCCCGTCGCTCGTCTTCTGCCTGCTTGAAACGTTCGATCCGAGCACGCGATCGGGCCACCATCGGCCGACGCACCTCCCTGAGGCGCCGCCTCCAGAGGAACTGCATCCCCAACAGGAGGAATACCGCGCCTGCCATGCCCAGCATGGCCAGTTGGCCAACCGAGGCCGCCGTCCGCTTGCTGACGGCAGCCTGGCTGAGGAACAGCGAAAGGTGGACCTGTTCCTCGTCGGTCAAGGGGTGATCGTCGAAGATCGGGCTCATGGTCTCGAAGGGGGTGGTGGCAAGGATCGAGGCCATGCCGGCTTCGCCGAACTTGCCGTACGCACCGGTCAGGTCCGGCCCGAGGGCACCCCCACCCAGGGCGCCGATACCGGCGATGCTGTGGCAGGCCAGGCACGGTGGGCCGCCATTGTCAAAACGATTCGAACCCTCGAAGAGGCTCTTGCCGGTGGCGGCATTCGGCTGGATTGGACCGGCAACGGGCTGCACCGGGTCCGGGTCGACCCCAGGGGCGGCACCGGACTGTGCATCCAGATATGCGACGAGGCTCGCTACCTCGAGATCGGTGAGGCTGAGGTTTGGCATCGGGATGTCGTTGAACTCGGCGAGCATGTCGACGGCGATCGGGTCACCCTCCTCCAGCATCAGGTCCGGTTCGGCAATCCACCGGGTCAACCAGGCTGTATCCCGCCTGGTGCTGACCCCGTCAAGGTCGGGGCCGACCAGGGTTCCGCCACCGATCGTGTGGCAAGCAGCGCACTTCGCGCTGAAGACGGCCTCGCCCTGATCGGCCGTCTGCGCGGCCGCCGGGGTCAGCACGACCAACCACAAGCCTGCGGAGAGGGCGAGGACGACCGCAGGCAATCCCAGACGACGACTTGCAGTGCTTGTAGCCGTCCACTTCACCTGTGTCACCCTCCTCGGTTGGTGAGTGCAGTCGGCCCCGTCTTCTACGCCAGCCCCATCATCGGGGTAGAGGGGCGGCGGGAGTAGGGACAAAAGTCCTGACCACGGGGGGGTGACACAGGTCACGGCTAGGTTGAGACGGTGACCGAATCTGCCGTTCAGGTTCCCGTCGTGGACCTCCGTGGCGAGACGGCCACAACGGATCTCGACCATGCCTGGCGAAATGTCGGGTTCGTGTCCGTCGTGGGGCACGGGATCGGGCAGTCCCACTTCGAGGAGATGCGCTCGCTCCTCGTAGAGCTCTTCGCCCTCGGCGATGCGGTGAAGCGGCGCTACAGGATCACACCCGACAACTACCGGGGTTTCATCCCGCTCGGCTTCTTCACCCCCAACCGTGGCGAGGTGACCGGTACGACGCCTGACGCGTACGAGGCCTTCAAGTTGCACTGGGAGTGCCCCGACGGCCACCCGGCTCTCACGGCCTGCCCCCTCTACGGCCGGAACCGGTGGGTACCGGAGGTCGACCGGATGGCAGAGGTCGTCTCCCGGTACTGGTCGGCATGCGACTCACTCGGCAGGACGCTCCTCGACGCAGTGGCATCGTCGCTCGGCGTACACGGCACCACCCTGCACGCCATGTTCGACGCTCCGCTCACCAACATGACGCTGATGCACTACCCGGCCATGCCGCCCGGGGCCGACTTCGGCATCCACCCCCACAGGGACACCAACATCTTCACCCTCCTTCATCCCGATCCGGTCGGTGGGCTCCAGGTGCAGGACCGTGACGGTGAATGGATCACGGTCGCCTGTCCACCCGACGCGATGGTCGTGAACGTCGGAGAGATGCTCGAACTCCTCTCCGGCGGGCACTTCGTCGCCACCCCTCACCGGGTGGTCAACCTGGGACCCGACCGCTATTCGTTCCCCTACTTCATGGTCCCGGACCACGACGTGGTCGTGGAACCGCTGGTGCTGCCCAGGCCCGGCTTCGAGGCAGCGTCCATGCCGGTCGGCGAGTTGACCAACGAGGTATGGCGCACCAACTGGCCGGACGAGCTGCCCTCGGAAAGCGACTACGCCCTCGGCTCACTCGGTCGCTGACAGCGCAGATTGCGCCTCGGATGTGGCACCTGCGTGCCCGGTGGTGGACGATTCCGGCATGGCGCAGGCTGAGGCGGTGGACTCCGGATCGACGGTCGAGCACTTCGACGTGCTGATCGTGGGCGCCGGCATCTCCGGCATCGGCGGCGCCTACCACCTCCTGCAGCAGTGCCCCGACAAGACGTTCACGATCCTCGAGACCATGGACGGATTCGGTGGCACCTGGAAGACCCACACGTATCCGGGCATCCGGTCCGACAGCGACCTCTACACCTTCGGGTACCGGTTCAAGCCCTGGACCGGGCCGCCGATCGCCACCGCCGACGAGATCCTCACGTACATGGGCGAGGTGATCGACGACAACGACATAGACCGCCACATCCGCTACTGCCACACGATCTCGTCGGCCTCCTGGTCGACCGGGGACCGGCGCTGGACCCTCGAGGTGACCCGCACCGACACCGGGGAGCAGGTCCGGTTCACCGGCGACTTCCTGTGGATGTGCCAGGGGTACTACCGGCACAGCGCCGGCTACACCCCCGAGTGGGAGGGCGTGGACCGCTTCGGTGGTGAGATCGTGCACCCCCAGACGTGGCCCGAGGACCTCGACTATGCGGGAAAGCAGGTGGTTGTGATCGGGTCGGGGGCCACGGCCGCAACCCTCATCCCGGCGATGGCGGCCGACTGCGGGCACGTCACGATGCTGCAGCGTTCGCCGACCTACTTCGTCGCCCGGCCGAACAGCAACGAGTTGGCCGACACCCTCCGGGAACTCGACGTCCCCGAGGAGTGGACACACGAGATCGTGCGCCGGAAGATCCTCCACGACCAGGAGCAGGTCGTGCGGCTCTCCGCCGAGTACCCCGACCTGGTCCGCGAGGAGTTGTTCAAGGGCATCCGGGAGGTCCTCGGCGAGGACTTCGACGTGAGCCCCCACTTCACGCCGTCGTACCCGCCGTGGCGGCAACGCCTGGCCCTGATCCCCGACGGCGACCTGTTCCACAGCATCGCCGACGGCGACGCCTCGGTGGTGACCGACGAGATCGAGGAGTTCACCGAGACGGGCATCCGGTTGGTGTCGGGCGACCACCTCGAGGCCGACATCATCGTCACCGCCACGGGGTTCGAGCTCAACGTGCTGGGCGACATCGACTTCTGCATCGACGACGAGCCGCTCGTCTTCTCCGACACCGTGGGCTACCGGGGGATGATGTTCACGGGCATTCCGAACATGGTGTGGGTGTTCGGCTACTTCCGGGCCAGTTGGACGCTGCGTGCCGACCTGGTCGCCGACTTCGTGTGCCGGCTGCTGCACCACCTGGACGACCGGGGTGCCTCGATGGTGACGCCGGCGTTGCGCGACGAGGATGCCGGCATGGACCTGCTGCCGTGGGTCGACCCGGAGGACTTCAACCCCGGCTACCTGACGCGCGCCATGCACCTGATGCCGCGGCAGGGGGCGCACGATCCGTGGCGCATGTCGCAGGACTACTGGGCCGACAGGGACACGATCCCCGCTGCCGACCTCGACGACGGCACCCTCGTCTACGACTGAGGAGCCAACCGCTCAGGTCTCGAGGCGGGTGCGCAGCGACCACAGTTCGGGGAAGTAGCGGAACTCCGTGGTGTGGCGCAACCATTCGACGCCCGTGGATCCGCCGGTACCCGGCTTGTAGCCGATGATGCGCGACACCAGCACGAAGTGGCGCCA
>DCXR01000018.1:72077-72320 GCA_002329075.1 Candidatus Neomicrothrix sp. UBA2131
CGACACCAGCACGAAGTGGCGCCACCGGTACAGGGTCATCTGTTCGTCGAGGGCGACCAGGGTTTCGGCGAGCCGGTAGAGGTCGTTGCCGGTCCTCGGGTCGTCGTAGATGTCGAACCAGGCCTGTTCGACGCTCTGGTCGGGGGGATAGGGATCGGACCAGTCGCGGTCGAGCGCTCCGGGATCGATGGCGAACCCCCGGCGGTCGAGCATGGTGATGACCTCGTCGTAGAGGCTGGGGCT
>DCXR01000018.1:72700-72938 GCA_002329075.1 Candidatus Neomicrothrix sp. UBA2131
GACGGTCCTTGTTGCCGAGGATGAACTCGACGTGGCGGAACATGAACGACAGTTGGCCGGATGCCTGGTCGAGGTGGTTGCGGAACTGGTTGAAGCCTTCGGCGGACACGGTGGCGACCACGTCCCAGGTGTTGATCAGGAGCTTGGTGATCTCGAGCGAACGGTCGAGCACCAGCAGGGCGTCGTGGACCTGGACGCCGCGGATGAGGTGGCGGGCGTTGTGGAGTTCGAAGTGGAG
>DCXR01000030.1:0-3898 GCA_002329075.1 Candidatus Neomicrothrix sp. UBA2131
CGAGGTCGGCTCGTCGGCCAGGGGCCCTGCAACAGGTTCAACTCGAAGTACTCGGCAGAGAACGGGGTCCTCTCCCTGACGGGCGGCGGGACCCAGCCTGCCTTCTGCCTCGTGGGGGCCGTCGGAACCGACATGGACGACTCCTCCAATCCAGTCATGGACTTCGAGGAGGAGATCCTCGCCGGCTTCCTCCGGGTCGAGGTCGGGACCCTCCGCTTCGTCGAACCGGACCTGCTCGAGTTGACGATGGGCGACATCACGCTCACGTTTCGGCGAATCGAGGGCTGAGCCGGGGCCTCAGGCCCTCTCTGCCAGCAGGAGTGCCAGGCCGGTCCAGGACTGGGGGGTGGCGCCGAGGCCCGCTCCGGTGTCGGGGTGCCAGTACTCGGCGAGCCCCGATGCCCACGCCCCGGCCACGGTCGTAGACGCCAGTTGCGCCGCTGCACCGGGATCGAACCGAGTGGTGCCGAGCACCAGCAGGTACGCCAACTGTGGCCAGACCGGCCCGCGCCAGTAGGCGGTGGGGTCGAAGGCCGGCTCGGCGCGGTGGACGCCCGTCGGGCCGACCGGGCCACCATGGGCTGCGAGGTCGCACAGGTCGGCCACCACCCGGGCGGCCCTCGTGGAGTCGGCGGTGACCAGCAGCGGCAGCAGGGCGTCGGCCGTGCGGCAGCGGCCCGACCCGTCGGCGGTGGGGCCGGCGTCAACCCAGGTGCCGAGGTCGTCATCCCAACGGGCGTCGAGGGCGAAGGCCACCTCGTCGGCCGCTGCGGCAAGCCCGCCGTCGCCTGTCACCGAGGCGAGCTCCCGGGTGTTGAACGCCAAGAGGGCGTTGAAGCCGGCCGATGCCACCGGGAACGCCGGGTTCCGGACCGGCGACCCGTCGTCAGCGAACCCGATCGTCGTAACCAGCCGATTCTTCTCGGCCCGCCAGCGTTCCACGTCGAAGCCGCCCGGGCAGCAGTCGTCCCAGCGGGGGCTGTCGTCGGCGCCCGACTCCCACGGATGGCACAGCAGCACCAGCCCCGAGTCGTGGCGCTCCCGCTGCTCCAGCAGGAAGGTCAGCCCGGCGGCGGCCGACGCCACCACCTCCTCGGGCGGCGGCGTGCCCGCCCGGACCAGTTCGGCCACGGCGTGCCCGTACATCGGCGGCTGGGTGATCGAGGAGGCGTCGTCGCGCCCCCACAGGTCGGCGTGCGTACCGGGCCGGCGCACGTAGTTCATGTGCGGAACGAACCCCGACTGCGCCTGCGGGCCGAACAGCGACGCCATCTCGACCTGCGCCCGGTCGGTGCGTCCCAGCGCCTGCCAGACGAGCACGTGGAAGCACGAGTCCCAGAGCCACTGCCACGGGTAGGTCCCCGCATGGGGTGCTGCGTACCCTTCGGGCACCCAGTGGTCGTCGAGCACCCGCTGCACGGCGTCGCGCAACGCACCCACATCCTCGAGGCCCGGGAGGGCCATGTCCCGCTGTTCCATCATCTCCTTCCGGTTCGGACCGACCGACGGTGTCTCGGTCGTAGCACGGAACTGGGCCGACGCGCTGCACCAGATGGGGTTCGACGTGGACTGGGTGGCCGGCGGCTTCGAGCAGGGCTGGCACGCTACCGGCGCCACGACCGTGGTTCCCGGCCTCGGAATCGACGACATCGACCCGCCCGACGGGTCTGAACTCGCCGCAGCACTGGCCGGCACCGACCTCGTCGTCGTTGAGAACCTCTGCACGATCCCGCTCAACCCGGCCGCCGCCCACGCCGTCGCCGAAGGGCTTCGTGGCCGGCCGGCGGTCCTGCACCATCACGACCCGCCCTGGCAGCGGGAGCGCTTCGCCCACGTCACCGACCTGCCGCCCGACGACCCGGCCTGGCGCCACGTCACCATCAACGACCTGACCCGGCGCCAGATGGCCGACCGCGGGATCACCGCCACCACCATCCGCAACGGCTTCGATCCCGACCCGCCGCCCGGTGACCGGGCTGGAACGCGGGCGAGCCTCGGCGTTGCCGACGACACCCTGCTCGTCGCCCACCCCGTCCGGGCCATCCCCCGCAAGGACGTGGGCCGGGCGATCGCGATCACGGCCGAACTGGGCGGCACCTACTGGCTGCTCGGCCCCTCCGAGGACGGCTACGGCCCTGAACTCGACCGCCTGCTCGCCGACGCCCCCTGCCCGGTGCTGCGGAAACCGGCCCCCACCCGGGCGGACATCTACGCCGCCGCCGACCTGGTCGTGTTCCCCTCCACCTGGGAGGGCTTCGGCAACCCACCCGTCGAGGCCGCCATCGCCCGCAAGCCGGCAGTGGTCGGCGACTACCCGGTCGCCGCCGAACTGCGGGCCCTCGGCCTCGAATGGCTTCCTGCCGACGACCTCACCCCGGTACGTACATGGCTGGCCGACCCCGACCCGGACCTCCTCGACCGCAACCGCGCTGTCGCCACCCGTGAGCTCTCCCTCGAACGCATGGCCGGACGGTTGCAGGCGCTCCTCGAAGCGGCAGGCTGGCTCCCGTGAACGACACCCACCCTGGTTCCCCGGACGATCCCGTCCTGCGGCGCCGCGCCCGGCTGGGACGCCTGGCCGCAACCGGGAAGCGGCTCGGCTACCTCGCCTTCCTCGCCGCCATCGTGCTTTTCGTCATCGGCCTGGTCGGGACCTTCAGCGACGCCATCGCCACGACGCTGATCGGGCTGCTGGTCGCCGGCTCGATCGTGCTGGCCCCCGCCATCATCCTCCACTACGCCGTACAGGCGGCCGCCGACGAGGACGCCGGACGACCATCCCGCCATTGAGGCGCATCCGCCCGCTGACGTCCACCACCGGACCGATGGCTACCGTCGCCCCATGAGCGCCACCGCCACCGTGCGCATGCCCGCCGCCAGGCGCCGCGAGCAGTTGCTCGACATCGCCCTCGGGATCTTCGCCCGCAACGGCTACCACGAGACCTCCATGAACGCCCTTGCCGCCGAGGCCGGCGTCACCAAGCCGGTCCTCTACCAGCACTTCGCCTCCAAGCGCGAACTCTTCGCCCAACTGCTCGCGCGGACCGGCGACCGACTCCACTCCGCCATCGCCGAGCGTTCGGCCGGGGTCGACACCCCCCGCCAGCGCGTCGAGGTCGGCTTTGCCGCCTTCTTCCACTTCTTCGACGAGCACCCCGACGCCTTCAGCGTCCTCTACGGCTCGAGCCTCGGCTCGGTCCCCGAATTCAAGCGGGAGGCCCGCCGGGTGCAGGACACCTTCACCGCCATACTCGCCCGCCTCATCAACGGGGTCGACGGCGACGACGCCCTGGTGATGGCCGCCGGCATCAACGGGATCGCCGAGGGGATGGTGCGGTACTGGATGCACGAGGGACGTCGGCACTCGGCGGACGAGATGGCGACCCTCACCACGCGCCTCGCCTGGGGAGGCCTCGAAGACCTGTCCTGAGCGACGGGGCTCGGCCCCGGCGACCGGTCAGTCCAGCGCCACGGGAGAGATGTCGATCGGAACCCCGGGCAGGTCACCCGCCACGATCGGCGGCAGGTGCTCGCGCAGCAACGTGGGCAGCACCGGCTCGTCGCTGGCCAGCAGTTCGTCGAGCCCCCACCAGTGGGCCCCGAGGAACGCCGCCGCCTCCAACGCCTCGAGGTGCTGTGGCCGGTAGTCGCCACCGTCACACCAGGCCACGTGGATCTTCTCGTTGCTGTCGAAGTGGTACCCGCCGAAGTCGAACTGCACGTGCTGGGTCCAGATCACGGGCCCCATCTCGAGGTCCTCGATGCCGGTCTCCTCGTAGAGTTCCCGGGCAGCGGCGGTCGCCGAGTCCTCGCCCCAGCCGATCCCGCCGCCGGGGATCTCCCACCACGCCTGCTTGAACGGGTCGATCGGATCCTCGGCGTTTACGAGGAATATGCG
>DCXR01000030.1:4290-13231 GCA_002329075.1 Candidatus Neomicrothrix sp. UBA2131
CCCTACGAGCAGCGGGCGCAGCGGCCCAGCAGGTCGAAGCGGTGGGCGTCGATCCGGAAGCCCTGCGACTCGGCGGCATCGACCATCACGTCGATGCCGGCCTCGAAGTCGTCGGGCACGTCGAAGTCCTCGACCCGGCCGCACGACGTGCACACCAGGTGGTGGTGGTGCCCGGTGAGCGACTCGTGGAGTTCGAAGCGAGTGTGGTCGTCGGCCGACTCGACCCGACGGGTGACGCCTGCGTCCACCAACTCGACGAGGTTCCGGTATGCCGAACTCTGGGCCAGCTCGGCATCGGCGTCGAGTATCTCAGGCAGGCTCAGCGGCCGACCGGCCCGCACCAGCACGTCGACCACCACCTGGCGGGAGCGGCTGTTGCGCATGCCGGCAGCCCGCAGCCGGATGTCGACGGCGGCATGGAGGTCCGATTCGTCGTCGTCCGGGTGTGCCATGTCGTCGAGCCTACGCGCCGGGACTCAGGCGCTTCCGCCGGGACGCCGCCCCATCAGGGCATTGCGGCGGCTGCGGCACACCAACACGTCGCTCTGGTTGAACGCCCTGTGCTCGAACGTGACGATCCCGGCGTCGGGGCGGGAGTTCGACGCCCTGGCGGCCACCACCTCGGTCTCGACCCGCAGCGTGTCGCCGAGGAACACCGGGGCCGGGAAGGTCGTCTCGTCGAACCCGAGGTTGGCGATGGTCGTGCCGAGCGTCGTGTCGCCGACGCTGACGCCCACCACCAGTCCATGGGTGAAGAGGCTGTTGACGAGGCGCTGGCCGAACTCGGTGCCGGCGGCGAACTCTGCGTCGAGGTGGAGGGGCTGCGGGTTGTGCGTGATGGCGCAGAACAGCAGGTTGTCAGCCTCGGTGATCGTGCGGGTCAGGGCGTGGCGCAGCACCAGACCCACCGGCAGGTCCTCGAACCAGCGGCCGGCGCTCCCTTGCCGGGGTTCCTCCATGAGCCCAGTCTGCCGCCTGCGGCACTGGCTACGCTCGCCGGCCATGGGCATCCCACTCTGGACCCCGTCGGCCGAGCGCTCCGCCGGCTCGCAGATGACGGCCTTCGCCGCCTACGCCGGCGTCGGCGCCCTCGACCTGCACAAATGGTCGGTGACCGAACCGGACCGCTTCTGGCATCTGGTCTGGGACTGGTGCGAGGTCGTCGGCGAACCGGGCGTCGGTCCGGCACTCACGACCGGCGACCACCTCGCCGACGCCCGCTTCTTCCCCGACGCCACCCTCAACTACGCCGAGAACCTGCTGCGCCGCCACGACGACCGGCCGGCGATGCTGTTCCGCGGCGAGAACGGAACCACCCGGGACCTCTCGTGGGCCGACCTGCAGGCACTCGTCTCCAGGCTCCAGCAGGCCCTGGGCGACGCCGGCGTCGGGCCGGGCGACCGGGTGGCCGCCTGGCTCCCGAACCTCCCCGAGGCCTACGCCGTGATGCTGGCCACTGCCTCGATCGGTGCCGCTTTCTCGTCGACCTCCCCCGACTTCGGCGCCGGCGGCGTCGTCGACCGCTTCGGACAGATAGAGCCGACCGTGCTGTTCGCCACCGACGGCTACCACTACGGAGGGAAGCGCCACGACGTGACCGACAGGTTGGCAGAGGTGGTCGCCGCCCTGCCGACGCTGCGCCGGGTGGTCGTCGTGCCCGACTCTCCGGACGGCCCGACCGGCCCACTCCCCGACGGCGCCGTCACGTTCGACGGCTTTCTCGCTCTCCACGCCGCCGGGCCCGTCGCCTTCGAGCCGCTGCCCTTCGACCACCCGCTGTACATCCTCTTCTCGTCGGGCACCACCGGCTCACCGAAGTGCATCGTCCACCGGGCCGGCGGGCTGCTGCTCAAGCACCACGTCGAGTACCGGCTGCACTGCGACGTACGCCCCGACGACCGGGTCTGCTACTTCACGACCACCGGATGGATGATGTGGAACTGGCTGGCCGCCGGCCTGGCCGCCGAGGCCACGCTCGTGCTCTACGACGGCTCCCCGTTCCACTCCGGCCCCGAGCGGTTGTTCGACCTGGTCGACGCCACCGGCACCACCCTGCTCGGCGTGTCGGCGAAGTTCATCGACGCCGTTGCGAAGTCGGGCCTGCGCCCGGTCGACTCACACGACCTGTCGACTCTGCGGACCGTCTGCTCGACCGGCAGCCCGCTCAGCCACGAGGGCTTCGCCCACGTCTACGCCGACTGGAAGGCAGACCTGCACCTGGCGTCGATCTCGGGCGGCACCGACCTGTGCGGCTGCCTCGTCGGTGGCGACCCGACCCTGCCTGTGCACGCCGGCCAGATCCAGGGACCGGTGCTGGGCCAGGCCATGGACGTCTTCGACGAGCACGGCGAGCCGGCCCCGACCGGGCAGCAGGGCGAACTCGTCTGCACCGTGCCGTTCCCGTCGATGCCGCTCGGCTTCTGGAACGACCCCGACGGCGACCGCTACCACGCCGCCTACTTCGAACGCTTCGACGGCGCATGGCACCAGGGCGACTTCGCCGAACGGACCCCCGAGGGTGGCTTCATCATCCACGGACGCTCCGATGCCACCCTGAACCCGGGCGGAGTGCGCATAGGCACAGCCGAGATCTACCGCCAGGTCGACCGGCTCGAAGAGGTGGTCGAGAGCCTCGTGATCGACCAGTCCTGGGAGGGCGACACCCGGATCGTGCTGTTCGTGGTACCCGCCTCGGGCGTCGAACTCGACGACGACCTGGTCGGGCGCATCCGTGTGGCGATCCGGTCCGGTGCCTCGCCCCGCCATGTTCCGGCCGTCGTGCTGGCCGTGCCCGACCTGCCACGCACCCGCTCCGGCAAGTTGGTCGAACTGGCGGTGCGCAACGTGGTCGAGGGTCGACCCGTCACCAACCTCGAGGCCCTCGCCAACCCAGAGGCCCTCGAGGCGTTCCGGAACCGTCCCGAACTGGCCTAGCCGCCGGGCAGATACGTCGGCAACCCGGCCACCCGAAGGTGGGCGGTCTCGTTCAGCGATACCAGGCTGCGCTCACCGGTCGAGGCGGCCAGCACCCGGTTCACCGACGTGTACGCCGCCTCGAAGAAGAGGATCCGGTCGAGTCCGAGCAGGTAGGCCATGTAGGCGCAGATCGTCCCGCCGTGGCAGAAGGCCACCACACGCTGCCCGCTGTGGGCGGAGATGATCCGGTCGACGCCGCCGACCACCTGCGCCATGAACGCCTCCGGGGTGGGGATGGCGTCCTCGGAGGCCAGTTCGTGCCAGCGGGGATCGCCCGTTGCCTTGAGTTCCTCGATCGGGATGTACTCGGGCTCGCCGTAGTCATACTCGTCGAGCCCCGGCTCGAGCCGCAGGTCCTGTCCCAACCGCCCGGTAAGGGGTTCGGAACTCTGGCGGGCCCGGGCGCGCGTGCTGGCGTAGACCGCATCCACCGGTTCGGCCGGCGGTCCGCCGGGCAGCGCCCCGGCCAGCCAGTCGGCCAGCGCCTGCGACTGGCGCCATCCCAGTTCGGACAACACCGGATCGGCCGCTTCGCCCGTGGCGGTGTTGTCGACGCTTACCGGGAGCGCATGGCGGACCAGCAGAAGTTCCATCAGCGGCGGACGCTAGCCAGTCGGGGACCGGGGACTACGTTCGGCGCATGAAGATCGACGGCGGCCTCGGTGCCGCGAACCCCACTTCCCTGTCCGGCGGACTCGCCTCCATCGGTGCGTCGGCCAAGCGCCTCGAGGACGAGGGCTATGCCGGCGCCTGGACCGCCGAGACCAGCCACGACCCCTTCTTCCCGCATGTCCTCGCCGCCGAGCACACCGAACGAATCGATCTGGGCACCTCCATCGCCGTGGCCTTCGCCCGCAACCCCATGATCCTCGCCCAGATCGGCAACGACCTGCAGCACTACAGCGATGGGCGCTTCATCCTGGGGCTCGGCACCCAGATCCGACCGCACATCACCAAGCGCTTCTCCATGGAGTGGTCGCATCCGGCCGCCCGGATGCGCGAGTTCGTGAGCGCCATGCACGCCATCTGGGACTGCTGGAACAACGGCACGAAGCTGGCGTTCCGCGGCGACTTCTACACCCACACCCTCATGACCCCGTTCTTCAACCCCGGCCCCAACGAGCACGGCCCGCCCAGGGTGTTCATCTCGGCCGTCGGACCGCTCATGACCGAGGTCGCCGGCGAGGTCTGCGACGGCCTCATCTGCCACGCCTTCTCCACCGAGAGGTACCTGCGCGAGGTCACCCTGCCGAGGGTCGAGGCCGGCCTGGCGAGGTCCGGGCGCACGATGGACGACTTCGAGGTCATAGGTCCCGGCTTCGTGGTCACCGGCCCCGACGAGGAGGCCATGGCGAGGGCCGCCACCGGCATCCGCCAGCAGATCGCCTTCTACGCCTCGACCCCCGCCTACCGGGGCGTGCTCGAGATCCACGGCTGGGAGGGCCTCCAGACGGACCTCAACGCCATGTCCAAGCGCGGCGAATGGCAGGCCATGGGCGAACTCATCGACGACGAGATGCTCGATGCGTTCGCCGTCGTGGCCGAGCCCGACAGCGTCGCCGCAGGCATCCTGGATCGCTACGGCGACTGCGTCGACCGCATGACCTTCTACGCCCTCGGGGGCGAGCACGGCACCGACTTCTGGGCGCCCATCGTGGCCGACCTGGCCACCTGAGGCGCAGGGCCCACTCTTTGGCCTCCGCCCACCGGTCACAGTCGAGGGTCCCGGGGAGCCGCGACCGTTAGGTTGGAGCCATGAGCGAGGGCCCCGAGTTCGCCTACACCGACCTGCTACCGCTGCTCGAGGACCCCTACGCAACCACCGACTTCCGGCTGCTCACCACCGACGGCGTCCGAACCGTCGAGGGGCCCGGCGGGCGCACCTTCCTCGAGGTCGATGACGAGGCCATCCGCCTCCTCACTGCGACCGCCATGCACGACATCTCCCACCTGCTGCGGCCCGGCCACCTGGCACAGTTGGCATCGATACTCGACGACCCCGAGGCCTCGGACAACGACCGGTTCGTCGCCACCGAACTGCTCCACAACGCCAACATCGCCGCCGGCGGCGTGCTGCCGTCCTGCCAGGACACCGGCACCGCCGTCATCTCCGCCAAGAAGGGCCAACAGGTCCTGACCTCCGGCGACGACAAGGCGGTGATCTCGCGGGGCGTGTTCGACACCTTCCTCACGTCGAACCTGCGCTACTCGCAGATGGCGCCGCTCGACATGTTCACCGAGCGCAACACCGGCACGAACCTGCCGGCCCAGATCGAGGTCGAAGCCGTTCCCGGCGATGCCTACAAGTTCCTGTTCATGGCCAAGGGCGGCGGCTCGGCCAACAAGAGCTACCTGTTCCAGGAGACAAGGGCACTGCTCACCCCCGAACGCCTCACCGACTTCCTCGACGAGAAGCTACGCACGCTCGGCACCTCAGCCTGCCCGCCGTACCACCTGGCGGTCGTCATCGGCGGCACCTCGGCCGAGTTCAACCTCAAGGTCGCCAAGTACGCCTCGGCCCACTACCTCGACCACCTGCCCACCGCCGGCAGCGAGGCCGGCCACGCCTTCCGCGACCTCGAATGGGAGGAGAGGGTGCTCGAACTCACCCGCGGGTTCGGAATCGGCGCACAGTTCGGCGGCAAGTACTTCTGCCACGACGTCCGGGTCGTGCGCCTCCCCCGACACGGCGCCTCCAACCCGGTCGGCATCGCCGTGTCGTGCTCCGCCGACCGGCAGGCACTGGGCAGGATCACCGCCGACGGCGTGTTCCTCGAACGACTCGAGGAGGACCCGGCCCGCTTCCTGCCCGATGTCGCCCACGACGAACTGCCTGGCAGTGTCGTGCCGATCGACCTCGACCAACCCATGGACGCCATCCGGGCCGAACTCTCGAAGCACCCGGTCAAGACCCGCCTGTCGCTCACCGGCACACTCGTCGTGGCCCGGGACATCGCCCACGCCAGGGTCGACGAGTTGCTCGACGCCGGACAGCCCATGCCGGACTACCTGCGGGACCACCCCGTCTACTACGCCGGCCCCGCCAGGACCCCCGAGGGCCACGCCTCCGGGTCGTTCGGCCCCACCACGGCCGGTCGCATGGACGCCTATGTCGAACGCTTCCAGGCCGCCGGCGGCAGCCTCGTAATGCTGGCCAAGGGCAACCGCTCACGGCAGGTAACCGACGCCTGCGCACGCCACGGTGGCTTCTACCTAGGGTCGATCGGCGGACCGGCAGCCCGGCTGGCACTCGACTCCATCCGCAGGGTCGAGGTGCTCGAGTACCCCGAACTCGGCATGGAAGCGGTGTGGCGCATCGAGGTCGTCGACTTCCCGGCATTCGTCATCATCGACGACAAGGGCAACGACTTCTTCGACGAGGTCACCACCCCCGTCGCGCTCGGTTGAACCGCGGCGCCGTACACCAGTCGTCAGTTTCGACGCACACGTTCCATCACCCGCACGCCCGCGCCTGACAGGGACCGGAATACGCGCCATGATGGAGCCACGCAAGTGACAACCGGAAGGGGCACACGTGGGAAAGCCACATGCCGTCTGTGAGGTCGAGTTGCTCACCCGAGGGGTCATCACCCAACGGGACCGGAAGCAGGCGATCGAGAAGGTCCAGGCGCTCTGCGAGTTGGGGCACGAACCGGTTCTGGCGGCGGTGCTGAAGTTGAAGGTCCGCACCAAGGCCACCCTCGAGTTGCCCGCGATCGCCGAGGCCTCGCTCGACCTGAACGGCACGCCGATCCGCGCCCATGCAACCGGGCACTCGATCACCGAAGCCGTCGACCTGCTCCACGACCGGCTGTCACGGCGGCTGCGTCGACGACGCGATCGCCTCGAGGACCGGCACCACGAGCCTGAACCGACCCCGAACCACGCCGGCTACAGCGCTGTGCCCTCGGACGAACGCGAGGTGGTCCGCCACAAGACGCTCGCCATGCACCCCATGAGCCTCGAGGAGGCTGCCGACGAGATGGACCAGCTGGACCACGGCTTCTACCTGTTCCTCGACGCCGACCACGACCTCGACCGGGTCGTGTACCGGAACGGCGACGGCAGCATCTACGTGGTGCCCGCAGTCGCCGGCGAGGACCTCCCGGGCGACACCCGACCGCCGATCCGTTCAGGCTCGGTGGTGCTCAGCCACCTGCCGCTGACCGAGGCCGAGGCGTTGCTCGACGAGACCGACGATGCCTTTGTGTTCTTCGCCGACCCGGACTCCGACCTCGACCGGGGGAACGTTCTCTACCGGCGCTTCGACGGCCACTACGGCCTCATCACCCCGGCCGTGTAGGCGGATTCAGAGCCCGGCGTACCAGTCGGCCAGGGCGGCGCCGATCTCGTCGGGACTGTCCTCCTGGACGAAGTGGGCGCCTGTCACGGTGACCTCGACCTGGTTCGGCCACATGCGGCAGAACTCGCGTTGGGTGCCGGTGAGGATCGCTCCCGGGTCGGCGTTCACGAACAACTTCGGTATCGGTGATCCGGCCAGGAACTCTGCGTAGTCGGCGACGATCGCGACCACGTCGGTGGGCTCGCCCTCGATCGGGATCTCGCGGGGCCACGTCAGGGTCGGGCGCCGGGACTCACCCGGCTCGACGAAGGGGCGCCGGTACTCGTCGTGCTCCTCGGTTGTGAGGTTGCGGACCATGGCGCTGGGCAGCACACCCTCGACGAAGAGGTTCTTCTCGAGCACCATCTCCTCGCCGGCCTCGGAACGGAAGCCCTGGAATATGCCCCGGGCGTTCTCGGGCCATTCATCCCATGAAGCGATGGGTCGGACGATGGCCTCCATGTAGCAGATGCCCTTCACGGCGTCGGGGTGCTGCCGAGCCCAGTCGAATCCGAGCGCCGAGCCCCAGTCGTGGACCACGAGCGTCACGTTCTCGTCGACCCCCAACTGCTCGAGGAGGTCGAACAGGTAGTCCCGGTGCTCGACGTAGCGGTACGAGCCGGGGCCGGAGTCGTCGAGCCTGTCTGAGTCGCCCTGGCCGATCAGGTCGGGGGCGATGCACCGCCCGGCGCCCGCCACGTGGGGGATGACGTTGCGCCACAGGTACGACGACGTCGGGTTGCCGTGAAGGAAGACGATCGGGTCGCCGACGCCGACCTCGACATACGCCATGCGCTTCCCGTGGACCTCACACAGCTGCTTCTCAGGAGTTTTCATGTCCCATCACTACCAGCCCGGCGCACAGGCACGACGATCGGGCCCGCCTCGTCGGGCACCACCCGCACCCGGGCGCCGTAGTGGCTGGCAACCGCCTCCTCGGTGAGCACCTCGTCGGCAGATCCGGCGACCGCAACCTCGCCGGCGTCGAGCATCACCAGCCAGTCCGCGTACTGGCCGGCCAGGGTGAGGTCGTGCATCGTGGCCAGCACCGTCAGGTTGCGCTCACCACGCAGGCAGTCGACGAGATCGAGCACCTCCTGCTGGTGGCCCACGTCGAGGGCGGTCGTCGGTTCGTCCAACAACAGCACCGGCGACTCCTGGGCCAGGGCCCTGGCGATCACGATCCGCTGACGCTCCCCACCCGAGAGCGTGTCGACGGTCCGGTCGGCGAGCGGGCCGGCATCGAGGTCGGTGAGCGCCTTCACGGCCACGGCCAGGTCGGCGTCTCCCTCAGCCTCGAAGAAACCCAGGTGCGCCGTGCGCCCGAGCAGGACGTAGTCGACGACCCGCATCCCCGGCGGGATCACCGGCTCCTGGGGTACAAGTGCCACCAGGCGGGCCAGCTCACGGCGGGACAGGTCGGCAAGGGGTCGGTCGCCCAGTGCAATGCTGCCGGTGGCCTCGACCATGCCACCCACGGCACGCAGCAGGGTGCTCTTGCCGGCCCCGTTCGGGCCGACGACGGTCACCCACCCTCCCGGTGGAACCCACAGGTCGACGCCATGGAGGACCTCGACCTCGTCGAAGGCGACGAACACATTCCGGCAGGCGATTGAAGTCACC
>DCXR01000022.1:0-3156 GCA_002329075.1 Candidatus Neomicrothrix sp. UBA2131
GTTGTCGCCGCCCACATTGCCGCCGCCCACGCCACCGGGGTCACCCTCCTGGGCGGCTGCCGTCACCGGCAGCATTGCAACGCTCAGCAGGGCCAGCAGCGTGACCCGCAGCAACTGACGACCGGAACCACGCCGTCCTGGAACTCGCCGGAATCCATGTCGCATTGGATGCCCTACTCCTCGCTCGGGGGCTGCACCTGAAAGCCTCGCGCCGAGACACTAGGCGCAATCCGGTCGCAGATTCCACCACGGGCACCGCAGCCGCAAGAATCCATCGAGCGGCGATACTGGGCGCATGGGATTCGACCCGCAGCGCCGGCACCGTCAGCGGCCATCCGACATCGTGTTCGTCGCCGCCGCCCTCGTCGTGGGGACTCTCCTGGTGCTCTGGGCGCTGGTGGGCTGAACCGTGCAGAACCCGGAAGCCCTCGGAGAACTCGAGGTCCGCTTCATCCAACCCCACCAGGCGGTCAAGACCTACCTCTGCCCGGGCTGCAACCGCGACATCCCCGGTGGTCTGGGCCACGTCGTCGTGGTTCCGGTCGATGCCCCCGACATGCGGCGCCACTGGCACCGTGGATGCTGGGACCGTCGTCCCTGAGCACCGACGGATTCGGCAGCAGGTTCAGAAGGCTCCTTCTATGCGGTCGAGCCTGTCGGGCAACACACCGACCACGTCGAAGCGGACCGGGAACCCCGCATGCTCGAGTCCCGGACCCGACAGCCATTCGGCGGCAGCGCGCCGCAGCCGTTCCCGACGGCGCCGGTCAACGGCGTCGAATGGCGAACCGAACCGGTCCGACGAGCGCGCCTTGACCTCACAGAAGACGACGACCCCGTGCCCGACCAGGATCACGTCGATCTCGCCCGCCCGCCCCCGCCAGTTTCGGGCGACGATGCGGTAGCCGTCACGCCGATAGTCGCGGACAGCGCGGCTCTCACCCCACAGGCCGAGTGCGAGATGGTGGGAACCGGGTCGGGCGGTGCACTTCCTGGAGATGCGGTTCCGGGACATGGCCCGACCCTAGGAACGACCTGTGACGGTCGTGCCGGCCCCGTTGCGAGTTGGGGCCGGGTGGGTCAGAACTCGCGCTTCTCCCTGACCTTGGCGCGCTTCCCGATCCGGTCGCGGAGGTAGTAGAGCTTGGCCCGACGGACATCGCCCCTCGACGCCACCTCGATGTGGTCTATGACCGGCGAATGTACGGGGAACGTGCGCTCTACGCCGACGCTGAAACTGAGCTTGCGAACGGTGAAGGTCTCGCGGACTCCGCTGCCCTGGCGGCGGATGACAACGCCCTCGAAGACCTGGATGCGCTGGCGGTTGCCCTCGATGACCCGGACGTGGACCTTGAGGGTGTCGCCGGCGCCGAAGTCGGGTACGTCGTCGCGAAGGTTCGCCTCATCTATGAAATCGGTGCGCTGCATGGTGGTTCCTGCTTCAGATCTGGGAGTCAGCGGATGACCGAACAACGTCTCGGCCGATGAAGCAGCATACGGGCGGTACCACTCCTCCCGGCGCGGCAGGCCCGCCTCAGGTGTCGTCCGTGGTGGGAGTGGGCAAGCCATGGGATTCGAGCAACGAGCGCTCCTCGCCGGTCAGCCCCCCACGGCGCCGGATCATGTCCGGGCGCCGTTCGAGGGTTCGGTGGATCGCCATGGCACGACGCCAGCGGTCGATGCGGCCGTGGTCGCCGGATCTCAGGACCTCGGGAACCCCGCTGCCCCGGAAGTCCGCCGGGCGCGTGTACTGCGGGTACTCGAGGAGCCCGGAGGAGAAGGACTCCTCGGCCGCTGATGCCTCGTTGCCGAGCACTCCCGGGAGCAGGCGGGCAACCGTCTCCACTACGACCAGCGCCGCCAGTTCCCCGCCGGCAAGCACCAGGTCACCGATCGAGAGTTCATCGTCGCACAGTTCGCTGCGGATCCGCTCGTCGACGCCTTCATAGCGGCCGCAGAGCAGCGAGAAGCCGTCCCGGGACGCCAACTCCTCGGCAACCCCCTGGTCGAACCGGCGCCCGGAGGGGTCGAGCAGGATCAGCGGACGGGGCGGCTCGACCGCCTCGACCGCCTCGAACACCGGCTCGGGCATCAGCACCATGCCCGCCCCGCCACCGAACGGACTGTCGTCGACCGTTCGATGGGTGTCGGTCGCCGCTGCTCGCAGGTCGCGCGCGTTGACCTCCAGGAGCCCGGCGTCGGATGCCCGACCCAGGATGCTCCTCCCTGCGTAGTCGCCGACCATCTCCGGAAAGATCGTGAAGACGTCGATACGCATGGTCATGCACCCCCTGTGTCGTCGGAGCCGTCGAGCAACCCGTCGGGCACCTCGACGTCGACACGGACCCCCGGACGGTGGTCCACCACGAAGACCGAGGGAACGAGCCGACCATCCTCGAGTTCGAGGAGGTCGCTCGCCGGGTTCTCGATCACCGCCTGCACCAGCCCATGGCACCGGCCGTGCTGGTCGAAGAGCTCGGCACCGACCACCTGGTGTACCCAGAGGGTCTCGTCATCGGGGTCGTCGATCGGCTCGGCCGAGAGCACGACGCCACGCCATGACTCTGCGGCATCCCGGTCCGGGATGCGGTCGAACCGGACCAGGAACCGGTGCTGGTGGGGTCGGCTGGAGCCGACCGTGAGGTCGCCGCGGTCGGTTGACAGAACGGTGCCGGGGGCCAGCCGCTCGACGCGTGTGGTGTGCAGCGTGACCACGACCTCGCCGCGAACGCCGTGGGGCCGGTCGATCCGACCCACCTCGAGCAGGTCGGGCGCCTCGATGGTGGGGTCCCCTCGATCAGTCGACGAAGTCGACGTCGACCTCGGTCTCGTCGCTGATCGCCGCTGCGCGCACGATCGTGCGGATTGCATTGGCAACACGGCCACGCTTGCCGATGACCCGACCCATGTCGCCGTCGGCGACCGTGACCGAGAACTTGCAACGGTCGTCGCCGGAGGTCTCGATGTGGACTGCGTCCGGCTCCTCGACGATCGCTCGAATAAGGAAGGCGAGCACGCCCTCTGCGGTGGGGGCCTCGGCGCTCATGCCTGCTCCTCTTCGTCGGCTTCGTCGACCGAAGCCTCCCCTACAGCCGGTTCTCCCGCAACCTCTTCGACCACAGCCTCATCGGTTGCCTCTTCGACCACAGCCTCATC
>DCXR01000022.1:3529-28969 GCA_002329075.1 Candidatus Neomicrothrix sp. UBA2131
TGCCTCTTCGACCACAGCCTTCTCTGCAGCGGGCGCCGGTGCCGGCGGAGTGGCGTCGAACTGCTCGCCGCTGAAGTCGGTCCAGGCGCCTGAGATCTTCAGGAGCTTCTCGACCCGTTCGGTGGGCTGGGCGCCGTTGCGCAGCCAGGCCACCGCCCTTTCGTTGTCGATCTCGATGACGGAGGGTTCACGGCGCGGGTCGTAGAAACCCAGCGCCTCGATGAAACGGCCATTGCGGGCCTTGCGCGAGTCGGCGGCGACCACGCGGTAGGTCGGCTGCTTCTTCTTCCCCATCCGCATCAGGCGGAGCTTCACGGCCACGTCGGGCTCACTCTCTGGTTGGAAACTGCGTTTACATCAGACCGGGTGGACATTCGGTGGTCGTACCCGTCGGACCGGTGGAACAGTCTGCCGGACCCGGCGGGCTTTTCCATCCCGTCGACCGCCCGGGGAACTGCTGTGCATGCAGTTCAACCCTGTGACCGGGGGGGGCCTCTGCCGAATACCCCCGGGTCCAACCCCCCTACGCGGTCATCCCCGCCCAGGCCGGGTAGCGCCAGGCCCTCCTTCGGAACCTTCACGGGACCACGGGGCGTCGTCCGACCACCACCCCCCTGCCTCTTGCCCTTCCTGCCCCGCTTCGGACCGCGGCCCCGACCCTTCGACCCCGACCCGCCCATCTGCTTCATCACCGTGCGCATCTCACGGAACTGGCGGACCAGCCGGCTGACCTCGCTGACCTGCGTACCGCTGCCGGCCGCTATCCGTGCACGGCGTGAACCGTCGATCACGTCCGGGTCGGTGCGCTCGTCGGGGGTCATCGAGTGGATGATCCCCTCTATCCGGTTGATTCGATGCTCGTCGAGCTCAGCCTCGACGTCCCTGACCTGCTGGCCCATGCCGGGAACCATCTGCATGACATCGCCGACCGGGCCCATGCTCCGAATCTGGCGCAGTTGTTCGAGGAAGTCGTCGAGCGTGAACGTCCCCTCCAGCATCCGGGCGGCGGCAGCTTCGGCCTGCTCCGCTTCGAAGGCCTCCTCCGCCTTCTCGATGAGGGTCTCGATGTCGCCCATTCCGAGGATCCGGCTGGCCAACCGGCCGGGATGGAAGGGCTCGAGGTCCTCCAGCGCCTCACCCGTCGAGGCGAAGGCGATGGGCCGACCTACAACCTGGCTGACCGAAAGGGCCGCGCCGCCGCGTGCATCGCCGTCGAGCTTCGTGAGCACCACCGCGTCGAGTTCGAGCCGTTGGTGGAAGGCCCCGGCGACGTTGACAGCATCCTGACCGGTCATGGCATCGAGGACGAAGAACGTGTAGTGCGGTTCGAGCACGCCGGCGATCCGGGCGACCTCCGCCATCAGGTGGTCGTCGATCGCCAGCCGACCGGCGGTATCGCAGATCAGGACATCGCGTCCGAGGCGACGGGCCTCGACAAGTCCGGCGGCGGCCACCGAGACCGGGTCACCGGGCTGGCTGAAGACCGGCACGTCGATTCGCTCAGCCAGGGTGCGCAACTGCTCGACGGCGGCCGGCCTCGCCAGGTCGGCACCCACAAGCAACGGGTTCCGTCCCTTCGCCTTGAACCAGAGCGCCAACTTGGCGGACGCCGTGGTCTTGCCCGATCCCTGGAGGCCGGCGAGCAGCACCACCGTCGGCGGCTTCGAGGCGAACGTGATCGGCATCGTCGCACCGCCGAGGATGCCGGTGAGTTCCTCGAGCACGATCCTGACAACCTGCTGGCCGGGGTTGAGGACGCCGCTCAACTCCTCGCCCAGGGCCCGTTCCCTGATCCGGTCCTGCAGGGTCCGCACCACGCCGAGGTGGACGTCGGCATCCAACAGGGCGACGCGGATCTCCCGGAGTACCTCTTCGACCTCGTCGGCCCCCAGGCGGCCCTTTCCCCGGATGTTGCGGAGGATTCCCTCGAAGCGGTTCGTCAGGTTCTCGAACATCTCCGACCCTTCACTCCCCCATCTCGAACAGGGCCTCGACGAAGTCGCCGGGATCGAACGGCACGAGATCGTCCAGGCCCTCCCCCACGCCGACGAACTTGACGGGTATGCCGAGCTCGCCCTCGACGGCGAGGACGATGCCGCCTCGTGCCGAGCCGTCCAACTTGGTGAGGACGAGCCCGGTTACGTCTGCCGCCTCGGTGAACTGCCGAGCCTGGACGAGGCCGTTCTGGCCGGTCGTGGCGTCGAGCACGAGCAGCGTCTCGGTCACCGAACCAGCGCCCTTCTCGGCGACACGGCGGACCTTGGCCAGTTCGTCCATCAGGTTCCGGCGGGTGTGCACACGACCGGCCGTATCGGCCAGTACCAGATCGGCCCCCTGGGCGGCGGCGTGCTCGATGGCGTCGAAGACGACAGAACTCGGGTCGGCACCCTCTGCACCCCTGACGACCGTGGCACCGGCACGCCCGGCCCACAGCACCAACTGGTCGACCGCCGCCGCCCGGTAGGTGTCGCCGGCGGCGAAGACGACGCTTCGCCCCGCAGACACCCGGAGGTGTCCCAATCGACCGATCGTGGTCGTCTTTCCGACACCGTTCACGCCGACGAACAGCCAGACGCTCGGCGATGACCGCTCCGACAGGGAGCGGTCGACGCCATCGAGCCGGCCGATGATCTCTGCCTTGAGGAGGTCGACGACATCGGCACCGTCGGAAACCCCATCGGCTCCCGCCCGCTCGCGTACCCGTGCAAGGAGCGCCGTCGAAGTCGCAACGCCCACGTCGGCGAGGATCAATGCCTCCTCGAGCTTGTCCCAGGTGGCGGCGTCAACCTCGTCGCGGCCACGGACATCGGCCAACCGTGTACCGAGAGCCTCGCGGGCGCTGCCGAGACGGGTGCGGAGGCTCATGCAGCGGTCAGCCTAACGGCGGCCATCGCAGGTGTCCGGGGGAGGATCGGATCAATCCCCGTGCAACAGGCGTCAGCCGATGAAGTCGTCCAGGGAACCGAGTACTACGACGGTCGTCTGGCGGACCCCGTCGCGCTCGAACTCCAACTCCACCGACATTCCCGGGAGCCGCAACTGGATGTCCGCCCGGAGGGCATCCATGGCGATCAGGGGGCGGCCGTCGGAGACCACGATCAGGTCGCCGGCCTCCAGACCGGCGGTGTCAGCCGGCGATCCGGGTTCGACCTCCTCGATCAGGGCTCCGGGACGACCGTCCGTGGTCGAAGTGCCGACGATGCCCAACCAGGCCGTGCCGACGGGCTCGCCGGCGAGCAGGCGCTCGGCCACGATGATGACCGTGTCGCTCGGAAGGGCGAAGCCCACCCCGGCGTTGGAGACGTCGAACGAGTTGTTGGTCCGGATCGAGGTGTTCATGCCGATGACCCGGCCGGACCTGTCGGCCAGCGGACCTCCCGAGTTGCCCGGGTTTATCGGTGCATCGGTCTGGATCGTCGCCACCCCGGCGCATTCGGCAGCCAGTTCCCGACCCAGGTTGCAGCCGAACGAGGGCAACACCCGCCCGATGGCGCTCACGATGCCGGAGGTCACGGACTGGGTCAACTCGAACGGGCTGCCCACTGCCACGGCGAGTTGGCCGACGCGGACCTCCTCGCTCGGAGCGAACGTGGCGGGCAGCAGTTCGGGTGCGGACTCCAGGAGAGCGAGCACGGCCACATCCCGGCGGATGTCGGCGCCGATGACGGTCGCCTCGATCCGTCGACCGTTGGCCAGGACGACGTCCACCTCGATGTCCGCCAACTCCTCGGCCGTCGCCGCATCTTCGATCACCACGTGGGCGTTGGTCACCACGTGACCCTCGCCGTCGAGGGCGATCCCCGAACCCTGACCAAACCCCGGTACGAAGACGAGGACCACTGAAGGGGTAACCGCCTCGGCGACCGCTACGACGGGCTCATCGCCGGAATCAGCAACCGGTGCCTCTCCGACGATCACGGTGAGGCCCGTGGATCCCGCCACCGAAGGGTCCGGATCGGAGCCACTGTTCAGCAGCCAGCCGACGCCGACACCCGCTCCGAGCAGGACCAGCGCCACCATTCCGGCGGCAAGCAGCCGTGCTCCCCTGCGGACGGCCGGGGCGACCGGGGCGACAGGTGTCGGCAACGGGGCGATGGCATCGTGCGACACGGCGTCGGACGCCTCCGAGCGCCCACCGGTGGAGTCATCCGCATCCGGGAGGAACCCGGGTGCGGCAGGGGAACGACCCTCCTCCCCATCCGCCGTCATCGGTTCATCCACTTCCTCAGTATCCCTGCTCGGGGTCGGCGATCCACATAGCGAGGCAACCGGATCGTGAACGTGGAAATTCCTGTTCGGAGTCAGCGATCCACATACCGAGGCAACCAGATCGTGAAGGTGGATCCGACGCCGACGGTCGAACGAACGGTGGCCTGCCCACCGTGACCTTCTGCGATCTGACGCACGATCGCCAGCCCCAGCCCGGACCGGCCGTGTTCCCTGGCCGACGATAGGTCACCGCGCCAGAAGCGCTGGAAGACACGGTCGATGTCGTCGGGGTCGATCCCGGGCCCCTCGTCGCGTACCGAGATCCAGACCTTCTCGTTGTCATGGCCAGCGGTGACCACTACGGACGAATCCGGGTCGGAGACACGTATCGAGTTGCTGAGCAGGTTCGCCAACCCCCGGCGAAGTGCCGCAGGATCACCGACGACCGCCAGCCGTTCCGCCACCTCGGCCCGGAGTTGCACACCGGCTGACCCGGCGGCCGCGGCGAAGTCGGCGACCGTCTCCGTGACAACGGATGCCAGGTCGATCGGATCGTGATGGATGTCGGGTCGTTCGTGGTGTGCGTACAGGAGAAGGTCGTCGACCATGGAAGACATTCGGGAGGTGGCCCGCAGCGCCACCTCGCTGGCTGCCCGGAAGTCGTCCGGTCCCGACCCGGGGTCGTCCATCACCACGTCCAGGTTGGTGCGCAGGACGGCGAGGGGGTTCCGCAGTTCGTGGGAGGCCTCCTGGATGAAGCGCCGCTGCATCTCGAAGGCGGCATCCAGGCGATCCAGCATGTCATCGAACGTGTCGGCCAGTTCCCGGAACTCGTCAGGCGGTCCACCGAGGCCGATCCGGCGCGACAGGTCGGTTCCCTGGATCCTCCTGACCACGGCGGTGATGCGTCCGATCGGATGCACGACGAGCCCCGAGACGTACCACCCGATTACCAGGCTGGCGAAGAACAGGACAGCCAGGGCGACGACGGAATAGATCCGCAACTGTCGCAGCGCCCGACTGTTGACTGCCTCCTCGAATACCTGCAGGCCGCCGGCAGCATCTTCCTGGGTCGTCGAGGACGACCCCAGGATCGGTGTATCGACGAGTTCAGTGAACGCCGCGTGGCGTGACATCGGCTCATCGTCGAGGACACGCGACACGTTCTGGTAGATGGCGCCGATGGCGACGGCGGCGATGCCGAACAGCAGGATCGAGTGGAGCAGGGCCAGGCGGAAGCGGATGCTCGCGGCTGGGAGAAGGACGTTTCGCAGGAACGACGGGCGTACCTCGTCCGGGCCGGCCTTCATCGGGCCTCGCCTCCCGTGCCGAGCCGGTAGCCGCGACCGACGACTGTTTCGATGGCGCCGGCCCCACCAACGGCAGCCAGCTTCTTGCGGAGCGTACCCACTGTGACGCGGACGGTCTGGGTGAAGGGGTCGACGTGCTCGTCCCAGACGTGCTCGAGCAGTTCCTCCTGCGAGACGACGAGTTCGGGCCTCGACATGAAGTAGCGCAGTAGTGCGAACTCCTTGGGTGTCAGGTCCAGGGTGGCGCCATCACAGGTCGCATGGTGGCGGGCCGTGTCGAGTACCAGGCCCCCGACCTCGAGTACCGCCCCCGAACGGCCGGCATCCCGTCTCAGGAGGGAACGGATCCGTGCGCTCAACTCGTCGAAGGAGAACGGCTTGACCAGGTAGTCGTCGGCGCCCGCGTCCAATCCTCGGATCCGGTCACCCACGGTGTCACGGGCGGTGAGCATCAGGATCCGGGGAACGACCCCATCGACAGGGTTGGCCCGGAGGTGCTCACACACCTCGAGGCCGTCGATCCCGGGCATAGTCAGGTCGAGGCAGACCAGGTCGTAGGGCGTGAACGAGGCCTTGTCGAGCGCCTCGTCACCGTCGGCTGCCGCATCGACGGCATAGCCCTCGCGTCGCAGTCCACGCGCCAGCGCCTCGACGAGGTCGGCTTCGTCATCGACGACGAGGATCCGCATCCCCCGACGGTACCCCTAGCCGCACCGATCGAAGGGGCGGGTAGGGGTCGATCAGGAGGCGACGAGTGCCACGACGTCCTCGGCAACGCGGTCCACGGCGACCCGTTCGCTGACGACGCGTGATGAACCACCCGGCGCCATTGTCACGCCGAACAGGCAGTCGGCAGCCTCCATCGTCCGCTTCTGGTGGCTGACGATCAGCAGCTGGGCATCGTTTCGGAACTGCCGGACGAGCCCCAGGAAACGGTGCAGGTTGACGTCGTCGAGGGCAGCCTCGACCTCGTCCATTACGTAGAAGGGCGAGGGTCGGCTACGGAAGACGGCAAACAGGAATGCCAGTGCGGTGAGCGAACGCTCGCCACCGGACAGCAGGGAGAGCTTCCTGACGTTCTTTCCCGAGGGCTTCGCCTCGACCTCGATGCCGGTCTCGAGCAGGTTGTCCGGGTCGGTGAGGTGGAGTCGGCCGGTGCCCCCCGGGAACAGG
Organism: Candidatus Neomicrothrix sp. UBA2131; assembly: GCA_002329075.1. Classification (GTDB taxonomy): domain Bacteria; phylum Actinomycetota; class Acidimicrobiia; order Acidimicrobiales; family MedAcidi-G1; genus S20-B6. The sequence continues at coordinate 10,222 of DCXR01000022.1, forward strand.
GTGTCGAACAGGTCCGTGAAATATGTCGACACCTCGGCAAACGCCTCGGCAAACACCGAGGCGATCTCGTCATCGATCGACCGGATCACCTTGCGGAGGTCACGGCGGGTGTTGCGGATGTCCTCGAGTTGGCTGACGAGGAACTCGTGGCGCTCACGCAGGGTGTCGTACTCCTCGAGCGCCAACGGGTTGACCGGCCCCATCAACTCGAGTTCCCGTTCGAGTTCGGTGATGCGAACGGTCGCCGTCACGCCGTCGGGTAGGTCGGGACCGGGGGCATCCATGATGGCATCGGGCTCGCAGCCGAACTCGCTGTGAATCGACTCGGTCAGGTTCTCGAGGCGGAGCCTGGTCTCGGCCCGGTCGACCTCGAGCCGGTTCAGGCGCTCCCTCGCGTCGGCGAGCGACCGCTCGGCGTCGGAGCGCTCGCGGCGGAGCCCATCGAGCCTTGCTGCAACGGCCCGAACACGCTCGGACTGTCGACGGCGCTGCTCCCGCAACTCGTCGAGTCGCCCATCTGCAACCGACATGCGGACGTCGAGTGCCTCTACGAGGTGGCGGGTGGCCGCCGCCTGCAGGTCGAGTTCGGAACGTCGTTGGTCGGCCTGCTGGCGCTCGTCGTTGAGCTCGTCGAGGCGTGACGAGTACTCGGTGACCCGTGCGAGGAGCAGGTTGCGTCGGGCTGTCAGGTCGGCCACCCGGACCTCGTGCGCGGTCCGGCGGCCGCTCAGCTCGGCGGATCGCTCCTCGAGGTCACGGCGCTGCTCGGCCATGCGTCGACCGGATTCCATGGCTTCGGACTCGGCGTCCTCGAGATCGGGCAGCCTCGTCTCCAGGTCGGCGACCCGGGACCTCTCGTCCCTCAGCCGGGCCTCGAGTACCCCGATGCGGGTCCGGAGGCCCTCGGCTTCGTTGACGACGTCGCGGCGTTCGGCCTGAAGACGCTGGAGCGCCTCGGCCGCCGCCGTGAACCGGCCGTCGTGGACGTCGAGTTGGCGGGTGTGCCGTACGACCTCGTCCTCGAGATCGGAGGTCTGACGCTCGGCCTCGTCGAGTTGACGGCGGGCGTCGGCGCGCTCGTCCTCGGCGACGGTGAGGCTGGATTCGGCTTCGGCCAGGGCGGCGCCCGTGGCACCCCCGCGGTCTCCGCCGATCCGCCAGCCTGACGGTCCGAACCGGTCCCCTTCCAGGGTCACGAAGACGGCATCGGGGTGCGCCATCGCCGCCTCGACAGCGGCATTGGCGTCAACGATGGCGGCCGGTGCCAGGAGCCGGTCGAGCAGGCGATCGACCTCGGGTGTACGGGCCCGTACGTGCTCACGTACCGACCGTCCGACCGGTGGCACCGTCGTCCTGCCGGCACCGGCGACCAGGGAGAGAACCGCTGCGTGGAGGCGGCCCTCGCGCAGGGCGTCGAGCGCCTGCACCGCACGTTCGACATCCTCGACGACGACCGCGTCGAGCGCCTCACCGGCAGCTGCAGCGAAGGCGGCCTCGTAGCCCTCGTCGACCTCGACCAGGTCGAGCAGCGTGCCCAGGACCCCCTCGATACCCGAAAGGTGGGCCACGCCGGCGCGCGAGCGGGCCTCGTCGAGTGCGAGTGCGAGAGCCTCCGCCCTCGCCCGGACGGTGCGAACATCGGCCTCCGCTGTGGCCAGTCGCTCCCAGACGGCGTTGCGCTGCATGGCAGCGGCGTGCAGGCGTTGCTCAATCTGGGTGAGCGCCTCGACCAACGGCTGCTCGGCCGTCTCGCCCTCGGAGAGTTGGTGGCGCAGGTCGGCGGCAGCGGCGTCGAGGCGTCCTGTCTCGGCTTCGAGCAGGGCCAGGCGACCGGCCAGGCCGTCGCTCTCGGTCGAGGCCTGCGCGAGCGTCGCCCGCAACACGCCCAACTCGCCACGCGCCTCGGCAGCGTGGGTGCCGAGGGACACGACCCCTTCGGCCCAGGTGACCTCGAAGGCAGCACGGTCGGCCGCCAGCCCTGTCTCGGCCAGTGCCAGACGCTCGGACTCGGGAGCCAGGGACTCGGATTCGGATTCGAGGCCCGCCAACTCGGCCTCGGCACGGGTCTTGTCGGCTTCGAGGCCGAGGACCATCTGCTGGGAGACGAAGGCCTCGCGGTCCCGCTCGATGCCTCGCAGTCGTTCGACCAGCACACCGCGGATTCCACGGCCGCGCTCGCGGAGGGACTCGTAGCGGAGCAGGCGGTCACCGAGGTCGTCGCCACCGGCGGCCAACTCCGCCTCCGCCGAAGTGATCTGGTCGGCGAAACCCTCGAGGGTGGTACGTGACCCGGACTCGATGCCGGCCAACTCCGCCCGAAGGGCGGCCTCCTCGCGGGCCCGTCCACGGAGGGTGGCGAGCTCGGTGGCCTTGTGGTGGCGGCGCAGCGAACTCAACTCGCCGACCAGGTCACCGTGTCGACGAGCCGCCTCGGCCTGATGCTCCAGCGGTCGCAACTGTCGTCGCACCTCGCGTTGCAGGTCTCCCAGGCGGTCGAGGTCCACCTCAGTCGACCTCAGGCGCCGTTCGGCCTTCTCGCGGCGCTTCCGGTACTTCAGGATCCCGGCGGCATCCTCGATGATCATGCGCCGCTCCTCGGCGTGCGCGTTCAACACGGCGTCGATCTGACCCTGAGAGATGATCACATGCTGTTGCCGACCCACCGATGCGTCGGAGAGCAGTTCCTGGATGTCGAGCAGTCGACAGGAGGCGCCGTTGAGCGAGTACTCGCTCTCACCGGTCCGGAGCAATGTTCGGGTGATGGTGATCTCGGCGAGGTCGACCGGCAACAGGCGAATCTCGTTGTCGATCGTGAGCGAGACCTCCGCCCGGTCGAGGGCGGGACGCTCGGCGGTGCCTGCGAAGATGACGTCGTCCATCTTCTGTGACCGGACGGCGCTGGGGGCCTGGGCGCCCAGGACCCAGGTGACTGCATCGACGACGTTGGACTTGCCGCTGCCGTTGGGGCCGACGACGACGGTGATGCCCGGCTCGACGTCGAGGACGGCCTGGTCGGCGAAGGACTTGAAGCCCTTGATGGTGAGTCGCTTGAGGAACACCCCGGCTACCCTTCGGCGCCGTTTCCCCAGCAAGTCGAGACGCGGGCCGATACGCGAATCACAGTGCTGTCATTTGCCACGACTCCACCATAGACGCAGGAACGGCGTCAGATGCCGCGTTTCACTGCCCCGTAGCGGACAAGCCTCAGACCTGTGTGTCGCAGTAGTACGTCCAGCGGTTCTTGTATTTCGTGCGCAGGATCGGCGCCCGACTGCGCGGGCTGAGGTCGCCGGCGCGTCCGTAGACGGCCAGGTGGTCCTGGTAGATGCCCGGAGTGCCGAAGATGTCGAGGAACGGTCGATCCTCGAGGTTCGTGCCCCGGTACTTGACGGCGTTGTGGACGACCTCGACGACCGCCCGGTAGAGACGCCTGACCTCCTGGCTCGAAAGCGAGTCGGTCCGTCGCTCGTGCCTCAGCCCGGCGGCGAAGAGGATCTCGTCGCTGTAGACGTCGCCGATGCCGACAAGGAAGGAGTTGTCACACAGGAGGTCCTTGAGCAACGCATCGCGACCGAACACCCGTCCTGCGAAGTCCGTCCAGGAGATCAGCTCGCCGATCGGGTCGAGGCCCAGCCGGTCGAGTTCGGGAAGGTCCTGGAAGATCGTCTCGGCCAGCACGACGCGTACCTGCGAATCGCCGGCCGGGTCGACCAGCCGCAACTGTCCTCCCTGGGTGAACGTGATCGTCAGTTCGGTGCCCGACTGCCGCGCTTCCTTCGCGCGCTGTCTACGGAGCAGGGCACCGGGGCCGAGGCGCATGACGATGTAGTGGTCGTCGATCTCGATGCAGATGTGCAGTCCGGCCCGACGAACCGAGGCCACCTTGCGACCCTCGAGTTGGCTGGTGAACTGCTTGCGGTTGTGGTAGCCCTCCAGCACGGCCATCGACGCCGCCTCGGCGGACTTGATCTTCCGACCCGGGAGGTCGCGATCCAGGTCGCGTCGGATGGTCTCGATCTCAGGCAGTTCCAGCGCAATTGTCATCGATCGCTCCCTGCTTCGACCATGGCGGCCGCTTCCTGTCGATTCGGTTCGATGCCGGCGGACCGGTCGAGCCCCTCGAGATCGGTCCAGGCGAGGTGGGCAGCGGCCTGTTCGGCCCGCTTCTTGGAGGTGCCGGAAGCGGGCCCGTAGGAGGTCCCGTCGATCTCGACCTCGGCGTGGAACAGTCGGTCGTGGGCGGGGCCCTCGGACGTCAGCAGGTACCTCGGCGGGGCGTCGAAGTGGCGCGCCACGAGTTCCTGGAGTCGGGTCTTGTGGTCGTGGACGCCCGGGTCCTCGGCGGCCCGGTCGATGGCGCTGTCGAGGAGTCCGTCGACGACAGCGAACGCCGGTCCTTGGCCGCCATCGAGGAAGACGGCGCCGATGACCGCCTCCATGGCATCGGACAGGATGGACTCCTTGCCGTCCCCTCCCGACGCTGCCTCACCCTGGCCGAGCCTCAACACCCGGCCCAGGTCGATGCGGCGGGCGACCTCCGCAAGGGCGTCGGCACTCACGACGCCGGCCCGGATCTTGGCCAACTCGCCCTCCGGGAGTTCGGGGTGCAAGCCGTACAGCCGGGTGGCGACTGCGAGCCCGAGAACGGCGTCGCCCAGGAACTCGAGGCGTTCGTTCGAGACGCCGCCGTGCTCGGCGCACCAGGAGCGGTGCGTCAGGGCCTCGATCAACAGGACCGGGTCTGCGAACCGGTGGCCGAGCCGATCGGCGATGGCCTCCGCTTCGGCGGTGGCGGGATCAGCTGAGGCGGGAGGTGACATAGTCGACCGCGTCGCGCACGGTCTTGAGGTCTTCGAGGACCTCGTCCTCTATGCGGAAACCGACCGAACGCTCGGTCAGCTCTTCCTCGATGGCCTCGACCAACTCGATGAGCGCCAGGGAATCGGCGCCGAGGTCGTCGGCGAACGAGTCACCCTCGCCGATGTCGGAGGGCTCGATCTCGAGGATGTCGGCAAGTCGGTCACGGACCAGTGCGAGCACCTCGTCGCGTCCGATCGGGTCTCCTTCGACATGGGTTTCGGCAGGCACGTGACTCCTAGGGGACTTCGGGTGGACGGCGATGGCACCTCGATACTGCGGGCACCGTACGCAGGGGGTGTGACGACCGATCCTACCGGATCGATATTCGGTCCGGGAAGGCTCCAAAGGGATGGAAACAGGTTGACAGAGTTCGAAACAGCCTCAGTCGGTGTTCGGGGCGGCGACCGCCTCGGTGATATGGCCCACCACGTCGGCCTCCACCATCTCCGCGGCGGCCAGCACGGCGTTCTCGATGGCGAGCGAGCGGGAGGAACCATGGCTGATCATGCAGACACCCCGGACGCCGAGGAGCATGGCGCCGCCATAGGTGTCGGGGTGGAACATCCGGTAGAGGCCGTCGAGTTCGGGGCCCAGAACCTGTGCCGCCTCCGCTGCCTCGGGGCGCTCACCCAGGCTGGCGAGCAGGGCGGTCATCAGCGCCGTCATCGACCCCTCGAGCGCCTTGAGGGCAACGTTCCCGGTGAACCCGTCGGTCACGACCACATCGACGGCATCGGTGAGCAGGTCCCGACCCTCGACGTTCCCGATGAACGAGGCGTCACCCCAGGAGGCGTCCGCCATGGCCTCGTGGGCCTCCTTGACGAACGGATTGCCCTTGCCGGGCTCCTCGCCGATCGACAGCAACGCAACCCGTGGCTCGGAAACGCCGAGTCGGTCCCGGGAGAAGATGGCTCCCATCTGGCCGAACTGGACCAGCCAGGCCGGGCTGCACTCCGAGTTGGCACCGGCGTCGAGGAGGACGGTCGGATTCCCACCCGGGGTCGGCAACAGGGTGGCGATGGCGGGACGGCTGACACCCTTGATGCGGCCCATGCGCAACAGGGCGCTCGCCATGGTGGCCCCGGTGTTGCCGGCGCTCACCATCGCCGATGCGACACCGTCGCGTACCGCCTCGGCCGCCCGAACCAGCGAAGAATCCTTCATCTTCCGGACGCTGGAACCCGGATCGGCGTCCATGGCGATGACCTCGGAGGCGGGCAGCACCTCCAGGCCCCCTGTATCGGTCAGGTCATCGGGACGACCGACGAGGACAACGGGGATGCCATGCTCATCGTGGGCACGCAATGCGCCTGCGACGATCTCGTCCGGTGCGAAGTCGCCGCCCATCGCGTCGACTACGACGGGAAGCGAGAGGGTCATTGAAGCGGGGCCGCTCGGCTCAGTCGACGTCGATGGCCTGGCGGCCGCCGTACCAGCCACAGTTGCCACACACTCGGTGGGGGCGACGAACCTCGCCACAGCGGGGACAGGTGCTGCGCGACGAGGGGCGCAGGGTCCAGTTGGAGGCCCTGCGGCTACGGCCCTTGGCCTTGGAGGTCTTCTTCTTGGGAACGGCCATCATGGACTCGCGGTGGTTGGAGCGTTCGGGGGGAATCGTGGACGCTGGATGGGACATGGTGCCCGGCCCGGCGACCCCAAAGGCTAGCGGGCACTCGACCGAACCCGGTCAGCCCTCGTCACCCGGTTCGCGCAGGACATCGAGCACCGCCCAGCGGGGATCCCGCTCCGGTTCGGCAGCCTCCCCTTCGGACCCGACTTCCTCCACCGGCATCGCAGGAAAGCGCTCGGGGTCCGGGCCGACGCAGTCGTCACCGCACAGCGGTGACAGCGGCAGCGCCAGGAGCACGGCGTCGCGGGCAACGACCCCGATGTCGATGCAATCCTCTCCGGCGTCGGACTCGAGCGGGTAGGTGTCTCCCGTTTCGGCGTCACCCGACCGGAAGACCTCGCGTAACTCGACCCGGAGGTGGCCGGAGACCGTTTCGAGGCATCGCCGGCACTCCCCCGTCCAGTCGACATCGACAGCGCCGGATGCCACGATGTCCATGCCGCTCGCACCCACCTCGAGGTCGATTACGACCTCGTCTCCATCGACGCAGACGGTTCCGATGCGCATGTTGTCCAGAACGGCGACAGTCCGCACCTCCCGCGGGGCGGCACCGGGGCGTCGCAGGAGGGCAACGGGTATCCGGAGGCCCCCGGTCATGGTCCGGGCCGCGGGGCGGTCACCCGCCCGACTCGCCGCTGCTGTCCTGGTCGAAGAACGAAGAACTGGACCTCGGCCTCTGGGCCTCCTCGGCAGCCGCCTGGGCGGCCTGTTCGGCAATCTCGGCCTGCTGATGACGCTCGCGGTCGAGCACCGTCTCCTGAAGCTTGCGCCGGCCCGCGGCGATGGTGTCGCGGGCATCGGTCAGCGACGCCTCGAAGGTCGCCAGCTTCTGGTCGCAGTAGTCCTCCGTCTCGCGCCGCATCCGCCGTGTCTCCTCCCTGGCCATTTCGACGAGTTGGCGGGCCCGTTGTTCGGCCGTACGAACCACCTCGGTGCGCACGACGAGTCGTTCGGCCTGCGACCGCGCCATTTCGAGAATCTCGTCACCCTCGCGACGTACCTTGGCCAGGAACTCCTCGCGCTCCTTGAGCAGCCATCGGGCAGCCCGCAGATCCTCGGGGAGGCGGGCGATGGCCTCATCGAGCATCTCGAGGAGGTCCTCCTTGTTGATCATCGAGGATGCCGACAGCGGCATCGGGCGGGCCGAGGCGACAACCTCGCGTGCCTGGCGCATGATGCCCTCGACCTGCGGCGGGTGGTAAAGGTCGGGTGTCGGCGCCGGGGGGGCGTCGGGCTCTGTCGGGGTCGGAGGCGTCAGCCCGGTGTCGGGCATGTCGGTCACCGGTCCGTACCCCCGGCCGTTTCCCCGAGCCGCCGGAAGACCGGCTCGGGAACCATCTCGGACACGTCACCGCCCAGCCGGGCGACCTCCCGGATCAGCCCGGATGCCAGGAACGACCGACGCGAGGCGGTCGGCAGGAAGATGGTGTGCACCCCGGAGATGGCCAGGTTGGTCTGGGCCATCTGGAGTTCGGTCTCGAAGTCGGAGACCGCCCGCAGGCCCTTGACGATGAAGTCGGCCCCGACCTGTTGGGCCAGGGTGACGACGAGCCCGTCGAACATCGTGGTACTGACGTTGTCGAGGTGGCCGAAGCATTCATCGAGCAGGTCCATGCGCTCCTCGAGGGTGAACAGGCCACCACCCTTCGATGGGTTCATGAGCGTGCCGACCACGACCTCGTCGAACAGCCGGGCAGCCGTCTCGACGAGCTCGACGTGCCCGTTGTGGACAGGATCGAATGAACCGGGGTACAGGACTCGGGTCACGGGGTGGAACTCCCTGGGTCTCCGTCTTGGGGTGAGAGCAGCGTCAACACGGTACCCGCATACCGGCGCACCCTTCCGACATGCCAGCCCGGTGCCGGTTCGAGCTCCCGGTCGGACTCCACGACGACCAGCCCGGCGTCGAGCCCGGCCAGGAGTGCCGACCAGCCGTCGAAGGCATACGGCGGGTCGAGGAGGGCCAGGTCCCATGGTCCGGGATTGGCTGCCAACCATGTCCGGGCGTCGGCGACGACGACCGCTGCCCGGTCGGAGAAGCCGCAGGTGGCGAGGTTGGCCTCCACCAGGGCGGCGTGGGTGCGGGAGCATTCGACGAACACCGCATGTGAGGCGCCACGCGACAGCGCCTCGATCCCGAGGGCGCCCGTCCCGGCGAACAGGTCGAGCACAGTCGCCCCCTCGACGGCGCCCCGGCTGTGGAGGGCGTTGAACAGGGCTTCCCGGACCCGATCACCGGTGGGCCGGATCCCGTCGTTGCGTGGAGCGGCCAACCGGAGGCCACGTGCGGTTCCTGCCACGACGCGCATGACACAAGTATGGGCCGCTGGTCGGGATTCGGCGCCGCGCCTGCACCGGTCGCTACCCTCCCCCCATGCGGGCGCCGGCGAACATCATCTGCGTCGACTGCGGGGGGACCTGCCACCTGCTGGCCCACCCCGACGAGGAGTTCGAGCCCGGCGATCCGGTGGCCTACCGGTGCGCCGACTGCATGGACCGTTGGGACCTCGTCATGCCCGACCACGACGACGAGGCCGGCGCACCCGACTGAGGCGTGTCGGGGGTCAAGCCTGCGGGTCCCTCCACATGAGGGGGATCGTGGGCCCGTCGACGATCGACACCTCGCCGGTGACCGAGAAACCGTGCCGCTCGTAAAGAGGCACGTTCGCCGGGTTGCTCGACTCGAGGTAGGCGGGCACACCCTCGGCATCGCAGCGGTCGGTCACGACGGTGACGAGCGCCGACGCCAGGCCCCTGCCGCGCCCCTCGGGCCGGGTGCCCACGAACGCCAGGTACCAGTGCGGGGTGTGCGGGTGGGCCTCGAGCATCGGTTGGAGCGCTATGAACTTCGCCAGTGCCTGCTCCTCGCCGAGCAGCGACATCGAAGCCGCCACGACGCCCCCGAAGTCGGGACCGGGATCGTCAGGTTCCTGTGGCGGCACCCACACGGCGGCCGAGGAACAACCGTCGACCGTGAGGACCTCGTCAATGCCGATGCCTCCCGCCAGACGGGCGGCGAAGAACATGGCGAGCATCGATGGCCGGGCCACGGGGTCATCGAAGAGGAAGGACAGGACCGGGTCCTGCGCGAACGCCACGGCCAGCGTGGCGACCACGTCTGGATGCTCGGCAGAATCGACGGCTCGTGCGTTCATGACTTGAGTAGATAGTCGACTTCGTCGCCTCCCAGCAACAGAGCCACCTCGTCGGAGAGCGTCTGGTGCCGTTCGAGGCCGTCGCCGTCACCCACGAGTTCGATGGCCACTTCCCGTGCGGCCTCCACCCACTCGCGGTCGCGGCGCAGCGAGGCCAGCCGAAGGTCGTTGCGGCCCTTCTGGCGTTCGCCCATGATCGTGCCCTCGCCCCGCAGGTCCAGGTCGACCTCGGCCAGTTCGAAGCCGTCGGTGGTGCGCACCAGAGCCTCGAGGCGCTCCTCGGCGTCGGGCGTGGCCGCCTCGCCGACCAGCAGGCAGCGGCTCTGCTCCGACCCCCGACCCACCCGGCCACGCAACTGGTGGAGTTGGGCAATGCCGAAGCGGGCGGCGTCGAGGACCACCATGACCGTCGCGTTGGGGACGTCGACCCCCACCTCGATCACCGTCGTCGCCACCAGCACGTCGAGGGCGCCCGAACGGAATAGCCGCATCGTCTCCTCCTTCTCTGCAGGCCCGACCCTCCCGTGGAGCAGGCCGACCCTGAGGTCGGACAGCACTCCTGCGGTCAGCGACCCGTGGGTCTCCTCGGCCGAACGGACCTCCAGCGCCTCGGACTCGTCGATCAGCGGGCAGACCACGTACGCCTGGTGGCCGGCCGCCACCGCATCACGCACGATTTCCCACACCTCCCCGTCGTCGACGGTCCAGTCGGTACGGATCGGGGTGCGGCCGGGCGGCATCTCGTCGATGACCGACACGTCGAGGTCCCCGTAGACGGTCATCGCCGCCGTTCGCGGGATCGGTGTCGCCGTCATCACCAGGACATCGGGAATGGCAGGATCGGCGGCGTTTCCCTGTTCCCTGAGGGCGGCCCGCTGCTCGACGCCGAAACGATGCTGTTCGTCGATCACGATGACGCCCAACGAATGGAAGCCGACCCCCTCCTGGATCAGGGCGTGGGTGCCGATCAGTATGTCCACGCCCCCGTCCTCGAGGCCGTCGACGATCCGCCGCCTCTCAGCCGCCGTGGCACCGCTGGTCAGCAACTCGACCCGAAGGGGTCGCTCGCCCATCAGCGTGCCCGGGTCGGGGACGACGAGTCCCGCCAACAGGTCGGCAATACCCAGGTGGTGCTGCTCGGCAAGCACCGCCGTCGGAACCATCAGCGCCCCCTGGTGCCCGCCCTGGACGGCCACCAGCAGGGCGCTCACTGCCACGACCGTCTTGCCGGAGCCGACGTCGCCCTGGAGAAGCCGGTGCATCGGCGAGGGTCGGGCCAGGTCGGAGAGGATCTCGTCGATCGTCCGCTGCTGGGCGCCGGTCAACGGGAAGCCGAGCCGTTCGTGGAAGGCCCCGACCAGGTCGCCGTGGGCGTCATGCCCACCACACACGTGGGCGATCCCACCGGCGCTGCGTTCGAGGTGGACCTTGCGGCGGACCAGCTCGAGTTGGATGCGCAACAACTCGTCGAACACAAGGCGCCGACGGGCCTCCGCCATCTCTTGCATGGACTCCGGGCGGTGGATGCCGCCGTAGGCCGTGGCACGGTCGACCAGCCTGTAGCGGTCCCGCACCCCCGTGGGCAGCGGGTCGTCGAAGCCCCGCTTCAGCATCACGCGGCGCAGCGCCTCCCCGACCAGCCCGTCGAGATCCCAACTCTGGAGGCCGGCCGACTCGGACTGCGGATAGACGGCCACGATCCTGCCCGTCCGGTCACCCACCAGGTCGACAATCGGATTGGTCATCTGGAGCTTGTCGCGATAGCGGTCCATCTTGCCGAACACGACCGCCTCGGTGCCTTCGGAGAGTTGGCGCTCACGCCAGGGCTGGTTGAAGAACGTGAGGGAGAGTGAGCCCGTGCCGTCGGTGACCCGGGCCTCGACCAACGACCGTCCGTTGCGGGTCCGACGGGCCGACACCCTGGCGACCGTCACCAGCACCATGCCCTCCTCGCCGACCCCGAGCGCCTCGATGGTGGCCTCGCGGGTGCGGTCGAGATATCGGCGCGGGTAGTACGAGATCAGGTCGAGGATCGTGCGGACGTCGACCTTGGCCAACGCCGCGGCCCTCTTGTCGCCCACTCCCTGGAGGTCGGTGACCGGCCGGTCGTCCAGATCCCGGAGCGTGATGCCTCCCTGGGCCGGGTCGCTCGGCACCCGCTCTCCGACCCCTACTCGATGCCCACGAAATAGGGGTAGAGGGGCTGACCCCCGTCGTGGACCTCGACCTCGACTTGTGGATGTGACTCCTCGACGTGCGCCACGATCGAGGCGGTGGTGAGTTCGTCCGCCTCGTCGCCGGCGATGAGCGTGACGAGTTCGTGGTCGTCGTCGAGCAGTTCATCGAGCAGTCGGGTCACCGCCTCGAGTAGTGAACCGGCGATGACGCGCACCTTGCCGCCGGACAGGCCGAGGTGGTCGCCGGTGGTGATGTCTCCGGCGTCACTTCCACTGTCGCGCACCGCCACCGTGACCTCGGCCGCCACGACGACGGACGCCGCCTCACCCATCAACTCGAGGTTGCCGTCGGCGGTGCCCTCGGGGTCGTACTCGAGCAGGGACGCGAACCCCTCCGTGATGCTCTTCGTGCGGACCACGCGGACGGTCTTGTCGGTCTGGGCGTCGACCTGCTCGGCCACGGCGACGATGTTGCCGTTGTTGGGGAGGATGACGACGTGCCCGGCGGGAACTGCCTCGACCGCCGCCAGCAGGTCAGCGGTCGACGGATTCATCGACTGGCCACCGGCCACCACCCGGCGGACGCCGAGCGACCGGAAGATCTCGACGATTCCCGGCCCGTTGGCGACCGCCACGACGGCACAGGCAACCGGATCGCCGGCGGGCTCGTCGACGCCGCTGACGACCTGTTCGCGCACCCACGCCTGCTCCTCGGCCTCCTCGACCAGGTCGGAGACACGGATCCGGTGGGGGCGTCCGACGGCAATGCCGGCCTCGACGGCTGCACCGATGTCGTCGGTGTGGACATGGCAGTTCCAGACGCCGTCTCCGCCGACGACCACGACCGAGTCGCCGAGTTCCCCCCATGCGTCCTTGAAGCCCGGGACCGTGTCGTCCGGGGCGTCGAGGAAGAACATGACCTCGTAGCGGCCGCCGTCGAGTCCGTGGCCGGCGGCGGCCCGGTCGACGGCCAACGGGGCGGCGGCCACCGGCGTCTCGGGAGGATCGGGCAGCGGACGGCCGTCGGCGACGGTCAGCACGGCATCGAGGAAGAGCACGTAGCCGCTGGCGCCTGCGTCGACGACACCCGCCTCGGCCAGCACCGGCAACAGGTCGGGCGTCCGGGCGAGCGAGTCACCGGCCCTGACGCGGGCCGCCTCGGCGACCGGCAGCAGATCGGCGCCCGAGTCGGCGGCAGCAACCGCGGCCTCGGACGACTCGCGTACCACCGTGAGGATCGTGCCCTCGACCGGTTGTCCGACGGCGCCGTATGCCGCCTCGGAGGCGGCTGCAAGCCCGTCCGCAAGGACGCGTCCATCGATGCGATCGGCCTCACCCACTACTCCACACAGCGCCCGAAGTACCTGGGACAGGATCACGCCCGAGTTGCCCCGCGCCCCCATGAGCGAGCCGTGGGCCACGGCGCCGGTCACCGCCACCAGGGTGTCTGCGACCGGGGCCTCGAGTTCCTCGAGGGCCGTGACCGCCGCCTGGGCGGTCATGGACATGTTCGTTCCGGTGTCGCCGTCGGGCACCGGGTACACGTTCAGGAGGTTGAGCATCTCGCGGTGGGCGACCAGGGCATCGCGGAATCCGGTCACGACGGCCCGCAGGCCGACGCCGTCCAGGTGGGTCGCTGCGGTCACGGTGCGCGAGCGTAGCCACCCCCCGCAGACCGGTCGCGACCCCGATGTGATCCGCCGCCGAGGGTTGGAGCCCCACGGGGGACGGCCGTAGCCTTTCAGGGTTCCCACGGGCGGGCACCACCACTGCCCGACCCACCCACCGAAGGACGCAGCACCGACATGGCCTCCGTATGCGAGATCTGTGGCAAGAAGCCCTGGTTCGGCAAGAAGCTGAGCCACTCCCACCGTCGCACGAACCGGCGCTGGAACCCCAACATCCAGCGGGTCCGCGCCGTAGTCGGGTCGACCACGAAGCGGGTCGATGTCTGCACCGGCTGCCTCAAGGCCGGCAAGGTACAAAAGGCCGCCCACTAGGGCCTGGACGAAGTTCGACGAGGGGTCCGGACATGCAGGGTGTCATCAAGGCATACGACCCCGGTTCCCGTGACGGTGTCGTGGTACGCGAGACCGACTTCGCCGAGTTCGACCTGGCGGACGATGCCCTCGAGGGCTCCATCTTCAGGATGCTGCGCCCCGGTCAACGGGTGCTGTTCGAACTCGATTCCGAGGAGCGGGCGACCGGCCTCTCGATCGGTGCCGAGGTCGACATGGGCACGCCTGACATCCACTGAGCCTCCCGGTCGGGTCCTGAAACCGGCCCGGCAACTGTCACACCAGTCACAGGCGCGATGTCCACCGTTCGGCCTTCAGCGGTGTAGGAATGAATCGTGAAGCCGGCGACCTCCAACCAGATCCTGCTCGAATGGGTGGACCACTGGACCGGGATCCTCGGCCCTGATGCGGTGCACTGGTGTGACGGCTCCGAGGCCGAATACGACGCCCTCGCCGACGGGATGGTCACCTCCGGCACCCTCCGTCGGCTGAACGACGACCTGCGTCCCAACAGCTATCTCGCCCTCTCCGATCCCGACGACGTCGCACGCGTCGAGGACCGGACCTTCATCGCCACCAAGGACCCGCTCGACGCCGGCCCCACCAACAACTGGCGCGATCCCACCGAGCTCAGGGCCGAGATGACGGCGCTCTACCGGGACGCCATGGTCGGACGCACGATGTACGTGGTGCCGTTCAGCATGGGTCCACTGGGTTCCCCGATCGCCCAGATAGGCGTCCAGTTGACCGACTCGCCGTACGTCGCCGTCAGCATGAGGACCATGACCCGAATGGGCCAGCCGGTCCTCGACGTGCTCGGCGATGGCGACTTCGTGCCGTGCCTCCATTCGGTGGGTGCTCCGCTGGTGAACGGCGCCGAGGACGTGCCCTGGCCTTGCAACCCCGACAACCGGTACATCGCCCACTTCCCCGAGGCCCGCGAGATCTGGTCGTACGGCTCGGGCTACGGCGGCAATGCACTGCTGGGCAAGAAGTGCTTCGCCCTGCGCATCGCCTCGACCATGGCACACGACGACGGCTGGCTGGCCGAACACATGCTCGTGTTGGCCGTGACCCCGCCCGACGGCGAGCGTCGGTACGTCGCTGCCGCATTCCCGTCGGCCTGCGGCAAGACCAACATGGCGATGATGGTCCCGACCCTTCCGGGCTGGACCGTCGAGACGATCGGCGACGACATCGCCTGGATGAAGTTCAGCGACGACGGCCGCCTCTACGCAATCAACCCGGAGGCGGGCTTCTTCGGCGTCGCCCCGGGCACGTCGCATGCCTCGAACCACAACGCCATGGTCACGCTCCACTCCAATGCCATCTACACCAACGTCGCCCTGACCGATGACGGCGATGTCTGGTGGGAGGGCATGACCGACGAGCCGCCGGAACGCCTGACCGACTGGCGGGGCCAACCGTGGACGCCCGACAGCGGGTCCCCGGCCGCCCACCCGAACGCCCGCTTCACGGTGCCCGCCTCGCAGTGCCCCTCCATTGCTCCCGAGTGGGAGGACCCGGCCGGCGTTCCGATCTCGGCGATCCTGTTCGGCGGACGACGGGCTACCAACGTGCCGCTCGTGACCGAGGCCCGCGACTGGGCCCACGGCGTGTTCCTCGGCTCGATCATGAGTTCCGAGAAGACCGCCGCAGCGACCGGCAGGACGGGCGTGGTGCGGTTCGACCCGTTCGCAATGCTCCCCTTCACGGGCTACAACGTTGGCGACTACCTCGCCCACTGGCTCGAGATCGGACAGGGTGCCGACTCCGAACGGCTCCCGAGGCTGTTCTGGGTCAACTGGTTCCGCCGCGACGAGGACCGCTCCTTCCTGTGGCCCGGGTTCGGCGAGAACTGCCGGGTGCTCGACTGGGTACTCCAGCGGGTCGACGGCGGAGGCGATGCCGTCGATACCCCCATCGGCCTCATGCCGACAGTCGACGCCATCGACCGGACGGGCATCGATGTCGACGATGCCGCCATGGAGCGCCTCCTCGATGTCGACCCCACTGCATGGGAGGCCGAGTTGGCGATGATCGAGGAGCACTACGACGCTCTCGGCGAACGCCTGCCTGCGGAACTACGGCGCCAACTCGAAGGCCTGCGGGACCGCCTCGACGCCTGAGCGGTCGGTTCGCTAGCCCAGGATCATCGCCCGAATGCCGAGGCCCATGATCCAGAGGCCCACCCCCCCGTAGAGAAGGTGGACCCGGTCGCCCAGTTGGCGCCGGTAGCCCCAGGCGACGCCGGCGGACAGCAGTGCCGTGGCGCCGTAGAAGAGGTGGAACGCGTCGACGTCGATCCCCTCTCCCATCGCCACCGATGCGCCCACCCACGCCTGGGCCAGCACGGCAACCTGGGCGATGCCGGTCAGGACCCAGAGCAGGCGCCCACGCAGTGCCGGCACCCGGTGGGCGGCCAGGGCCCACGCACCGACGAGCCCGTTGCCGAACACGATCACCCAGGCGAGCGTCCCGTGGAGGTCCCTCATGGCGCCATTGTGCCTGTTCCGCCGCCTCTGTTCAGTCGAGCAGGAGGCCGGTCCGGAAGGGTTCGCCATTCCGGGGTGCGTCGGGGTCGACGAACCACTCGGTGCCGAACGCCGATGCGAACCGTTCGACCGGCATCGACAGGAAGAACGAGTCGGGAGCAATCTGGCTGGCGTGTGCGGCTATGGCGGCCAACTTGCGCTCGACGACCCGACTCACGTCGACAGCGTGGGTGATGTCGTCGGCGGGCGTGCCGAAGGCCTCCTGTCCGGCGCGCTCGCGTCGCTCCTCGAGGGTGGCGGCGGCCATGCCGTCGAGGTCGCCGGTGGCGAGCGCCTCCTCGATGGACCGGCGGATCGAGTCCCGGTTCAGGGTCACCCACCGGACGCGTCCGATGGCCGCCTGTTCAGCCCATCGCGTGCCGACTCGGTGGACCTGGATGTGGTCCGGGTGGCCGTAGCCGCCGTTGGGGTCGTAGACGACCGCCAGGTCGACCTGCTCGTCGGCGAGCAGGCCCCCGAGCCGTGCCGCCGCCTCGTCGACATCGGCCTGCCAGAAGCAGTCGGGGTGGTCATTGGTGGCCGCACCCGCCATGCCGCTGTCCCGGTAGTCGAGGTACTCGACCCGGGCGACGCCCAGGATCGCCGCAGCGTCGGCCACCTCGGTGGCACGGCGGTCGCCGAGCGCCTCACCCTCGTCGAGGACCCCTTCGACGGGCTCGCCCTCCTCGCCGTTCGTGGCCACGACGAGCACGACCCGGTGTCCCTCGTCTGCGAGGCGGGCCATCGTGCCGCCGGTGGCGAGTGCCTCGTCGTCGGGGTGGGCGTGGAGGAATACGGCGGTCGCCATGCGTGTTCCCCCGTGGTGTGGCCGGCTCAGGCGACGGCGCCGGAGGCCCGCAGCGCAGCGACCTCGTCGTCGTCGAAGCCGGCCTCGGCCAGGATCTCGTCGGTGTGCTGGCCGGCGTGTGCCGGTGGGCGCCGGACGTCGCCCGGGGTGCGGCTGAGACGCGGTGCCGGTCCCGGTTGGGTGATGCCACCCACGTCGATGAACGTCCCCCGGGCCACGTTGTGGGGGTGCCGGGTGGCCTCTACGGCGGTGAGCACCGGCGCGTAGCAGACGTCGCTGCCCTCGAGGACGGCGTCCCACTCGTCCCGGGTCTTCGTTCGGACGACGGCGGCGATCTCCTCGCTGAGTTCGGGCCAGAGGCTCCTGTCGTTCTGGTTGGCGAACCTCTCTGCGTCGAGCCCGAGCCTGTCGAGCAGTTCGGCGTAGAACTGCGGCTCGATCGACCCGAGCGAGATCCATCCACCGTCGGAGCACTCGTAGACGTCGTAGAAGTGGGCACCGGTGTCGAGCATGTTGGTACCGCGCCCGGGTGTATGAAAGCCGGAGGCCATCATCCCGTGGATGAAGCTCATGAGGCTGGCGGCGCCGTCGACCATGGCGGCGTCGACGACCTGGCCCTTCCCCGAGGCCCGGGCCTCGAACAGGGCGCAGACCATGCCGTAGGCGAGGTACATGCCACCTCCGCCGAAGTCTCCGACGAGGTTCATGGGCGGCACCGGGCCGGAGTCGTTGCGCCCGAAGTGTGCGAGCACGCCGGCGAGGGCGATGTAGTTGATGTCGTGGCCGGCCATCGACGAGTAGGGGCCGTCCTGGCCCCAGCCGGTCATGCGCCCGTAGACGATCGCCGGGTTGCGGGCGAGGCAGTCGTCGGGCCCGACCCCCAGGCGCTCTGCCACGCCGGGCCGGAAGCCCTCGAAGACCATGTCGGCTCCGTCGACGAGGCGCAACACGGTCTCGACGCCCCCGGGCGACTTGAGGTCGACGCCTATGCTGCGCCGGCCGCGACCGTTGACGTTGCCGGGCGGGCGGGCGGGGTCGCCGCCGCGCACCTGGACGGCGCGGTCGACCTGGATCACCTCGGCGCCCTGGTCGGCCAGCATCATCCCGCAGAAGGGTCCCGGACCGATCCCGGCCAGTTCGATGACGCGTACCCCGTCTAGTGCTCCCATGGCGTTGCCTTTCGTCAGTTCGCGTACGCCGCGTCGGCCCGGTGTGCGTGTTCGGTGATTGCTGCAGCGAGGTGGGGCCAGGACCCCGGCGGCAGGTCGTGGCCCCAGCCTTCCAGAACGACGAGGTCGGCGCCGGGGATCATCGCTGCGGTGTGTTCGCCCCCGCTGACGTCGATGAGCGTGTCGGCGCTGCCGTGCACGACCCGACTGGGCACGGTGATGGTGGCGACCTGGGCGTCCCGGTTGCCGGAGGCAACGGCAGCACCCCACTGGCGTTCGAAGGCGCCGCGAGGCTGGAGAGCCCGTTCCGCGTAGGCGGTGTACAGGGCACGGACGTGGTCCTCGTCGTACCACGCCGTGCTGCACCAGAGGCGGTTGTCGGCGACCTCCTTCTCGG
>DCXR01000005.1:0-206 GCA_002329075.1 Candidatus Neomicrothrix sp. UBA2131
GTGGTTGTTGTCGCTGGGTCCGTGGTCGTGGTGGTCGTGGTCGTGGTGGTCGGTGGTGGCTCGGTCGTGGTCGTGGTGGTCGTGGTGGTCGTGGTGGTCGTGGTCGGTGGGTCCGTGCCCGTGCCGTAGCCCGGCATGTCCGGCCCAATAAACTCACTATCGTCACGGTCCTGGTTGCCGACCTCGTCCGTGCCCGTGCCGTAGCC
>DCXR01000005.1:613-11499 GCA_002329075.1 Candidatus Neomicrothrix sp. UBA2131
TCCGGCATGTCCATCCCAGTACCCATACCCATATCCGGCATGTCGGACGGCATGATCGGATCCATCATCGCGAGGTCGTCGAAGCGGTCCATGAAGTCGTCGCCCTGGAAGATGTCATCGTTGGCCTGGAGCGCCGCACCGATGCCCATCGTCGGGTCGATGTCGCCGAACATGTCGGCGAATCCGGCATCGGCATCGAGGTGTTCGGTGAAGGTCCCGAAGTCGGCGTCCTCGCGCATGACCTGGGTCATGAAGTCGGCCATGTCGAAGCCACCCTCGCCACCCATGGGCCCCGTGTCGTCCATGTCCCCCATGTCCTCCATGACCCCCATGTCGCCCATGAGCATGGACATGTCGGCCGTGGGGTCGAGGACCTCGCCGAGGTCGCCGAAGGACGACTCGTCGTCGAACATGCGCATGAAGCCGCCCATCTCGGTGTCCGGGTTGAACATGACGGCCATGGTCCCCATCCCGGCCTCGGGGTCGAAGGCCTCCATGAGGTCACCGAACTCTGCACCGGTGTCGAAGGCCCCCATGAACGTGTCCATGCCGCCCTCGGGGCCGAGCATCCCCATGAGGTCGCGCATGTCGGCGTTCGGGTCGATGACGGACATGGCGTCGCGCATCTCGTCGGGCATGTCCATGACCCCCATCAGGTCCCCGAAGTTGGTCTCTGCATCGAGGACCTCGATCCACTCGTCGCGGTCGACGCCGGCCTCGAGTCCACCCATCATCACGCCGAAGTCGGCGCCCTTCTCCATACCGGCCATCAGGTCGTCCATCAGGCCGCCCTCGGCCATGAAGCCCATGCCCGCCATCTGCCCTTCGCCTCCTTCGCCGCTTCCCGGGCCCTCCTCGAAGACCGCCCGGAAGTCGAAGTTGCTCTGCTCCATCACGGTGGTCATGCCGGTGACGAACATCTCGGCCATGCCGGAGTCCATGTCCGCCAGGTGCTCGACGAACCGCTCCTCGGCGACGACCATCCGGTCGGCCATCTCGACCTCGAACGACATGAAGCGTTCTTGGCGCACCTCCATCCGGAGTTCCATCTCGGCGCGCAGGTCCTCGTCGGCGATCTCCGCGAACTGGGCCATCTCGGCGTCCATGCGAGCCATCTCGCTGTCCATGCGGAGTTCGGTCAGGACACCGGCGAAGGCCATGCCGCACGATGCGGTCGCCACGGTCTCGGTGGCGGCGTCCGGGTCGATGACCTCGTCCCTGCAGGAGCGGATGTCCTCCCGGACCTCCTCGTAGGCACCCAGCCAGTCGGAGCCGGCCTCCTCCCACACCCGTTCCGCCTGGCGGACGTTGGTCTGGATCTCCTCGAAGGCCCCGGTCCCCTCCCGCTCATAGACCGACACGCGGATCTCCTCGTGGAGGGTCTCGAGCATCATCTCGTCGAAGACCAGGTCGGTGACCATCGCCGCCTCGTCCCCTTCAGCCTGTTGGACGGCCACCAGCTCGTCGATCACCTGGAGGACCTCCTCACCGACCACCTCCGTGACGGTCTCCTCGGCGACCACGCCCGCCTCGATCATCGGACTGACGCGTTCGGCGACCATGCCCAGGGTCTCGACCGGCAGGTCGGCGCCGATGCCGAGCGCCTCGATGGCACTGAGCGCTAAGGCCCCGGCCACGACCGAGGACGACAGCGTGGAGTTCTCGGAGTCCGCCGCGTCCGCCACAGCCGACACCTCGTCACTGTCGAGACCTGCATCGACAAGGGCATCCGAGTCATAGCCGGCGCCGAGCAACTCGCCCGGGTCGACGCCTGAGTCGACGAGATCGGTGGCGGTGATGCCGACGGAACCGAAGTCGGAGGACTCGAAGCCTGCCTCGATGAGTTCATCGACCGTGTAGCCGGCCTCGGCCAACGAGGCGGTGGTCACCTCGCCGCCTTCGCTCACGAGGTCAGGGAGCATGTAGCCGGTGTCGAGCACGTCCCCAAGCGAAGCGCCTGCATCGACGAGATCGGTGGCCGTGACGTTCGCCGCGAGTAGGTCTTCTGCTCCATAGCCAGCGGCGGCGACCGAGGTGACCGACGCACCTGCGTCGAGGAGGTCGGTCACCTCCAACCCGGCCGCTCCGAAGTCCGACGTCGAAAACCCCGCGTCGAGCGCGTCGTCAACCGACACACCCATGTCCGCCAACTCGGACACCGACACATCCCCGTCCGACCCCACCACATCAGCCAGCGACGCCCCCGCATCCTCCAGTTCGTCCAGGGACGCTCCGGCGGAGAGGAGTTCCGACGCCTCCGCACCACCGTCGAGCAGGTCGGCGGTCGAAAAACCGGCGTCGACGAGTACGTCGGCCGAAAATCCGGAGTCGAGGGCGTCTGCGGCCGTGACCTCAGCGGGATCGGGGCTGGTGGACTCCTGGGCTGCAACGGGGCTAGCCGCGGCCAGTGACATGACCACGGCGAATACCGTGGACACGGCAACCCGGCGGACCCGATGGCGGGTCGCTCTCCCTGCCATGACGAGGCTTCTCCTACTCACAGGTGAGCCTAGGTCCCTTCCGACGGTTGTCAAGCGGCCTCGTGTCCACGCCTTCATCATGCGGTCGCCCCGGTTGATGGGCCGGGCTCCGCAACCCGGGCGTTGACACCTCGCAGCTTGAGGTCGCGGCCGACTTCGGAGTTGACGAGGCGCAGGGCGTCGAGGCCGTACCGGGAGGAGAACCTGGCACAGCCGGTGTGGGACTGGTCGGTGACCTCGATGACGGCCCCGCCTATCGGCAGGCGGGTCCGGGGCGGCAGGTTCCTGCGGCTCAGGTCCAGGTCGCCAACCAACTGGTCCGCTGGCAACCGACCTGACGTCCTCTGGCAGACTCCGGCGATGCTGAATCCGGGGACGCGTTCTGATCGGCACGTCATCGCCTTCCTGGCGACGATGGCGGCGCTCATGGCCTTCGGGATCGACCCGATCCTGCCGGCCCTCGACGAGATCCGTTCCACCTTCGACCTGGCCCCGGGCGACAACTCCGTCACCCAGATAGTCAGCGTCTACATATTCGGATTGTCGTTCGGCCAGGTCGTCTACGGCCCACTGGCCGACCGCTTCGGCCGCTCACCCGTCCTGCTGGCCGGGCTCGGGATCTACGCCGCTGGAGCCCTCGCCTCGATACTCGCCCCCAGTCTCACGACTCTGCTGGTCGCCCGGGCACTGTGGGGTTTCGGTGCAGCTTCCGCCGGGCTCCTGCGCTTCACCATCGCCCGCGACCTGTACCGGGGCGACCAGATGGCCCGGGTCATCTCGATCGTCATGGGGTTCTTCCTGCTCGGTCCGATCGTGGCGCCGATGTTCGGCGAAGCCATCCTGGCGGTGGCGTCATGGCGTTGGGTGTTCGGATCGGCACTGGTCACCTGTGCCGGCCTCGCCGTCTGGGCCGTGCGCTTCGGCGAGACGCTCGACCCCGCCAACCGGCGCCCGCTACGGGTCGGACCGACACTGGCTGCCTTTCGGCTCGTGCTGACCACCCGCATCACCGTCGCCTACCTGCTCGCCACGACCTTCGGCTACGGCGCCTTCTTCACGTACCTCGCGAGCTCGCAGCCGATCTTCGACATCGTGTACGGCCGGGCCGACCTGTTCGCCCTTCTCTACGGTGCGAGTAGCGGGCTCATGGCTGCCGCCTTCTTCACCGTCAACCGGTTCATCTACCGCTACGGCGCCCACTACGTGGCCGTCGGAAGCCTCGTGTGCGGGGTCACCCTCAGCGCAGCGCTCCTGCTGCTCTCGATGGCGGCCGACAACCAGCCGTCGTTCTGGGTATGGGTCATCGGCATAGCCGTCGTCAACTCCTTCATAACGATACTCGTGCCCACGGGGACGTCGCTGGCGCTCGACCCGATGGGCGAGATGGCCGGTTCGGCATCGGGGATCCTCGGGTTCGTGAGCACGGCCGGTGGCTCGCTGCTGTCGTTCCTGCTCAATTCCCGCATCACCGACTCGGTCACGCCGATGATGGTCGGCTATGTGATGTTCGGATCTGTGGCACTGGTGTGCACCCTCGCCTCCGGAGCCGGTGCTCCTCCTCAGGTGGCCGGCCCCAGCACCCGGTCCAGGTAGTCGTTCGAGAAGCGGCCGTCCGGGTCCAGGCGGGCCCGCGCAGCCCGGAACGCCTCCCATCCCGGATAGCGGTCGGCGAGCGTGTCGACCGACTGGAAGTGGAGCTTGCCCCAGTGGGGGCGACCGTCGTAGTCGTCCATGACAGCCTCGACACCCCTGAAGTAGTCCTCGTACGGCGTGCCCCGGAAGACGTGCACCGCGATGAACACCGTGTCGCGACCGGACGCCGTCGACAGCGGGATGTCGTCGCCGCCCAGGATGCGGTACTCGACGGGAAACGAGATCGGTCGGCCGAGGCCGTCGACGACCTCCTGCACCCGTCGGAACGCCTCCAGCCCGTGCCCGCTGGGGACGGCGTACTCCATTTCGTAGAAGCGCACCCGGCGGGGGCTGGCGAACACGTCGTAGCTGGTGGTGAGGTACTCGGCCCGACCGTCGCCGGCGACCAGGCCGTTGAGGCGCGGGACCAGCGAAGGCCGCATGCGGCCGAGGTGGTTGAGGGCGCCGAACACCGCGTTTTCCATCAACTCCTTGTTCTTGAAGCGCTTCCAGCGGCGGCGCAGCGCATGGCGCCGGTTGCGGGCCGGTGGCGGCGCCTCGGTGGTGCGGGTGTTGCGCTTGAGTAGCGCCCGGCCGGTGTGCGGCATCCAGAAGAACTCGGCGTGGTCGGTGGACCCGGCGATCTCGTCGAATCCGTCGAGCACCTCGTCGATGGGCAGCACCTCCTCGATGGCGTGGAGGTTGAAGGCCGGCACGCACTGGAGTGTCACCTCGGTGACGATCCCGAGCGCACCGAGCCCGACCCGGGCGACGTGCAGCAGGTCGGCGTTCTGGCCACCGTCGCAGCCGACGATGGAGCCGTCGCCGGTCACGAGGCGCAGGCCGACAACCCCTTCGGCGATGCTCCGGAATCCGAGGCCCGTGCCATGTGTCGAGGTCGAGATGGCGCCGGCCACCGACTGGTAGGCGATGTCGCCCAGGTTGGGCATCGCCAGGCCGACGGCGTGGAGCAGTGGGTTGAGGGCGGTCAGCCGAATGCCGGCCTGGACCCGCACGAGCCCGGACTCCCGGTCGATGTCGACCACGCCGGCGAGGTCGTCGAGGGTGACGAGCACGTCGTCGGTGACGGCGATCGCCGTGAACGAGTGGCCGGCACCCACCACCCGGACCCGTCGGCCGTCGGCGACTGCGCGACGCACCAGCGCAGACACCTCCTGCTCCGTGCACGGTCGCTCGATACGGACCGGGCGGGCCACCTGGTTGCCGGCCCAGTTGCGCCAGGTGCCGTCGGACCTGATGCCGTTTCCCGTTGACATGCGGGTCACCAGCCCCGCAGGTCGACCGGCCACGACTCGAGAACCTCGGCGTCGGCGCCCGCCGACACGTCGTCGACGAGGTGGATGGTGTCGTGCTTGGCGATCGTCGGATCGATGTGTGCGGGCCGCAGCCCGACCCGTTCGCCGACGGTGAACGAACCGGTGACGGTCGTGTGCTCGTCGGAGCAGAACAACACCTCGCCGTCGCCGACGAGGACCGGGTCACCGCTGTCCATCGCCAGGGCCTTGAGGCCGCCGTCGAGGGCGGCCCACCCGCGGTTGCTCACCGACACGGCGGTAGTGAGCAGGACGAGGCCCTCCCGGAACGGCAGGCCCATGCGGGCGTAGTCACCGTCCATAAGCACATACGAACCGGCCTGCAACTCGGTCACCAGGCGGTTGCTGTCCCAGGATCCGGTTCCGCCGCCGGAGACCACGTCGCCGCCGACCTCAGCATGGGCCGCGGCGAGGATCGCCATCGCATCGGCAACCGCCGCCGCCCGACGGTCGGCCTTCGGGTCGTGCATCAGGTGGCCCTCGTAGCCCATGACGCCACGCACCATCAGGCCGGCAACCCGAGCCTCGTCGGCCAGGCGGCCGGCGTCGACCGGGTCGCAGCCGCAGCGGGGCATGCCCACGTCGACGTCGATCAGGACCTCCCCCACCCCGCCGGCGGCCGCAGCGGCGATCGTCTCCGGTGAGTCGACGGCGACGGTCACCCGGGCAGTGTCCGTTGCAACGAGGGCCCCCAGGCGGCGGGCGTCGAGTACCTCGTTGGCGAGCAGCAGGTCGGCGCCCAACCCTGCGGCGGCCATGCCCTCGACCTCGCGCACGGTGGCGCAGCAGAAGCCGGTGTGGCCGGCACCTGCCAGGCGGCCGGCCAGCGCCGTGCACTTGAACGCCTTGACATGGGGGCGCAGCGCCGGCCCCGGACGCTGGGCGGACATCGTCGCCACGTTGTGGGCGAGCACCCCTGCGTCGGCGAGCAGGGCCGGGGTGGTGAGGTCCCCTGCCCGCATGGGGTCAGGCTCCACTCCCGGAGGAGGCACCTGTGCGTGTCTCGGCCCAGGTCTTCCCGGAGTCGACGTCGATGTCGCGGGACAGACCGAGCACGCGCTCACCGATGATGTTGCGCTGCACGGCGAAGGTTCCGCCGCCCAGCGTGAGCGCCGGCGAGAAGATGAACCCGTAGTGCCAGATCGAGGACACGTCCGGGAACTGGCGGGTGCGCAGGAGGTTCTCGGTGAAGCTCTCCTCGAGCACCGGACGAAGCATGCCCTTCGGGCCGGAACCGATGAGCATCCCGGAGGTACCCGCGAGTTCCTTGGCCAGTTCCATGACGTGTTGGCCGTGGTCGTCGGCCATCGCCTTCTGGATCGACGCCTCGACGCCCGGCGTGCGCCCGGCCAACTTCGCCGAGAGTGTCCGCAGTCGGTTGAGGCGCAGCACCTCGGCCTCGCACTTGAGGGACGCCATCTTCTGGCGCAGGACCGGGTCGTCACAGCCGCCGGCGCGGCGGACCAGTTCGAGCAGGTCCTCGGCCGACGGCCCGGCACCCCAGAGCGAGCCGGCCGACGACAACGACACCCGCTCGTTGGCGAGCGTCACCCGGGCGAGGCGCCAGCCGTCGCCCTCGGCGCCGACGAGCAGGTCGGCGGGAAGCCGCACGTCGTCGAAGAACACCTGGTTGAAGGAATGCGCGGTCGTGGGGTCGATGATCGGCGACATCGAGATGCCCGGCAGGTCCGTCGGGCAGATGAAGTAGGAGATGCCCTTGTGCTTGGGTACGTCCGGGTCGGTCCGGGCGATGAGAATCCCGAACTGTGACAGGTGGGCGCCGCTGGTCCAGATCTTGGACCCGTTGATGACGTACTCGTCGCCGTCGCGAACGGCCCGGGTGCCCAGGTTGGCGAGGTCCGAGCCGGCGTCGGGCTCGGAGAACATCTGGCACCAGAACTCCTCGCCGGTGAAGATAGGCCGCAGGTACCGCTGCTTCTGCTCCTCGGTGCCCGCCAGCAGGATCGTGGGTGCCGCCCAACCGATGCCGATCGCGTTGTCGGGCCGTCGCACGCCGGCCCGTCGCAGTTCCTCGTCGATCACGATCTGGTGCATCGGGTCGGCTTCGACGCCCCAGGGCGCCGGCAAGTGCGGCACCGTGTAGCCGGCGTCCAGGAGTTCGTCCGGGGTGGGCCCGGGGTTGGCCTCGAGCCACGCCCTCACCTCGAGGCGGCGTGGGTCGTCGTCCGGCGGAAGGTCGAAGTCCATCGCTACCGAGTCTGGTCCACTTCAGGCTCCGCCGCCGACGCGGGCCGGCCCCTGCAGGGTTCAGCGCGCTGCGTCGTAGCGGGGCGAGACCCGTACGGTGCGGCGGAACACGACCTGGAAGACCTGCAGGTTGCGGACCCTGAACGAGGCGGCCGACGACAGCAGGTAGTAGCGCCACGTCCGGCGGAACCGCTCGTCGTAGTCGGGGATCTCGTGCCAGCGGGCCTCGATGTTGTCGTGCCAGGCCAGGAGGGTCCGGTCGTAGTCGGGGCCCAGGTTCTGGACGTCCTCGACGGTCCAGTGCGGTTGCGAGGCGCCGGCGATCTGGTGCAGGGACGGAACGACGCCGCCCGGGAAGATGTAGCGGTCGAACCAGGCGTCAGTGTTGTCCTTCGACTCATTCGATCCGATGGTGTGGTGGAGCATCAGACCGTCGGGCACCAGCAGGTCACGGCACCGGTCGAAGAAGGTGCCGAAGTTGCGGGGCCCGACGTGTTCCATCATCCCGATGCTGACGATCCGGTCGAACTCACCCTCGACGTCCCGGTAGTCCTGCTGGTGGAACTCGACGGACAGGTTGCCGGCGCGCCGCCTGGCCTCGTCGACCTGTTCGCCGGCGGGGCTGATGCCCGTGACGTGGACACCGTGGTTGGCAGAGGCGTGGCGGGCGAAGGCGCCCCAGCCACAGCCGATGTCGAGCACCCGCATCCCGGGCTCGAGTCCGAGCTTGCGGCAGACCAGGTCCAACTTGGCCGCCTGGGCGGACGCCAGGTCATCGGCGTCCTTCCAGTGGGCGCAGCTGTAGACCATCTCGTCGCCGAGCATCCGCAGGTAGAGGTCGTTGCCGATGTCGTAGTGCGCCTGTGCATTGCGGACGGCTTGGCTGGTGGTCTGGCGGTTCACGATCCGTCCCCGCAGCACGTTCCAGACGAGCGAGGGGCTTGGCCGGATTGCGGCACGCAGGTCGGCGGTGAACACCCGCACGAGGAACTCGTCGAGGCGGTCGGCGTCCCACCAGCCGTCCTGGTAGGCCTCACCCAGGCCGAGCTCGCGGTCGCCCAGCACCCTCCCCCAGAAGCGGTCGTCGTGGACCCGGATGTCGTGCGGCCGGTCGCCCCCGACGACCACGTCTGCCGTCGCAAGGAGTTCGGTGCCCTGCTGTTTGGCGCTGGCCACTTGCTCCTCCGTCTGCTCGGCGACCCGGCCGCCGATTCTAGTTACGGGCGCGGCTCAGCCGTCCGGTGTCCGCCCCCCCCAGGTTCACCGGCCCCATCGAGGAGCGCTCGATCAGTTCGTCCGGGATCTGGACGTGTCCACCTGGCTGGCCCGGCCTATCAAGACAGGTCCACCCAGATGGCGGCGTTGTGGGCCGCCAGGGCCAGCCGCCGCTCACCGTCGACCCTGACGCCCGGTGTGGCGTAGGCGACGGAAGCGCCGGCCGGAATTTCCACGTGGTGCTCATCGGACGCGGTGTTGGCGGCCACGCCCACCGGCCCGCGCCGGTAGGCGATGACCGGGCCGTAGCCACCATCTGTCCATACCAGCGGCTCGTAGACCAGGTCGGGCAGGGTCCCGAGGGCGACCAGGAGGCCTGCGTAGCGGCTGTGCCAGGAGTCGGGCTCACCCACCTGGGCATGGGCGGTCTCGTTGTCGGCCCGCTGTTCGGAACGCAGCCACGCCTCGCCGGAGGTGAACCCGTTGCCCGATCCGGGCGCCCACGGCATCGGCGTGCGGCAGCCATCGCGGCCGTTGTCCACCGGGTCGAGCACCGCCTCTTCGGGTACCCGACCGTCTACCAGGCCCAGTTCTTCGCCCTGGTATAGGACCGGCACGCCGGGCAGGCAGGAGAACAGCACGTTGAGGACCAGGGTGCGTTCCCGGCCGAGGTCGCCGCCACCGAACCGGGTGGGCGACCTCGGCACGTCGTGGCTGCCGGCGGCCCAGAGGAGCCGCTCGCCGACCAGGTCGATGGGTCCGGCCAGCACGCGGCGGAGCTTGTCGACCTCCCAGTCGATGTGCATGGGTGCGAACCAGAATCCACCGTGCATCCCGTCGCCGGGCACCAGGTCGGCCAGGCCCTGTGGATCTTGGTGGTAGGTCTCGCCGAGGAGGTAGGCGTCGTACTCGTCGCAGATGGCACGCCACCTGCGGAACACATCGTGGCTCTCGGGTTGGAACACATCGTGGAGGTGGTCGAAGGCCAGCCACTGTTCGTACCGGTCGGCAGTCGGGTCCCACGGTCCGATCTGGGGGTTGGAGCGCAGCAGGTCGTCCTTGACCAGAGCACCGGCCACGTCGATTCGGAAGCCACCGACCCCGCGATCCAGCCAGAAGCGCAGGATCCGGTCGAACTCCTCGACCACGGCCGGGTTGCGCCAGTTGAGGTCGGGTTGTTCAGGCAGGAACAGGTGCATGTAGTACTGGCCGGAGGCCTCGTCGAGGGTCCAGGCCGGGCCGCCGAAGTAGCCGATCCAGTTGTTGGGCGGGCCGCCGTCGGGGCCCGGAGCGGCCCAGATGTAGTAGTCGCGGTGGTCGCTGTCGGGACCGGTGAGGGCGTCGCGGAACCAGGGGTGGGCATCGCTGGAATGATTGGGCACCAGGTCGACGAGGATCCGCAGGCCCCGCCGGTGTGCCCCGTTGATCAGGGTGTCGAAGTCGTCGAGGGTGCCGAAGCGGGGATCGACATCGCAGTAGTCGGCGACGTCGTAGCCCCAGTCGGCCATGGGCGACGGGTAGAACGGAGTGACCCAGACGAAGTCGATGCCCAGGTCTGCCAGGTAGTCGAGACGGTCATGGATACCGATCAGGTCGCCGATGCCGTCGCCGTTAGAGTCGGCGAACGACCGGATGTACACCTGATAGCCGACCGTGCCGTGCCACCAGCGTCTCGTGTCCGCTCCTGCTCCTGATTGAGCTGGTTCATCCACCGGCTGCTGCCCCTGACTGTCGCTCTGTCACCCCCCTGCCACCCGGGTGTGGGGCAAGATAGTCGTAAGCGCTTACATGCGAAAGCGCTCCCTCCGTCACGGTCGTTCTCCCGGCTCTGCCGGCAGGTGGGGCCGCCCGCGCTTGTCACTGTCGGGCGGAGTGCTGGCACACTCACCTGCTGGAGGAGGCACCGATGATGCAGCACACTGCGGTTAGAGCAACCCTTCTGGTCGCCCTGCTGCTGGCAGCCGGGTGTGGAGGTGGCGAGTCGACCACCACGACCACCACGGCCGCACCCACCACC
>DCXR01000011.1:0-38857 GCA_002329075.1 Candidatus Neomicrothrix sp. UBA2131
ACCGGTGTGACTAGTTTCTGTTCCATGTCTTGTACATGTCCCTCCCCTGGTGTTTCCTGCCGGGCGAATCGGGTTCCCTTCATCCACCCATGAGCGACGAGACATCGGGTGAGCGCCCGGACGACAGCGCCGACCGGATCCGGTTCGAGATCCGCAACCAGGTGGCCTGGATCACGATCGACAGCCCGGACCGCGCCAACGCATTGACCCCGGCCATGCGTGACCGCCTCGGTGGCCTGCTCCGCGGCCTGAACGGCCGCTTCGAGGCGCGTGCAGCGGTCATCACCGCCAGCGGCGACCGCCACTTCTGCACGGGCGCCGACCTCGGTACACCACCGCAGCCGGTACCCCGACCCGAGGGCGCACCGCAGCGGGCGGTCGGCGAGGTACGGCGGATGATGCTCGACGGACAGCTCGCCCTGATGCCATCGGTCCTCGACTGCGAGGTTCCGGTCATCGCCGCCGTGAACGGCACGGCCGCCGGGATCGGTGTCCACCTGGCCCTCTGCTGCGACCTGGTCGTCATGGCAGACCATGCCAGGTTCGTCGAGATCTTCGCCCGGCGCGGCCTGGTTCCCGACGGCCTGGGTGCGTGGATCCTTCCCCGACTGGTCGGGCTCCAGAAGGCCAAGGAGTTGGTGTTCTTCGCCGAAGACGTACCGGCCGACGAGGCACAGCGGCTGGGGCTCTGCAACCGGGTGGTGCCGGGTGCCGACCTCCGGGATGCAGCGACCGAGTGGGCCGAGCGGCTGGCATCGGGACCGACCAGGTCCTTCATGCTGAGCAAATGGCTCCTCAACCGCTCGCTGGACCTCGACCGACGGACCCTGGAGGACAACGAGGCGTGGGCGGTCGAGCTCATCAGCGGCACCGAGGACGCCAGCGAGGGCGTGGCCAGCTTCCTCGAAAAGCGGGATCCGGTCTGGCGAGGCTTCTAGGCAGGGATTCCGGCAGACTGGTCGGGGAGAGGGATCGCCGGAGGGAGAGCGGGCATGATCATCAGGGTGAGCGAAGTGGGTGCTGTCGTGATCGAGGACCACGACCTGTTCACCGGCTTCCACGTCGAAGCACCTGCCGGCCACGTGGCAGAGGACGTTGCCGCCCTGCTGGGTGAGGGCGCCCGTGGCGACGGCGGGCAGCACGTGTGGATCGCCGCCGATGCCGTCCGCCACTGGGTCGCCGACCTTGCCACCCCGGAGTGGGAAGAAGGCTTTTCGGAGATGATCGCCTACGCCAGCGGTAGGGGATGGATGGACGATGCGGGAACCCACCTCCGGGCTCACCTCGAACATCGCAACTGAGCACATCCGATCCCGGGAGGAACAGACCATGGCCGATGTCACCGTCTTCCACAACCCGCATTGACACGCCAGCAAGAATGCCTTGGCGGTCGCCGAGGAGCTGGGCATCGAGGTCGACGTCGTCCTCTACATGAAGGATCCTCCGGACCAGGTGCTCCTTGAACGGATCACAGAGGGCATCGACGGACCCGTCGAAGACCTGGTGCGCAAGGACTCGCAGTTCAAGAAACTCGAACTCGATCCCGATGACTACGTCGGGAACGCCGATGCGGTGGTCGAGCTGCTGGCCCGCCGCAAGGCGCTGCTGCAGCGGCCCGTCCTCGTGCGGGGCGACCTCGCCGGTGGTCCGCTCACCGCATGCGTCGGACGGCCGAAGGACAGGCTCTACGAGTTCCTCGGGGGCCGACCATGACGACCCCCACCGCCGACCTCTGTGACGGGTACGGCGACGCCGTGCGCGTGCTCGAGGGCGGCTTCACCTCCTACGGCGGCGTGGCTGCGTTTGGTGGACCCATCTCGACGATCGCCGCCTTCGAGGACAACTCGCTCGTCCGCGAAGCACTGGCCGAACCGGGTGAGGGTCGGGTGCTGGTCGTCGCCGGAGGGGGTTCGACCCGCTGCGCGATGGTCGGCGGCAACCTGGCCGAGATGGCGGCAGCCACCGGCTGGGCCGGTGTCGTCGTCGACGGATGCGTGCGCGACGTTCCGGAGTTGGCCCTGGCACCGGTCGGGATCCATGCGCGTGGGACGTGCCCGCGCCGGAGCGTCAAACAGGGGCTGGGCGACCGGGACGTGACCGTGACCGTGGCCGGCGCCGACCTCTCCCCGGGGATGTGGCTGTGGGCCGACGAGGACGGGATGGTCCTCGCCGCCGGACCGCTGGGGTAGGGATTCAGCCGGCGTCGAGTCGGTGGACGCCGCCGGCGTGGGAGAGTGCGTACACGTTGCGGGCCCCGTCTTCGGCGAACGAGACCAGCGCCGGCACGGTCAGGTCGGTGAGGCGCATGGCGACGCTCCCATCCGGCTGGATCGTCGCAAGTCGGATCCGGCCGTCGCAGTAGTCGCCGAAGACATACGTGCCGACGAGGTCGGGGATCGCCTCCCCGCGGTACACGACGCCGCCGATGACCGAGCACGACTCGCCGGTGCGCTCGTAGGTGAGGTCCGGTGGTCGGTGCTCGTCGGGCTCGGGGCGTCCGGTGCGGATGTCCCCCTCGAAGGCCGGCCAACCGAGGTTGAGCCCCAGGTCGATGTCTGCAGCCGGGATCCGCGTGACCTCCTCGACGGCGTTCTGGCCGACGTCGCCGATCCAGAGGTCCCCGGTGGTCGGGTCGAGGGCGAAGCGCCAGGGGTTCCGCAGCCCCCAGAGGAGGATCTCGTCGAGGGCATCCGGGTCGCCGACGAACGGGTTCCCGGAAGGGGCGTCGCCCAGCGGGTCGATGCGCAGGATCGTTCCCAGCCAGGTGCCGAGGTCCTGGGCGTTGTCATGGGGGTCGTCCCAGAGGCCGCCGTCACCGAACCCGATGAGGAGTCGCCCTTCGGGGTCGACGACCAGGTGGCCGCCGTTGTGGTTCGGGTAGGGCTGCTCCAGCGACAGCAGGGTCCGCCGTCCCTCCGGGTCGGCCTCGAGACCGTCGAGGGGGACGGCGATCACGTGGCTCGTGACGTCGTGGTCGGTGTAGCTGAGGTAGAGCTCATCGGCTGAGGGCGAGATCGCCATGCCGAGGAGGCCCCCCTCGCCGCGGACGTCGACGAGGTGGGTGAGGTCGAGCACCGGGTCCCCGACGAGGAACGTCCCGTCCGCATCGGGGGTGAGTGTGCGGATGAGTCCGAGCCGTTCGGCAGCGAGCAGGACATCGGTCCCCGGAACGGCGACGAGGGCCAGCGGAGCCTTGAGCGTGGCCACCAGGGCCATGGTGACAACCAGCGAGTCGAGCATCGCCTGGTCCGGAGGGAGAGGCGTGGTGGTGGTCGTGGTGGTGGTCGTAGGTGGTGCGGTGCTGGTCGTGGTGGTGGTCGTAGGTGGTGCGGTGCTGGTCGTGGCGCTGGTCGCGGTGGTGGTCGGGCTGGGACCCGCGTGTCGGGTCGAGCCACACGATGCGAGCAGCAGGGCACAGGTGACGATCGACGCCGTGGAACGCATCACCACAGGTTTCCGCCGGTCAGGGGAAGTTCGGAGGTCGCCGCTGCGTCAACGCGGCCACCCCCTCGGCGTAGTCCGGACCCGCCGTGTGGACGTCGAGCAGGCGGGTGGCCTCGTCGATCGCCGACGCAGCGTCCCGGTGGAGGTCCGTGTACACCTGGCGCTTGGCGGCGGCCAGGCTCGACCGGGCGACAGGTCCGAGGAACTCCTCGATCCATCCGTGGACGCGGGGGAGCAACTCGTCGGGGGCGACCACCTCGTTGACGAGGCCGAGGTCCCGGGCCTCCTCGGCCAGGACGACACGACTCGTGAGCAGCAGGTCGTTGGCCCGCCCGAGGCCGATCATGCGCGGCAGCAGCCAGGACAGCCCGTACTCGGCGGGCAGGCCGAGCTTCCCGTAGGCCGTGGTCAACTTCGAGCCGGCGGCGGCGAAGCGCAGGTCGGCGAAGCAGGCGACGACCAGGCCGATCCCGGCGGCCGCACCGTTGATGGCGGCGACCACGGGCTTGGCGAGCCCGAAGTGCCAGGCGAAGTCGGCGTCGAACGCCGGGTGGACGCCGTAGCCCGGCATCGGCAGGTCGGTCAGGGGTGCCGGGGTCGTAGCCTCCCCGCTCGGCGTGCCCCTCAAGTGCTGCAGCGTCGGCGCCGACGCAGATTGCCCGCCCCTCCGGATCGCCGGTCACGACGATGGCCTTGACCGACGGGTCCTCGTCGGCCTGCTGCAGCGCCCAGCGGTACTCGGTGTGCATCCGACCGGTCCAGGCGTTGCGCCGGTGTGGCCGCGACAGCAGGACCACCCGCGTCGGCCCGACGTCCTCCTGGCGGATTGCCTTGAGTTCCACGAGGTCCACGGTACTCCCCGTCCGCCGCATTCTCATCGCCCCAACGGGTCCGCTACCGTCTGGGGACCTGCCAGAACGACCAGGAGAAGCCCATGTTCGCCGCGATCCTCGAAGACATGCCATCCGACGAGTTGGTGATCCACGACGACGTCACCCTGCGTGACCTGGCACCCGGCGAGGTGCAGGTCAAGATCGCCCACAGCGGCGTCTGCCACTCGGACCTGTCCGTCATGAACGGCACGATCCCGCAACAGGTGCCGTGCGTGCTCGGCCACGAAGGCGCCGGCGTGGTCACCGACGTGGGCGATGGCGTCACGCACGTGGTGCCCGGCGATCACGTCATCATCGCCTTCTCGCCACCCTGCGGCGTGTGTCACTTCTGTACCGGTCGCAACCAGCCCAACCTGTGCATGACCGGGATGATCGCGATGGCCACCTCGCAGCAGTTCCGGCGGGGTGACACCGTCGTGGGTTCCATGAGCGGCTGCGGCACCTTCGCCGAGGAGACGGTGGTGCCCGGCTTCGCCACCATCAAGATCGACCAGGACGTCCCGCTCGACGTGGCAGCGCTCATCGGTTGCGGCGTCACCACGGGTGTCGGGGCGGCGATGAACACCGCCAAGGTCAGCCCCGGCTCGTCGGTGTGCGTCATCGGCGCCGGTGGGGTCGGTGTGGCGGCCATCCAGGGCGCCCGGATCGCCGGGGCCGCCGAGATCGTCGCCATCGACCTCCACGAGGGCAAGCTCGACCGGGCGAAGGCCTTCGGTGCCACCCACGGGGCGGTCCCCGACGACGTGCCGGCGGTCATGGCCGAGG
Organism: Candidatus Neomicrothrix sp. UBA2131; assembly: GCA_002329075.1. GTDB lineage: Bacteria > Actinomycetota > Acidimicrobiia > Acidimicrobiales > MedAcidi-G1 > S20-B6. The sequence continues at coordinate 5,103 of DCXR01000011.1, forward strand.
TGACCGGCGGCGAGGGCTTCGACTACACGCTCGAGTGCATCGGCATGCCGACCACCATGCGCCAGGCCTTCGACCTCACCCGTCGGGGCGGTACCTGTTGCATCGTTGGCGTCGGGCGGGCCGAGGAGACCTTCGAGTTGAGCGCCTTCGAGATGTTCTTCTCCGAAAAGACGCTCATCGGATCCATGTACGGAGGCGCCGACGTGCGCACCGACTTCAACCGCTTCCTCCGGCTCTACAAGGCCGGCCACCTCGACCTCGAGGGCATGATCTCACGCCGGATCCGCCTGGACGAGGTCAACGACGCCATGGGTGCGATGGGCGACGCCGACATCATCCGCCAGGTCATCGACTTCTGACACCGGCGGAGGACCGGACACCGGGGAGTCGGCCCATGGGCGAGGCTCCGCTGCGCGCCGACCTGATCCTCGAGTACCCGTTCACCAGGACCACCGGTCCTGTCATCGGAGCGTTCCTGACGGGCCTCCGCGAGGGGGTCCTCACCGGCGTCAGGCGCCCCGACGGCACCGTCATGGTCCCGCCGGCCGAGTACGACCCGGTAACCAGCGAACCGCTGACCGAGATCGTCGAAGTCGGCCAGGCCGGCGAGGTCGTCTCCTGGACCTGGGTCGATCCGCCTCGGCCGCAGTCGCCATGGGACGAGCCGCACGGGCTCGCCCTGATCCTGCTCGACGGCGCCGACACGCCGATGCTCCATGCGGTCCTCGTCGACTCGCCGGACGAACTGGTCACCGGGATGCGCGTTTTGGCCGTCTGGAGCCGGGAACGCGAAGGCCACATTGCCGACCTGTCAGGGTTCTCACCCGAGGAAGTCGCATGAGCGAGGCATCCGAAGGCGAGGTCCGGTTGCCCGAGTCGTTGAGCGGGGTCGAGCCGGTGCAGTCGGTGCGGACCCCGATCCGCCTCGAATACGACTACAGGCCAAGCACCTCCGCCGAGTCGTACCTCCGTGCCTATGGCGAGAAGCGGATCATCGGCCACCGGTCGCCGGTCGACGGTGCTGTCTTCATTCCGCCCCGTGGGGTCGATCCGCGGCATGGGGTGGCGATCTCGGAGGAGGTCGACCTGCCGGACACCGGCCATGTGGGCAACTTCTGCGTGACGCACCTTCCGATCCCGGGACGCAAGGGCCTCGAGGTGCCCTACGTGAGTGCCTGGATCCACCTCGACGGGGCGGCCGTCGGCTTCCTCGGACTCGTGCGCGGCTGCCCGAGCGAAGAGGTACGGATCGGCATGCAGGTCCGCGCCGTCTGGAAGCCGGACGGCGAGTTGGGTACCACTGCCGAGAACATCCTCCACTGGGAGCCCACCGGCGAACCCGACGTGCCCTTCGAACGCGCCGGCAACCGGTCGTTCCACGCAGGCCGGGGGGAGGAGACCGATGCGTGAGGTGGCGGTCGTCGCCACTGCCATCCACCAGGTGCCGGCGCTGACCGACACCACCGAGGTCCAGTTGATGGTGCCGCTGATCAACGCCGCACGCGATGCGGTCGGCCTCACCCAGGCCGAGATCGGCTTTACCTGCTCGGGGAGCAGCGACTTCCTCGCCGGGCAGGCGTTCTCCTTCGTGCAGACCCTCGATGCGATCGGTGCGTTCCCACCGATCAGCGAGAGCCACGTCGAGATGGACGGCGCCTTCGCCCTCTACGAGGCGTGGGTGAAGCTCCAGGCGGGCGAGATCGACACGGCGCTGGTCTTTTCGTACGGGAAGTCCTCGCCGGGGTCGCTGCGTGACGTGCTCGCGCTCCAGCTCGACCCCTACTTCCTGGCGCCCCTATGGCCACCTGCGGATGCCGTCGCCGCCATCCAGGCCCGCCTGCTGCTCGAGGCCGGGAAGGTGAGCGGCGAGGACCTGGCCGAGATCGCCGTGCGCAGCCAGCGCAACGCCGTGGGCAATCCGAACGCCGTCCGCTTCTCCCCGGACATGGCCGTAGCAGACGTGATGGCCGAGGTGCCCGTAGCCGACCCGCTCCGGCCGAGCGACCTGGCCGCCGAGTCCGACGGTGGTTGCGCGATCGTCCTGGCTGCAGGGGATCGGGCCCGTCAACTCTGTGGCCGGCCCGCCTGGATCCGGGGCATCGACCACCGCATCGATGCCCACGGGCTCGGTACACGAGACCTCACCAGGGCCCCGTCGGCGGAACTCGCCGCATCGGTCGCCTGCACCACGGCCGATCTGGCGATCGAGTCCCTCGACATCGCCGAGTTGCACAGTCCGACGACCAGCCAGGAGGCGATCCTCGTACGTGAGCTCGGGCTGGGAGCCGCGACCGAGGTGAACCCGTCGGGTGGAGCGCTTGCCGCTAACACCCTGATGGCCGCCGGCCTCGTGCGAATCGCCGAGGCGGCCCGTCGCATCATCGACGACAGGGCCGACCGGGCGCTGGCGCATGGCACCTCCGGGCCCTGCCTCCAGCAGAACCTCGTCTGCGTGATGACGGGGGGCTGATCGTGGCGAAGCAGCGCACCGCCGTCCTCGGCGTCGGACAGACGAAGTACCAGTCGACGCGTGGCGATGTATCCATGGCCGGGCTGGTCCGCGAGGCGGCCCTGCGTGCCCTCGTCGACGCCGGACTGGAATGGTCCGACATGGATGCCGTCGTCATCGGCAAGGCCCCCGACTTCTTCGAGGGCGTGATGATGCCCGAGTTGTACCTCGCCGACGCACTGGGGTGTGTGGGCAAGCCGATCCTCCGGGTTCACACCGCCGGTTCGGTGGGGGGTTCGACGGCGCTGGTCGCCGCCTCCCTCGTCCAGGGCGGCATCCACCGCCGGGTATTGACCATCGGCTTCGAGAAGCAGTCCGAGTCCAACGCCACCTGGGCCCTTTCCCTCCCGCAGCCATTCTCGGTGTCGATCAACGCCGGTGCCGGCGGCTACTTCTCGCCGATCATCCGCCACTACATGGAGCGCTCCGGAGCCCCGGACCTGATCGGCTGCATGGTCGCCTTCAAGGACCGGCAGCACGCACTCCGAAACCCCTACGCCCACCTCCACCAGCACGACCTCACCTTCGACCAGGTGGTCGAGGCGCCGATGCTGTGGGACCCGATCCGCTACTCGGAGACCTGTCCCTCATCGGACGGTGCCTGCGCCATGGTTCTAGGTGACGAGGCCGCCGGCGATGCCGCGGCTGGACCGGTGGCCTGGGTGCACGGCACGGCGATGCGGTCCGAGGCCAACAACTTCCCGGGACGTGACGAGGTGGACCCGCAGGCCAGCAGGGACTGCGCCGCCGACGTGTTCCGGCAGGCGGGCATCTCCGATCCCCGGTCCGAGATCGACGTAGCGGAGATGTACGTGCCGTTCTCCTGGTATGAGCCGATGTGGCTCGAGAGCATCGGGTTCGCCGAACGCGACGCCGGATGGCGCATGGTGGAGGAGGGGGCCACGCACCTCGACGGCGGCGACCTGCCCGTGAACTGTTCCGGCGGGGTGCTCTCATCCAACCCGATCGGGGCCTCGGGCATGATCCGCTTCGCCGAGGCGGCGCTCCAGGTACGGGGGATGGCCGGCGACCACCAGGTAGAGGGCGCCCGACGGGCCTTCGGGCACGCCTACGGTGGTGGAGCGCAGTACTTCGCCATGTGGGTGGTCGGTGCCGACAGGCCCTGAGATCGCAGCAGGCCGCCCCGACCGAATACGATCCCTACACACGCCCACCATCCTGTTGGAGAGACCGATGCGCATCGTCGTCGACTATGACCTCTGTGAGAGCAACGCCATCTGCATGGCGATCGCCCCCGACGTGTTCGAGGTGCGGGACGACGATCTCCTCCATGTCCTGAACGAGGCTCCCGGCGAAGACCGCCGCGAGAAGATGGAGGAAGCCGTCCAACGCTGCCCGAAGCAGGCGATCGCGATAGAGGACTGACCGGACCATCCGGCGGTCCCGGCCGGGTTGGGCCAAGCCGGTGAGGGACTCCGTCACCATCGTCGGCGCCTCGTTGGCCGGCCTGCGGTCCGCCGAGACCCTGCGCCGTGACGGCTTCGGGGGCCGCATCAGCCTCATCGGTGACGAGCCGCACCAGCCCTATGACCGGCCACCGCTTTCGAAGCAGGTCCTCGCCGGCGACTGGGAACCCGAGCGGGCGCTCCTGACCCCCGCAGAGAAGCTCGAACCGCTCGGGTTGGACCTGCGGCTCGGGGTGCGGGCCACCGGGCTCGACGTCGCTGCCCGCGAGTTGGAGGTCGACGGGGTGGCCGAGCCCTTCGACGGCCTCCTGATCGCCACCGGGGCACGGTGTCGGACCCTGCCGGGCACCGGAGGCCCTGTGGCCGTCCACACCCTGCGGACGCTCGACGACTGCCTCGCCATCCGGGCGGCACTCGATGACGGTGCACGTCGGATGGTCGTCATCGGCGCCGGCTTCATCGGCGCCGAGGTGGCATCGGTTGCGGTCGGACGGGGCACCTCCGTGACGCTCGTCGAGGCACTTCCGGCGCCGTTCGCCCGTGTGCTGGGCCAGGAGATGGGTGCAGTGGTCGCCGACGTGCATGTCGCCAACGGTGTCGACCTTCGCTGCGGGGTAGGCGTTTCGTCCGTAGCGGGTGAGCCCGGCGCCATGACCGTCGCGATGGCCGATGGCTCCGACGTCTACGCCGACCTGGTGGTCGTCGGCATCGGCGTGGTGCCGAACACCGAGTGGCTCGAGGGATCCGGCCTGACGCTCGACGACGGCGTGGTCTGTGATCCCACCTGCCTCGCCGCCCCGAATGTCGTCGCGGCCGGCGACGTGGCCCGTTGGACCGACCCGCGTACCGGAGAGTCGATGCGGGTGGAACACTGGGACAACGCGGTCGAGCAGGGTCGCCATGCCGCCCGGCGCCTGCTGGCCACCGATGAGGAGGCTGAGGTGTTCGCGCCCGTGCCATGGTTCTGGAGCGACCAGTACGACCGCAAGATCCAGTTGGCGGGGCGTCCCCATCCCGACGACGAGGTGAGGGTGGTCGACGGCTCGACCGACGAGCGTCGTTTCGCCGCCTTCTACGGGCGCAGGGGGCAACTCACGGCAGTTCTCGGCATGAACCGGCCACGCCAGGTGATGCAGGGCAGGGGTCTCCTCGAGCAGGGCGTCGGTTGGGACGATGCGCTGGCGGTGGCCGCAGGGTGGGACTGATGGCCCGGTTGCTTGCGCTGGTCGTGGTGGTCGTCGTGGTGGGCTGTGGCTCACCAGATCGTCCTGCTGCGGTCGATGTCGAAGCACTGGAGCAGGCCATTCCCGCCGGCCTCGTGCCCGACCACCCCGAGGTGGTCACGGTCGTCGCCTGCCCGGAGATCACGCTTGATGGGCTCGGCCCGGTGTCGTGCACGGCCACCATCTCCGGTGTCGATATCCCGGTGAAGGTGACCCGTCCGGATCACCTCGACCAGATGAGGGTTTCCACAGGGGTGTCGCTCGTGCGTGCCGTCGACGTGGCCGTCGAGGTCGGGGAGCGTCTCGTCGCCGACCTTGGTGATGTCGGCGAGGTGACGTGCGACCCACCGGTTCGGGTGGCCCGGGCCGGCCAGCAGTTCACGTGCATCGTGATCGACCCGTCGTCGAGGGCACACCGGTTCGTCGCCACCCTGTCTGGCATCGATGCCTCGTTCCGGCTGGAGTTGGTTCCGAAGGGCTGAGGGGTTCGTCAACTCTCGGCCAGGCGCTGGGCCAGGCGTTGGTTTATCCGTCGCCGTTCGAGGTGCTGGGCCACCTGAAGGTCCCCCTGTGGGACGGGGTGCGCCTCGATGAAGGATTCGACTCCGGGATCGGTATCGGAGTCCACCAGGTATCGGACACCACCGAGCATGCGGGCGATGCTGTTGGAGGGGAACCGTGCGATCACCTCGTCCCAGCGGTTGGTGACCGTGTGCCAGACGAAGTTGCGGTGTCGCGGGTGTGCCAGGGCGTCGCGCAGCAGATAGGGGGCGTCCTGGCTGCGGATCCCGCCGTCGAGGAGTTCGTCGAGCAGGTTCGAAACCTCGTCGGGTCCCGGGAAGCGGGTGAGGGCACGCAGGTGCCGCTGTTCGACCTGGGCGGTTTCGGCCAGGCGGGCGCGCGTTCTGCACCTGGCGTAGGCATCTGCGTCACCGTGAGCGGCCACGACGGTCACGACCGCCGTCGCCACGGCGGGGTCGTCGATCGGTTCGTCCCACCGGGCCAGGGCCCCGGCGATGACGTCTGCGTCTGAGGCGATCGTGCCTGCGGCGGTGAGGACGAGGCCCCGGAGTTGCCGGACGCGACCGTCGTCGTCCGGAATGGGGTCCCAACCCAGCCGTTCGACCGTCGGTCCGAGGATGGCGGCCGCCCGTTCCGCCAAGCGGCCGGGAGCGAGCAGGTCGAGTGTCGTGAGGCCGCCGATGATCGCCTGCCAGACACCGAGGTCGACGTCGTCGGCCAGTGACCCGGCAAGTTCGAGGAACGAGTCGTGTCCCGCCCGTCCGGCCAGCACCAGCGCCCAACGGTCGGACGCTGCTGCGGCCCGCTCGGTTGCCGGCGACCCGGGGGCCGACGGGAGGGTCGTGCGGTAGAAGCCCGAGGCGTCGACGTTGAGCGAGCGCAGGTCGGCAATGTCGGTCACGGCGTCGACGACGGTTGTGTCCTGCGACGGGTCGAGGAGCACCCGGTGTTCGCCGGTGACGGTCCGGAACCGGACGGGAACCGACCAGCGGGTGCCGTCGTCGGTCCCGTCGTACCGGAAGGGGGACTGCGTGAGCTGCAGCGAACCGTCCTCGCCCATGCCCGCCTCGAGCAGGGGGTGTCCGCCCCGGAAGATCCACGCGTGCATGAGGCTGCGCACGGGTTGACCCGAGGCCGCCTCGAGTGCGTCCCAGAGGTCCTCGTTGTCGGTGTTCCCGTAGAGGTGCTCGGCGAGGTAGCGGCGCACGCCGGCCCGGAAGGCCTCTTCTCCGAGGAACTGCTCCAGCATCCGGACGACCGCCGCCCCCTTTTCGTAGGTGAGTACGTCGAACATGCCCTCGGCGTCCTCCGGGGTCACGACCGGGTACTCGATCGGTCGGGTGGAGGCGAGCGAGTCGACGTCGAAGGCCGCGGTCCGGGCGGCACCGAAGCCTGTCCATACCTCCCAGTCGGGCCGGTAGTCCTCGATGGCCTTGAGCTCCATGAACGTGGCGAACGCCTCGTTCAGCCAGATGCCGTTCCACCAGCGCATGGTGACGAGGTCGCCGAACCAGAGGTGGGCCAGTTCATGGCTGAGCACGGCGGCGACGCTTTCGAGTTCCTGTCGGGTGGCGGCCTCCGGGTCGACGAGCAGGAGCACCTCTCTGAAGGTGATGCAGCCGAGGTTCTCCATGGCGCCGAAGGCGAAGTCGGGCAGTGCGACGAGGTCCACCTTGCCGCCCGGCACCGGAATCGCGTACCAGTCGGCGAGCCAGCGCAGCGAATGTGCTGCGACATCGAGGGCGAAGCCGGTGAGGTGTGCCTTGCCGGGAGGATGGATGACCCGGACCGGCACGCCGTCGACGTCGATCGGGTCGGTGGCTTCGAGGGGGCCTACGACGAATGCGACCAGGTAGGTCGACAGTGGGATCGTGTCGGCGAATCGGACGCGGTCATGGCCGTCACCGAGCGGAGTGCGTGAGGTTTCGGCACCGTTGGAGGTGGCGAAGAGGCCGCTCGGAACGTCGAGGGTCACGCCGAAGACGGCCTTCATGTCGGGTTCGTCGAAGCACGGGAAGCAGCGCCGGGCGTCGGTGGCCTGGAACTGCGTGGTGGCGATGGAATGTGTCGTTCCCCCTGGATCCATCAGGGTGCTCCGGTAGAAGCCACGGAGGCGGTCGTTGATCTCGCCGGCGAAGGTCAGGTCCAGCCGACCCTCACCGGGAGCGATCTGGCCCGGTGGGGTGAGCCGCACCTGTTCGAGTTCGCTGTCGAGGTCCACGGCACAATCCGTGGTTCCCTGAGGATCCGTCCAGGTGGCTGCGTGGATGGACAGCTCGGCGGCGTTCAGGACGAGGGTGCCGACCGGTTCGATGACGTCGACCGCGATGGTGACGGCTCCGGTGAAGAGGTGCTCCCCCAGGTCGGGGCGCAGGGTCAGTTCGTAGCGTCGGGGGAGGGCATGGCGCGGCAGCCGGTGGGAGGGCGCATGGTCCATTGCCGCCGGAGGCTAGCGGTGGGAAGAAGCGCGGATTCGCGCGGACCGTGATGGGACGACACGGGAGCGCGCGCCTCGAGCCGTTCCTTAGGCAAACCGCGCGTGGATCGTCACGCGTCCGCAACCCAAGGAGCGCGTGGAGCGTGTGGAATGCAGGTGCGGAGTAGGGACCGTTGCGATCCTCCGGAACTTCCGGAGGCGGAGCGGTCCCCCGACAGGCCGCCGGTTCGCCGGTGGTCGGGAAGGGGAGACGATGTTACTCACGGGCCGAAGGTCCGAACGGTGGGGTGGGCGACGCATGGCGCGTCGGCACGACATGCCCCTCCCGTACCTGCCCACGCTCGGCGAGGGAGAGTTCCCCGTCGAGGACGATTTCGCCCTTGCGATCGCCGTGGGGCGACGGCGTGACCGTGATAGGCGCCGCGAGGGGCTCACCGCCTCCGAGCGGTTGAGCGGCGCCATCGCGAGAGGACTGGTTGCTTGACCTGATCCCCTGACCTGTCCTCGGGCGACAGCCCTGGCGCCGGTTCCTTCGGGGCCGGCGCCTCGGCGCGTGTGGGCGGGACCTCGGGCGGCCGTGTCATCGACGGGTCCCCGTTGGCAGACTGTCCGGCCGTAGGACGATCGAGCGACCATCGGAGAGATCCCCCTTGAGCGAACCGAGCATCGACGTAGTGGGTGTCGGCAACGCGATCGTCGACGTGATCGCCGAGGTGGACGATTCCTTCATCGTCGACCACGGGCTGGTCAAGAACTCCATGACGCTGATCGACGGCGAGCGGGCGGATCTGCTGGGAGCGGTGATGCCGCCCGGGATCGTCGCCTCCGGTGGCTCGGCCGCCAACACGATGGTCGGCGTGGCCGGGTTCGGAGGCCGTGCGGCGTATCTGGGGCTTGTCGCAGACGACTACCTGGGCGAGGCCTTCCGCAGCGACCTGCGCTCTGCCGGTGTCGCCTTCGACGTCCCCGGCAGGGCGAACGAGATGCCAACCGCCCGTTGCCTGATCCAGGTCACGCCGGACGCCCAGCGGACCCTGAACACGTTCCTCGGCATCTCCGCCCACCTCAGCCCCGACGAGATCGACGAGGATCTCGTCGCCTCGGCCTCCCACCTCTACTGCGAGGGCTACCTGTGGGACATGGAGCCCGCCAAGGACGGGATCCGCCACGCCATGGACGTGGCCCGTGGGGCGGGGCGGACGGTGTCGCTCACGCTCTCGGATTCGTTCTGTGTCGAGCGGCACCGTGCCGACTGGAGAGAGTTGCTCAGCGGGCGGGTCGACGTGCTCTTCGGAAACGCAGACGAACTACGCGCCCTGTACGAGGTGGACGACCTCGAACTTGCCGCAGATGCGGTCGCAGAGGACGTCGAAGTCGCATTCGTGACCCTCGGCAGGCACGGCTCGCTTGTGGTCGCGGGCAACGACCGCATCAGGGTGGCCGCCGACGAACTCGACCACGGGGTAGTCGACACGACGGGCGCCGGCGACCTGTACGCCTCGGGGGTGTTGGCCGGGCTCAGCCGGGGTGCGTCGCTCGAGCGTGCTGCCCGGCTGGGCAGCATCGCCGCCGCCGAGATCATCGGCCACCTGGGCGCAAGGCCCGAGGCCAACCTGGCGGCCATCGCCGAACGGGTCCTCGACTGAGCCCGCTCCTGCCCGCCTCGGAGCCCCGGGCGGCAACGGGATAGCGTCCGTGCCATGAGCGACGACTATTCCTGTTTCGACATCGACCTCGTCGACGACATCGCCACGGTCACGCTGTGCCGGGGAGACGAACTCAACACGATGACAACAGCATTCTGGGACGAACTTCCGGCGCTGGTACGCGAGTTGGACGCAACCGGCAAAGCAAGGGCAATGGTCCTGGCCTCGACCGGCCGCCATTTCAGCGCCGGCATGGACCTGGCCGTGTTCGCCGGAGATGGCGGTGGGGGAACCGCCGAGAAGGGCCGGACCAGGGCCAACCTGCGTGCAAACGTCCTCCACCTCCAGGAGACCTTCAGCTGCCTCGAGAAGGCCCGCATGCCGGTGCTGGCGGCGATCCAGGGCGGTTGCATCGGCGGCGCCGTCGACATGGTCACCGCCTGCGACATGCGCTACGCCACCGAGGACGCCTTCTTCTGCATCCAGGAGATCAACATCGGCATGACCGCCGACGTGGGCACGCTGCAGCGGCTCCCCAAGCTGATTCCCGACGGGGTATGCCGCGAGTTGGCCTACACGGGCCGTCGGATGCCGGCGGGCGAGGCGAAGTCCGTGGGCCTCGTCAACGAGGTGTTCCCCGACCACGAATCGCTGCTGGCCGGCGTGCATGCCGTGGCCGCCGAGATCGCCTCGAAGTCACCCCTGGCGATCTGGGGCACCAAGGAAATGGTCCGCTACGCGCGCGACCATTCGACCAGCGACGCCCTCGACCACATCGCCACCTGGCAGGCGGGCATGTTCCATCCGACCGACATGGTCGAGTCGTTCACGGCCAAGGCGGAAGGCCGCGACCCCGAGTTCGAGGACCTGCGACCCTTCCGCGGTGGCATCGCCGACGGCGTCTGAGAGGGTCCCTCAGAGGGACGCCTGCAGGTCGGGCGGCCTGAACTCCAGGTCGAGGTCGCCCAGCCGGACGAGCGTGCCGCTGACCCAGCCGCCGAGGGTACCGAAGTGGTCGTCGAGGACGGCGCCGTCCTCGAGGGCCTCGCCGTCGAGTTCGTAGGTGCCCTCGTACGAGAACTCGATCGCCCAGTCGGGGTCGTCCAGACCGCGGTCGTAGATGGTCTCGACGGTGGGGCCGGTCGCCTCGAGTTCCACGTCTCCTACGGACGGGGGGTCGGGCAGCACGGCGATCACGGTCGAAGGATCGGGGCTGCCGACCAGCCGCTGGACCCGGACCACCACCTCGATGGTGATCTCTGGCGGCTCACCGGCCTCTCCGTCGAGGGTCCACTGGCGGTAGGCGGTCTGGGACCAGGTGGGCCACTCCAGCGTGAGGTCGCAACGGACGCGCGGTGGTTCGCCCTCGCCCGGGAGGCCGTAGGAGGTCTCCCAGATCAGGTCGCCGAGCATCACGTCGGCCTGGAACCGTTCCTCGAGCGCCAGCCGTTCGAGGCGTGCTGCCTCGAGGGCTTCCCGGAGGGCACCGATGGCGTCGGTGAAGACATGGTCAAGCATGGGAGGTCAGGGTAGACGGGTCGGTGCCCGGGTCAGCAGGTCTGGGATCAATGCGCCACACTGCGCTCCATGTCGAGGTCCGACCTGTCGATCGGTGCCGCCCGCCGCATGGCGTTGGCTGCACAGGGCTTCGCCGATCCTGCACCGTCGGGCCGCGTGGACGTCCGGCACTTCCGGCGTGTCCTCGGGCGCCTGGTGCTGTTGCAGCTCGACTCGGTCCAGGCCGTGTGCCGATCCCACTTCCTGCCGGTGTACAGCCGCCTCGGCCCATACGACCGTGCGGCGCTCGACGACTGGTTGTGGCGGTCCGGCGAGATGTTCGAGGCGTGGGCACACGAGGCATCGGTCGTTCCGGTGGCGCTGGAGCCGCTGCTGCGCTGGTGCAGGCAGCGGGCGTCCGAGGGTGAGACCTGGGCCGGACTCCACGCCATGGCGACCACCCAGGCCGCGTATGTGGGCCAGGTGCTGGACGAGGTGGGGCGCAACGCTCCTCTGCTCGCCGGCGACCTGAGCGACCCCCGCCCCAGGCAGGGCAAGTGGTGGGGTGGACGGTCCGACGGGCGCCGTGCCCTCGACTGGCTGTTCAGGGTCGGCGATGTCGGGATCACGCGGACGGGCAATTTCGAAAAGGAGTTCCACCCCCTGCCGAACCTCGTACCCGAGGAGGTCCGTTCCCTGCCGACGCCGGGCGAGCACGAAGCCCAACGGGACCTGTTGGAGCGGGCCGCCCGTTCCCACGGGGTCGGCACTGCTGCCGACCTGGCCGACTACTTCCGACTCCGGTTGGCCGAGGTACGGCCCCGCCTCGCCGAGATGGTCGAAGCAGGCCGCCTCCAGGAGGTGTCGGTCGAGGGGTGGCGGGAGCCGGGCTTGCGGCACCCGGAGGCGGTCCTGCCGCGCCGGGTCGACGCCCGGGCGCTGCTGTCGCCGTTCGATCCGGTGGTGTGGTTCCGCCCGAGGGCCGAGCGGCTGTTCGACTTCCGGTACCGGATCGAGATCTACGTGCCGTCCGAGAAGCGCGAGTACGGCTACTACGTGCTGCCGTTCCTGCTCGGCGACACGATGGTCGGTCGGGTCGACGTCAAGGCCGACCGTGCCGCAGGGCGCCTGCTGGCCCGGGGCGTGTACGCCGAGGAGGGGGTCGACCGGGAACGGGTGGCCGCAGAACTGGCGACCGAACTCGAACGCCTGGCGGGGTTCCTCGACCTCGACGAGGTCGTGGTCGGCCGGCGGGGGAACCTGGCGGCGGCGCTAAGGGCAGCCAGCGCCTGAGCGTCAGGTCCGGCCCCTTAGACGGCGGGCATATCGGACCAGGTGGCCGAGGGCGGTGACGGCCCGGTCCGCTGAGGCGTAGCAGAGTCGCCCCGATTCGCGGACGGCAGCGACCATCGGGTTGTCGGGTCGAGCCACGGCCAACTCGGATGCCACCAGCACGGGCTTGTCGTGGGCATCGGAGGCCGCCGCTGCAGCCTCGGCATAGCGGCGCTCCTGGTGCTCGTGGAAGTCGACGATGCGTTCGAGGCCGTGGTCGGGATGGAAGGGGCCACTTCGGGTCAGCGCAGCGGTGTTCCCCTGGATCCCGATGCCCAGTTGGATGATCGCATCGACCTCGGGGTGGGCGGCGGTGAGGTGCAGCAGGTCGGGGATGGTGTCCCGGGTCTCGCCGCCGGCAAGGTCGACCGGGTTGTTGCGGCTCCACCGGGGCGGAAGCATCCTGTCGATGTCGGCCAGGAGGTCGTCGGGCAGCGGTGTCAACGTCAGGTCGGGGTGGAGCGTCACGGCATCGGCGGTCACGACACCCCAGCCGCCTGCGGTGCTGAGCACCACGACCCGGTCGCCGGAGGGCATGGGCTGGGTGGCGAAGGTGGCTGCAGCTTCGAAGGCCGACTCGATCGTGGCGGCCCGCACCAGCCCCGCCTGCCTTGCCATGCCGTCGAAGATCCGGTCGTCGCTGGCCAACGATCCGGTGTGCGAGGCGGCTGCCCGTTGGCCGCCGGCAGTGGTTCCGCCCTTGACGACGACGACCGGCATGCGCAGCGTGACCTGGCGGACGCGTTCGAAGAAGGCCCGCCCGTCGGAGAGGCCCTCGAGGTAGCACAGCGCAACGTCGGTCTCGTCGTCGTCGGCGTACCACTCGAGGTAGTCGGCGATGCTGGTGGCGGCGGCGTTGCCGGCGGAGACGGCCCGGCTGATGCCGATGCCGGTCTGTCCGGCGTAGTTGAGGAATGCCGAGACGAAGTTGCCTGATTGCGAGGCCACGCCGATGCGGCCCCGTGGCGGGTAGGGCGCCACGATCTGCGCGCAGAGGCCGGCCGGCGTCGACACCACGCCCTGTCCGTTCGGGCCCGCCAGGACCAGATCTAGTTCGGCGGCCAGCGCCACCAGCCGCGCCTCGGCCTCCACGCCCTCGGGTCCTGCCTCGGAGTAGCCGCCGGCGGCACAGAACACGGCTCGTACGCCGCGGGTGGCGGCGATACGGACTATCTCCTCGTTGGCGCCGACCGGCGTACACAGGACGAGCAGGTCGGCAACGCAGTCGGGCAGGTCGGCAATGGAGGCGAGGACCGGGTGGCCGAGCACCTCACCCTCTTCGCGTCCGACGGCGAACACCGGGCCGGAGAAGCCGCAGGAGAGGATGTTGTGGAGGGCGACGAAGCCGAACTTGCCCGGATGGCTCGACACGCCGGTGACGACGACGCCCCGGGGTTCGAACAGGGGGGTGAGGTCGCGGGGCATCAGGCGGTCTCGACCAGGGCGTCGACGGCGACCGGTTGTCCGTCGTCGACGATCAGCGGGTTCAGGTCGACCGACAGCACCTCCGGGTCCTCGGCGATGCGGGAGAGCGCCATCAGGGTGTCGGCGAGGGCTTCGCGGTCCACGGCCGGTTCGCCCCGGAACTCATCGAGCAGGAACTGGGCACCGAGGTCGTCGATGAGGTCGAGGGCGTCGTCCCGCTCGAGGGGCGCCAGCCGGAAGGCCACGTCGGCGACCGCTTCGGCGAGGATGCCGCCGAGGCCGAGCATGACGCAGGGTCCGAACTGTTCGTTTCGGACCAGTCCGGCTATGAGCTCACGATTGCCGCTCACCATGGTGCTGACGAGCAACTCGACGTCTCCGTCCTCAGGTCGGGCGGCGGCCAGCAGGTCGGCCGCTGCTGCCCCGACCTCGTCCTGAGATGAGAGCCCCAGGCGGACCAGCCCGCGTTCGGTCTTGTGGGCGATGGCGCCCCCGCACAGCTTGGCCACCACGGGAAGCCCGAGCGAGGCAGCGACCTCCTTGGCCGATCCGGCGTCAGCGGCGGTCGCCCACGGTGACACGGCCACACCGGCGTCTTCCACGATTCGGCGTGAGGCGGCTTCGGAAAGGGTGGGCATCGGGAGTGCCTAGCACGCGCCGGTGATCGGGCGTCAGGTGGGGCGTGCGCTATACGGCGGTGCCGGCCAGATCCGCGTACCCGGGCTTGATGACGTCCTCGATGAGGGCGAGCCGCTCATCGAACGGGGCGAAGGCGCTCTTCATGCCGTTGATGGTCAGCCAGCGGAAGTCGCCGAGCCCCCACCCGAAGGCGTCCCGGAGGGCCTTGAACTCGGAACTCATCGACACACCGCTCATGAGGCGGTTGTCGGTGTTGACGGTGACCCGGAATCCGAGTGCCCGCAGGGCGCCGATCGGATGGTCGGCGATCGAGGCGGCGGCACCGGTGTGCACGTTGGAGGTGGGGCAGAGCTCGAGCGGAATGCGCCTATCGCGGACGAAGGCGGCCAGGCGCCCCAGTCGGTGGGTGCCGTCGGCGTCGGTGGTGATGTCATCGACTATGCGGACGCCGTGGCCGAGCCGCTCGGCGCCGCAGAATTGGATCGCCTCCCAGATCGAGGCCGGACCGAAGGCTTCGCCGGCGTGGATCGTGAAGTGGAAGTTCTCGCGCTGGAGGTACTGGAAGGCCTCGAGGTGCATCGTGGGCGGGTAGCCGGCTTCGCGTCCGGCGATGTCGAACCCGACCACGCCGTGGTCCCGATAGCGCACGGCCGCCTCCGCTATCTGCAGGGAGTCGGTGTCCGTGCGCATCGCCGTGAGGAGCGTGCCGACGGTGAGGCCCGTGCCGGCCGAACCCTCGGCGAACCCCGCCTGTACCGCTTCGATGACCTGTTCGAGGGCGAGGCCCTCCTGCGTGAGGAGAGACGGCGCATAGCGGACCTCGGCGTAGACGACGCCGTCGTCGGCCAGGTCGGCTGCACACTCGGCGGCGACCCGGTGGCAGGCGTCGACATGCTGCATGACGCCGACGGTGTGGGCGAAGGTCTCCAGGTAGAGGCCGAGGTCACGCCGGTCCGCGCCGCTGACGAACCAGGCGGCCAGTTCGTCGACGTCGGTGGTGGGAAGGCCGTCGTAGCCGTGGAGGTCGGCCAACTCGATGATCGTGGCCGGGCGGAGTCCCCCGTCGAGGTGGTCGTGCAGGACGACCTTTGGTGCCCGCCGGATGGTGGCCGGATCCGGGGCCGTCGATGCCGTTTCCATGGGGCAGGCTACCGGAGCGCCGCTGGCACGGGAAGCGCCGCTTGTGCGAACTAGCGTCCGGTCGGTGGGGCGCACCAGATACCTGGCCGACACGGTCCTGACGTGTGACGAGGCGGGCACGGTGCACGCCCCGGGTGCCCTCGACGTAGAGGACGGTCGGATCTGCTGGGTGGGTGCCGCAGCCGATGCCCCGGAGGCGGAAGGGGCCACGGTGCGCGACATCGGCGGGCTGGTGATGCCGGGGCTCGTGAACGCCCACTGCCACACCCCGATGACCCTCGTTCGCGGGGCGGGCGACGGGCTGCCGCTGTGGCGCTGGTTGACGGAGGCAATGTGGCCCCGCGAGGGCCGGTTGACGTCCGAGGACGTCTGGTGGGGGATGGCGCTCGGCTCTGCCGAGATGCTTCGCTCCGGCGTGACCACGAGTTGCGAGATGTACCTCCACGAGGAGGCCGTGGTGGAGGCCGTGCGGGCGTCCGGCGCACGGCTGGTGATGACCCCCGGCGTGCTGTCGGTACGGCACGGCGAGGGACGCCCGGAGGAGGTCGAGGCCTTCCACGCCCGACACCACGACCCCGCCGGTCGGATCACCGTCGGTGTTGCCCCGCACTCCGCCTACGACCTCGGCATCGAGCGCATCGCCGAGCTGGCAGACCTGGCCCGACGGCTCGACGCGGTCCTGCACGTCCACCTCGCAGAGACCACCCGGGAGAGCGCCGAACTCGAGGCCCGGTACGGCTCCAGCGTGGTACGGATCCTCGCCGACCATGGCGTCTTCGGCGGGAAGGTGCTCGCCGCCCACTGTGTCTGGGTCGACGACGACGACATCGGCATCCTCGCCGACCACGGTGTCGCGGTCGCCCACTGCCCCCTGTCCAACATGAAACTGGGTTCGGGGGTCGCACCGCTGGTGGCCATGCTCGAGGCCGGCGTGACCGTGGCGTTGGGCACCGACGGGCCTGCGTCGAACGACACCCTCGACCTCTGGGAGGAGGTCAAGATCGCCCCGCTGCTGGCACGCGTCACAGGACTCGATGCCACCCTGGTCGGACCCGCCGAGGTGCTCGACATGGCGACGCGTAGGGGCGGCCGGGCCGTGGGCCTCGAGGACGTGGGCTGCCTGACCCCCGGTTGGGCTGCCGACTTCCAGCGGCTCGACCTCGACCACCATGCCTTCGTCCCGGTCACGGAGCCGTCCGAACTGCTGGCCCACGTGGCCTGGTCGGGTGGTGACCGTCGGGTCAGCGACGTGTGGGTCGCCGGCGAGCCGGTGGTGGCCGACGGCGTCGTGCTGCACGTCGACGAGGAGCGGGCGCGGGTCGAGGTGCAGCAGCGGGCCGAACGGCTGGCAGCCGGATGAGCGACCATCTCGGGGCCGATGAGGTCGCTGCCCTCCTGGGCCTGGTTCCCCTGCCGGACGAGGGCGGGCGTTGGGCGCGCACACTCCATGACGGGAACTCCAGCGCCATCCACTACCTGCTCTCCGACGGGGACTTCTCGGCGATGCACCGGCTCGACGGTCCGGAGGTGTACCACCACTACGCAGGGTCACCGGCGGTCCTGCTGCTGCTGTTCGGCGACGGCTCGGCGGCCGAGGTCATCCTGGGCGACGACCTGGAGGCGGGCCAGCGGCCCCAGGTGGTCGTCCCGGCCGGCGTGTGGCAGGGCTCCTCGACGTGTGGGGAGTGGACCCTGCTGGGCACCACCATGGCGCCGCCCTATACGGACGAGGGGTTCGAACTGGGCCGACGCGACGACCTGGTTGCCGACTGGCCGTCGGCGGCCGACCGTATCGCTGAGTTGACCCGCGGGTAGCCGCTGGTTCCGGCTACCAGGTCGGGCGGGTCAAGGCGCCGCCGTCGACCACCAGGTCCGTGCCGCTGATCCAGGAGGCCTGCGGCGAGGCGAGGAACGCCACGGCACCGGCAACGTCCTCCGGAGTGCCGAGTCGACCGAGGGGGGCGGCCACCAGCCAGCGTTCGACGCCTTCCGGCCAGCGGTCGGACAGGCTCCCGTCGTCAATCAGCCCGGGCGACACGCTGTTGACTCGGATGCCCCGTGGACCGTATTCGAGGGCGGCGGAGCGGGTGAGCATCACGAGGGCGGCCTTGGCGGCGGCGTAGTGGCCGTGTCCGGGTGCCGGCTGGTGTGCCTCGATGGAGGCGATGTTGACGATCGACCCGCTCGACTCCCGGCCCAGGGCGTCGGCAGAGGCGCGGATCAGGAGGTGGACGGCGCGCAGGTTCACGTCGAGGACGGCGTCCCATGCTTCGGCGTCGACGTCGGCCAGGGGCTCGACGGTCTGCAGGGCAGCGTTGTTGACGAGGATGTCGAGGCGCCCGTGGGCTCCGAGTGCGTGGTCGACCAGTGCCTCCGGTCCGCTGTCGGCGGCGAGGTCGGAGGTGATGCAGCGGGCGCCGAGCCTGTCGGCCAGCAAGGC
Source organism: Candidatus Neomicrothrix sp. UBA2131 (assembly GCA_002329075.1). GTDB lineage: Bacteria > Actinomycetota > Acidimicrobiia > Acidimicrobiales > MedAcidi-G1 > S20-B6. The sequence goes on from DCXR01000011.1 coordinate 23,340, forward strand.
GGCGCGGCCGGTGTCGCGGTGGACGCCGAGCAGGACCTCGGCACCGTGGGAGGCCAACGTCGTGGCGATGGCGGCGCCGATCGGGCTGTTGGCTCCCGTGACCAGGGCGACACGACCCTCGAGGCGGAGGCTGTCGTCGCCCATCACCGGCTCCCGTGAGACGCGGATTCGGTGCCTGTGCGAGGATCGTTGTCATCCCGGAGCGGGGCACGGTCGTGGGAGCGAGGCTGGAACATGCGAGCGAGGGTAGTCAGGTGACCGGGAATCGGACGGATCCGTACCCGCTGACCGTCGAATACGTGGATGGCGTCGTTGTGCTGCTGGACCAGGCTGCCCTGCCCGGGGTCGAACGGTACGTGCGATGCGAGGATTGGCAGCGGGTGGCGAAGGCGATCGTCGACCTCGAGGTGCGCGGCGCTCCGGCCATCGGCATCACTGCCGCCTTCGGCCTTGCGCTCGCAGCCGACTGTTCCGATTCTGGTTCGGCCGACGACCTCCTGGCCGAACTCGCGGGTGTGGCGGAGGCCCTGGTAGCCACCCGGCCGACTGCGGTCAACCTGGTCTGGGCGGTCGAGACGGTCCTCGCCGAGGCCCGTGCATCCGGTGGCTCCGCCGAGGATGTCCGACTTGCGGTCACCTCCGCGGCGCAGCGGTTGGCCGCCGAGGACCTCGCCACCTGCCGGGCCATCGGGGACGCCGGAGCGGGGCTGCTGGACGGCGTCGACGAGGTCATCACGCACTGCAACGCCGGTGCCCTCGCCACGGTCGGCTACGGAACGGCGCTTGGCGTCATTCGGTCGGCACACCGTGACAATCCGGCCCTCCATGTCTGGGCCGACGAGACCCGCCCGGTGCTCCAGGGGGCTCGACTCACGGCATTCGAGTTGGACCGGGACGGGATCGCCTGCACGGTGATCGCCGACGGTGCAGCGGCCTCGGTCCTGCGTGGCAGCAGCGTTGGAGCAGCGATCGTGGGAGCGGACCGCATCGCCGCCAACGGCGATGTTGCCAACAAGATCGGCACCTACGGCCTGGCGGTGGTGGCCCGCCACCACGGTGTGCCGTTCTACGTCGCCGCCCCGCTGTCGACGATCGATCCGGACACCCCCGACGGGTCGGTCATAGAGATCGAGCAGCGCCCGGCCGCCGAGGTCGCAGAGTACCGGGGGAGTGCGATCACGCCGGTCGGTGCGGTGGTGCACAACCCGGCATTCGACGTGACGCCCGCCGACCTGGTCGACGCGATCATCACCGAGGTCGGGGTGCTGAGAGCGCCCTTCGGTCCGGCGATTGCCGAGGCACTCGGGCGCTGAGGGCGACCGGGAGGAATACTCAGGCGGCGTCGGCGCCGGCCGTCATCAGGCGGCCGATCGTTGCACGGTCGATGTCGCCGGCATCGGTGATCGCGACCAGGCGGCCCTTGAAGATCACGCCGATCCGGTCGGACAGGCTGAGGATCTCGTCGAGTTCTGCCGATACCAGGAGCACTGCGACCCCGTTGTCGCGTTGGCCGACTATCTGCTGGTGGACGAACTCGATGCTGCCGACGTCGATGCCCCGGGTCGGTTGCGAGGCGACGAGCAGGCGGGCTTCGTGCGACAGTTCCCGGGCGGTTATGACCTTCTGCTTGTTGCCGCCGGAAAGCGAGCGCGCCGGCGACCCGATCGATTCCGTCCGGATGTCGTACTCGGCGACGAGCCGTTCGGCGTCTCTGTCGATGGCGTCGTGCCGGCGGAGTCCCCGACGGGCGTAGGGGTGGCGGAAGTAGCGGTTCAGCACGAGGTTGTCGGCGATCGAGTGTGGCCCGATGAGGCCGTGCTTCTCACGGTCCTCTGGAACGTGAGCCACCCCCAGTTCGCTGATCTCACGGGGCGTGCGACCGGTGATGTCGGTGCCGTCGAGCAGGATGGTGCCGGTGTCGATGGTTCGCAGGCCGGTCATGGCCTCGACGAGTTCGCGTTGGCCGTTGCCGTCGACGCCGGCGATGCCGAAGATCTCGCCGGTGCGGACCTCGAGCGAGAGGCCGTCGACGGCGGGCCGGTCGCGGTCGTCCCGGACGTGGAGGTCCCGGATCTCGAGGACGCCGGCCTCTGGGTGTGCCTCGGTCTTGGCCACACGGAGGACCACGCTGCGTCCGACCATCATCTCGGCCAGCCCGGCCTGGTCGGTCTCGGTGGGCGTGGTGGTGCCGACCACCCTGCCACCGCGCATGACGGTGACACGGTCGGCGACCGCCAGCACCTCGCGGAGCTTGTGGGTTATGAACACGATGGCGACACCCTCGGCGGCGAGGCCCCGGAGCACCTCGAGGAGGTGGTCGGTCTCCTGGGGGGTCAGCACGGCGGTCGGTTCGTCGAGGATCAGGACGTCGGCCTCGCGGTAGAGCGCCCGCAGGATCTCGACCCGCTGCTGCATGCCGACGGGCAGGTCCTCGACCGTGGCCCGCGGGTCGATGGCGAGGCCGAATCGTTCCGCCAGCTCGGTGACCTCGTCGTCGGCCCGGTCAAGGTCCAACAGGCCGCGCCCCCTGGTGGGCTCGTTTCCCAGCACGATGTTCTCCGCCACGGTCAGGACTGGAACAAGTTGGAAGTGCTGGTGGACCATGCCGATGTGGTGGTCGATGGCGTCGTGCGGGCTGTCCATGCGTACCGGCTCGCCGTTGACGCGCACCTCGCCCTCGTCGGCGCGATACAGGCCGAACAGGATGTTCACGAGGGTGCTCTTGCCTGCGCCGTTCTCGCCCAGCAGGGCATGGATCTGGCCCTTCTCGACCCGGAGGTTGACGTCATGGTTGGCGACGACGGTGTCGAAGCGCTTGCTGATGCCGATGGCCTCGAGGGCCGGAGTTCGAGGGGTCGCGTCGTCCATGCCTGCTACTCCCGGCTGTAGGGCTGGCCTATGGAGGCCGGTGGTCGGGCCCTGCCCACGAATCCGGCCACGACGACGATGGTGACGATGAACGGCATCATGCCGATGAACTGCGGATCGTCGGCCATCCAGCCCCGGAACTGGAACTGGGTCTGGACGGCGTTGGCGTAGCCGAACAGCAGGGCGGCTCCCCAGGCGCCGATGGGGTTCCAGCGGCCGAAGATCATCACGGCCAGGGCGACGAAGCCTTTGCCGTTGGTCATGAGCCGCTCGAAGGAGCCGACCGACTCGAGGCTGAGGTAGGCGCCGCCCAGCCCGGCGAGCCCGCCGCCGAGCATCAGGTTCATGTAGCGCACCCGGACCACCGACACGCCAACCGTCTCGGCCGCACTGGGATGCTCGCCGACGGCACGGGTGCGCAGGCCCCAGGTGGTGCGGAACAGTGCGTACCAGAGCACCGGTACGAGGAGCAGCGTGAGGTAGGTGATCGGCCGGTTCGAGAAGAAGACCCGACCCGCCACGGGCAGGTCGGCGAGCGGCCCCAACTTGATCACACTTGTCTTGCCGGTCGGCAGGGTGCGGCCCTGTTGGAAGAAGAAGCTGGTGAGACCGATGGCTGCGATGTTGAGCACCGTGCCGGCGATGATCTGGTCGCCCCGGAGGCTGACCGAGAGGAATGCCAGGAAGGCGCCCATGAGCATTCCACAGCCGATGCCGGCGGCGACGCCCACCAACAGGTTGGCCGTCGACGACGCCACGAAGAACCCGGCGAAGGCCGACATGAGCATCTGGCCCTCGATGCCGATGTTGATGACCCCGGACCGCTCGCAGAGGATCCCGCAGAGTGCACCGAGCACCAGCGGCGTCGAATGGCGCAGCGTGGCGGCGAGGACCGCCGTCGTCTGTGCCTGTTGGAACTCGGCGGTGAACAGCGTGAATGCCACCAGGAAGGCGGCGGTGAGGATCCACCAGCGGTAGCGGGTGAGGGTGCTCATGCGTCACCCCAGTGGGCGCCGACAGAGATGTCGCTGGTCTCACGGCGGCGCAGGACCCACCGGACGAGGATGGGCGTGGCCACGAACAGCAGCATCAGGGCCTCGATGATCTCCGTGATCTCGGCATCGACGTCGGCCTTGAACTGCATCATCGAACCGCCGGCCTCCATGGCGCCGATGAGCAGCGCTGCCGGGATGACGCCGAGCGGGTGGGTGCGTGCGAGGAGGGCGATGGTGATGCCGTTGAAGCCGAGGCCGGCGTTGAAGCCGGGCTCGTAGCGGCCGACGACGCCCTGGGTCTCGATGGCTCCTCCGAGGGCGGCGAGCATGCCACTGATGGCCATGGTGGTGACGACTATCCGGGAAACCGAGATGCCTGCGTAGCGGGCGGCCTCGGGGTTCAGGCCGACCGAGCGGATCTCGAAGCCGAAGGTCGTGCGTTCGAGCAGGTACCAGCAGGCGAATGCCGCGGCGACCGAGAGGGCGAATCCGGTGGGGAGCTCGCTCCATCGGGGGATCTCAGCGCTGGGTTCGATGGCCGGGGTCCGGACGATGACGCCGGGCTCGCGCCAGACCTTGGAGGTCAGCCAGTCGGTGATGTTGAGGGCGACGAAGTTGAGCATGATCGTGGTGATCACCTCGTGTGCGCCGCGGGTGGCCTTGAGGACGCCGGCGATCATTCCCCAGAGGGCGCCGCCTATGGCTCCGACGAGCAGGGCGAGGGGCATGTGGATGATCCACGGCAGGCCGGTGACCCCGTAGCCGACGGCGCCGGCGAACAGGGCGCCGATGACGAGCTGTCCCTGTCCGCCGATGTTGAACAGGCCGGCCTTGAAGGCGAAGGCGACGGCGAGGCCGCCCATCACGAGGGGGGTGGCCTTCTCCAGGGTGCGTCCGATGCCCTTGCGGTCGGCGAGTGCGCCGTCGAACAGGGCCCTGTAGGCCTCGAGGGCGTTCAGCCCGGATAGTTCGATGATGACCGCGCCTGTGGCGATCGCCAACACGACGGCCAGGAGCGGGATGAGGGCGGACCGGAGCAGGTTCATTCGGTTCTCGGGATCGTCATCCACCGCTCCAGTCGGGATGTCCGTGACGACGCAGGGTTGTGGTCGACGGAACCGGGGCACCGTAGCCGACCCGCCGGGTGCCTCGGCAACCCTCCCGGGTCAGTTCGAGGTGGCGCTGACGGTGGTGGTGATGCCTCCGCGGATGCCCTGCTCGAGGGTGACGGTCACGGGGGTGCCGACGGCCGCTGCGAGGTGGTCGGCGATGCGGGGCGCCAGATGCTCGGCGAAGATCCCGGTGCCGGAAAAGGTCCGGAGGTAGAGCTTTAGCGACTTGGACTCGATGCAGCGATCGAGGGGCGTGTACTCGATGTCGATCGTGTAGAAGTCGGGTTGCTCCGTGACCGGGCAGAGGGCGGTCAGTTCGGTCGAATGGAACCGGACCAGTTGGACGGAGGCGTCGACGGGGAAGGTGTCGATCTGGGGACCCGGTTCCGCATCTGCTCTGCCGAGGACGGGCTGGTTCACGGGAGGGGAGGGGCTCGCGGGTGGAAGCCGCGTCGGGTCAGCTGTTGCGGCCGAAGTTGGGCTTGCGCCCGTGGTTCGCCTTCTTGCGGCGGGCGTTGGCCTTCTGGCGGCTGGTGCGCTTCGACATGGCCATGAGGCTAACGGCGGCATCGTAGATCGCCGCCCCGGACAGGTTGTGGCAGGTGCCGCAGGGGGCAGGAGGCGTCGCCCCGTAGCCTGGGGAGGAGGCCGCCCCTATCGCCCACCGTCAACGTAGCGATGGTGTGGGCGGCGATTGGGGAATCACTTCTCTAGAGCAATTGCAGGCTCGATCGGCGACTACGTCCAGGCCCTTCTGGTTGTCCTGACGGTCGGGATGCTCTCTGAATGACGATCTGGTCGTTGTGGCAGGCTTGGGGCATGGGGACAACAAGGCCGGGAACCCGATGACCATCGATGAGGCAGCGATCTACGACGCGGTGATCGTCGGGGGCGGCATGGCCGGCCTCGTAGCGGCCTACATGCTCCGCGACCAGAACGTTCTGCTCCTCGAGCGCACGGCCCGCTTCGGCGGCAAGGTCGAGACCGTCACCATCGGCGACACCACGCTGAACATCGGCACCCAGTTCTTCGGCGAGGCCGACACGGCGTTCTTACGACTCATCGACGAACTCGGAGTGGAGCGAACATCGCACGTGTCCGGCTCTTCGCCTTATGCCCTGCACATGGATGGCCAGTTGCGCGACGGCTTCGGCTACCTCTTGCGACCCAGGGCCCTCTTCCACGGGCTGCGCTTGTTGTCGGCGATGTACCGCTCGACCAACACGCTAAAGCTGCCATCCGACGATCCGCGCTGGCGCGAGATCATGACGACGACCCTCGCCGAACTCCAGGAGGGTTACCCGCCGGAGGTGCTCGGCCCCGTCAACACCTACATGCGCGGTGCGTGTGTCGCGAAGCCGACACGCACCGCAGGTGGCGTTGGTGCGCTCATGATGCTCGACGTCATCGCCGAACTCTCATTCGCCATCGGCGGCACCCAGGCGATCACCGATGCCCTGGCTCGTCGCATCGGCGACCGGGCCGTGAGCGAAGCCGAGGTGTTCGAGGTCGTCGATCACGGCGAGACGGTGACGACTCGCTTCCTGCACGACGGGGCCGACCGTGTCGTCAACTCAAGGGCCGTGGTCATGGCCACCCCACCGGCCGCGGTGGTCCAGACAGTCGCGAACCTTCCCGACGCCACGAGGGACGGGCTCGAAGCCATCAAGTGGGGACCGATCATCGTCGTGAGCGTCTTCTTGGACCCGGCCTTCACCTGGCCGCGCTGGGTCGGCATCCTCAGCGACGACGCCATCTTCCCCGGCGTCATCGACGCCACCTACGACCAGGACCTGGGCCCGGACGAGCCGGTCATCTACAACTGCTTCGTCTCGGTCCCACCCGACGAGACGGACCTGATCCATGATCTCGCCGCCAAGTCCGACGACGAGATCGCGGGTCTCGTGCTCGCCGACCTCGGTCGGGTGCTCTCGGGCCACGACGTCGACGCCTTCGTGCGCGACACCATGGTCACCCGCTACCCCCTGGGCGAACTCGAACTCTCGCCGGAGTACTACCTCGAGATCCTTCCCCACCTCGAACAACCCATAGGCAACATCCACCTTTGTGGTGACTACACCCACCGCCTGTCGTTCCTGGACGGCGCAGCGCACAGCGGCTTCCGTGCGGCACGTGCGCTCGGCAGCGAGCACGTCCTCTCCGAGGACGAGGAGATCGCACTGCCCGAGGTCCCCCGATGGGGTCGCTTCGGGTTGGCCTCGCTAGCGACCGCGTCGGCCGTCGGCGTGGGAGGTGCGGTCCTTGCCGGTGCGGCCGGGATCGTCATCGTGGCCGCCGCCGCGCTCCTCTTCGGCCTGACCGCGGCGTGGCCGAGCATCCTGCCACCGAACCAGGGCGTCTACCGGGCGCTGCTCGGCGCCAGCGTGGTCGTGGGTGTCGTCGCTGCCGGGATCGGCCTGGCCACCTGATCAGGGATGATCGAGGCATGGCGGTGTGGTCCTTCTGGCTGTCCTGCTGGCCGGGACGTACGGCGGTCGCCTTACTGGTTGTTGCTACTGCGCGGCTGTAACCAGAGAATCAATAAAGCCCTCAACGGCTTGTGGTGAGCGGAGCCGGAGGACGGTTGCGTGCACCCACGAACCGTCGCACATGCACTGCTCGTATTGTTCCCGGCGATCCCTGTAGGTCACCCAACTCCACCTGATGACGTTGCGCTCAGGATCCCAGTGGTACAGGTTTGTCCACGGTTCCCTGTTCCCGTTCCAGAGTTCTTCTCTCGTGAGCACCCGTCGAATGGTTCGACGGATCACACGGGTCATGACAGTTCTGCGTGGTAGATCGAGCCAGACGATCGTGTTCGCCTGTTTCAGATGCATGTCGCCAACCAGACGTCCGTAATGGCCGCAAGTCACCCATCCTTGTTCCGCACCACTGAGTCGTGTTTCCAGATCGGAGCGGAATTCGTCAGCGGGACGCATCGTCCACCCCGGTTGGTGAGCCAACTCATCCAACTCGATGTGTTCGAGTCCAAGTCGATCCGCCACTTGGCGGGCGACCGTCGTCTTCCCTGAACCGGAACATCCGACAACAGCGATACGCGAAGGCACCATTCGACGGTACCCCTTGACAGCCTGAGCTGGTCTGGCCCAACCGGTTCCTCCAGGCAGCCACGCGGGCAGCCACGGGGGTGACACACCCTGACATGTGAGGCCCGGGACTCCTCCTTGCCGTCCGGCTGTCTGTCAGTTGAATGAAGCAAGGGTGCAGGTTCGGTCCAATGCCTTGTTCATGCCCTTCGCTTGTCGGTTCCGGCGGGCGAAGGTGGGAATGATCCCAATAGCCTGTGCCGCCGGCCCACCCAGGGGCCGCCTGATCGCAGGAGCGACCGTGGAACGATTCGGCTTCGTGGGGCTGCCCAATGCGGGCAAGTCCTCCCTCTACAACGCACTGGCCGGTGGTGGTGCCCTGGCGGCCCCCTACGCCTTCGCCACGACCGACCCGAACGTCGGCGTTGCCAAGGTGCCCGACCGCCGCCTCGACCTGCTGGCCGACATGAGTGCCTCGGCCAGGGTGGTGCCGGCCAGCGTGCAGTTCACCGACATCGGTGGCCTCGTCGAGGGTGCAGCTTCGGGAGAGGGCCTGGGCAACCGGTTCCTGGCCGGGATCCGGGAGGCCGACGCAATCGTGTTCGTTCTGCGTGCGTTCCGGGACGGGGACGTACCGGGGTCGACCGATCCGTTGGAGCACCTGCAGATCCTCGAGGTCGAGTTGGCGCTCGCCGACCTCGAGACGGTCGGGAAGCAGGTGGACCGGCAACGCCGGGCCTCCAAGGGCGACCGCTCCCTGGTCGCCGCCGTTGCCGCCCTGGAGGCCGCACAGGCCCACCTCGAGCAGGGCACGCCCATCTACCGAAGTGGCATGGGCCCCGTCGAACGCGACCTGCTCACACCGTTCTTCCTGCTCACGGACAAGCCGGTCGTGGCCGTCGTCAACCTCGACGAGGAACAGGTCGAGGATCCTGACCCGGTCCTGGAACCCGTGATCACGGAGCTGGACGGCGCCGACGTGGTTGGCATGTGCGTCCAACTCGAGGCCGAGGCGGCACTGTTGCCGGATGACGAGCGCTGCGAGATGCTCGAGGGCCTCGGCCTGGGTGAGGGGGCGCTGCCCCGCTTCATCCACGCCGCCTACCACCGCCTGGGGTTGCGTACCTTCTTCACCACCGACGAGAAGGAGAGCCGGGCGTGGACGTTCCGTGCGGGTTCGACGGCCCCGGAGTGTGCCGGTCGGATCCACACCGACTTCCAGCGGGGCTTCATCCGGGCCGAGACGATCCACTGGGATGTCCTCCTCGAGGCCGGTTCGTACGCCAGGGCCCGCGTGGCCGGCCTGGTCCGCAGCGAGGGCAAGGAGTACCTGCCGGTCGACGGGGACGTGCTGGAGTTCCGCTTCAACGTGTGAGGTCGCCGGGTACCTGGTTCTCAGTACATGGTCGTGCGGGTCAGGTGGTGGGGGCGCAGGGTGGGGAACGCTGCGTGGTACGTGCTCCAGAGTCGGAAGTCGACCTGCGGTATCACCACCTGCCGGTCGGCGGGACGGATGGCGTTGATGGCGTCGGTCAGCAGGGCGGTGGCGTAGATGGTGTGGGACCGGATCTCGATCTCCTCGTCGGAATCCCGGTCGATGAGCTCCTGTCCGGCGATGCGGTAGGAGAGGTCGTCAGTGTATTCGAGGATGCCCATGGCCTCGAGGGCGACGGGCAGGATGTAGTCGGGGAATGCGGTCAGGTGGTCGAGGTCTCTGATGGCGAACGCTCCGGTGCCGGAGAGCGCCACGTGCAGTGACCAGAGGCAGAGTTGGCCGAGCTTGTTGAATACGACGGTTCGGCCGTGGTGGTCGCTGACGTCGTTGAACCGCGGGAACTCGCTGGTCAGCCGTTCGAGGAGCCCGTTGCCGTCGGCGTAGGCGGCGGGTTCGCACGAGCGGACGAGGTTGTGGAAGCAGCCGTCGTACCTCTCGACCAGGACAGCGCCGATCTCGTTGAGGATCCGTACGCGTTCGTCGAGCATCGGGATCTCGATGCTGCCCTCGAAGATCAGGCCGAGTTCCGGTCGGGAGACGGAGGCGAGGAAGCCGCCGTCGAAGATGGGCGTGTCTCCGAGGTGGGCCTGGTGGATCCTGGCGTACAGGGCCTCGGCGTCGGCCCAGGTGCGGCCCAGGTAGTCGGTCTCGAATCGCTCGCCCGATTCGAAGTCGGTGTAGGCGAAGTTGAGCGATGAAATGAGCAGGGTGGCGTCGATGATCGCATCGGGTCGGGGTCCGAAGTCGAAGGGCCCTTCGATCGATCCGTCGGGTGGGGCGAAGTCCTCGTAGGCCATCCAGCGGGCCACCCGGTCGACGGCGTCCCGCGAGGTTTCAACATGTCGGGACGCCTCGACGACCGGTACCACCGATCGGAGGACCGGACCCTCCCAGGCGCTGATTCTCGGCATGTGGTCCTCCGCTCGTCGTCGGCTTCGGGCTCGAGTGTCGCCCGGTGGAGGTGTCGACGACGAGATGGGTGCTTCCCGGTAGCGGTCGTCGCACTAGGTAGCGTCAGGGGTCGAGTCAGTCGAGGACCGGGAGGACACACGGTGGTGGGTTCGGATTCAGCAGCCGGCCATGTGCTCGTCGTCGGTTCCACGATGATCGACCTCGTCGCCTACACGCAGCGGGTCCCGGAGGCGGGCGAGACGGTCGTGGGCGACCGGTTCCAGATGGGCTTCGGGGGCAAGGGCGCCAACCAGGCGGTGATGGCTTCGCTTGTCGGCGCGGGGGTGACGATGGCGGGAGCCGTAGGCGACGACTCCTACGGGCAGATGACCCTGCAGAACCTGGGATCGTTCGGGATCGACACCGGTCACGTCCATGCCGTGCCCGGGCCGAGCGGCGTCGCACCGATCTGGGTCGAGCAGGACGGGACGAACAGGATCATCATCGTCCCGGGCGCCAACGAAGGGCTGACCGTTGCGATGGCCGTCGAAGCCGTCGGGTCGCTCGCAGACCTGTCCGTCGTCGTCGGCCAACTCGAGGTTCCCCAGGCGGCGACGGCAGCGGCCTTCGCCGAAGCGGGTCGCAGGGGGGTGCCCACGGTCCTCAACCCGGCGCCGGCAGCGGCTCTGGAACCCGAGCTGCTGGGGGGGACCGACTGGCTGATCCCCAACGAGGTCGAGTTCTCGGTCCTTGCAGGCGGAGCGCAACCCGACGACGATGCCCTCGTTGCCTATGCGGAGCACACCGGCACCCGCCTTCTCGTGACCCTGGGCGGGGACGGGGTCGCCCTGGTGGAGGCGGAGGGCAAGGTGTCGAGGTTTCCCGCCGACCTGGTGGAGCCGGTCGACACCACCGGTGCCGGCGACGCGTTCGTCGGTGCCTTCGTGGCCGGTCTGGCCGCCGGCCTGGACGAGATGTCGGCCCTGCGACTTGGGATTACCTGTGCCGGGGAGAGCGTCACCCGCCCCGGGACGCAGACCTCCTTCCCCTCCGGGGAACGGTGCCGGGAGATCCTCGCTGCCTGTTCCTGAGCGGTGGCAACGGCATCTACGCTGGCCGCATGGCTTGGTTGGTCTGCGGTGATCGGGTGCTGGCCAGCCTGGAGTTGGCCGATTCGCCACAGACCCGCCGACGGGGCCTGCTGGGCCGCGACGGCATCGAGGGGACGATCCTCCTGAAGCCGGCAGGTTGGGTACACACGGTGGGCATGAGGTTCGCCATCGACGTTGCGCACCTCGACGCCGACCTGACGGTGTTGCGCACCGTGACCATGGAGCGCCGTCGCATCGGTCGACGTGTCAGGGGAGCACGGATGGTCCTCGAGGCCGAGTCGGGCTCCTTCGCAAAATGGGGCCTGGGGGTCGGCGACCAGTTGACGGTGCGGGAGTGAACGCCTCGTCCGGGACTGGACGGCTGGTGCTGGTTGCCACACCCATCGGGAACCTCGGCGACCTGGCACCGCGGGCGGTCGAGGCGCTGGCCGACGCCGACGCGGTCGCCTGTGAGGACACCCGCCACAGCGGACGACTGCTCAAGCATGCGGGTGTCACCGACGCCCGACTCCTGCGCCTCGACGCCCACACGGAGGACCGGGCCGCCGGTGACGTGCTGCGCCGCCTCGCCGAGGGTCAGGTCGTGGCCGTGGTGACCGATGCCGGCACGCCGGGGATCTCCGATCCGGGCGAGCGCCTGGTCCGGCGGGTGGTCGAGGCCGGATACGGGGTCTCGGTGGTGCCGGGGCCCTCGTCGCCCGTTGCGGCCCTCGTGGCCAGCGGCCTGCCCACGGATCGGTGGTGCATGGAGGGCTTCCTTCCCCGCAAGGGTGCCGCCCGGGCAGGTCGGCTGGCTGAGTTGGCCGTCGAGGAACGCACCATGGTCCTGTTCGAGTCGCCTCACCGCCTGGCGGCCACGTTGGCCGACATGGCGGGTTCATTGGGCGACGACCGCCGGGCATGTGTGGCCCGCGAGATGACGAAGCTCCACGAGGAGTACGTACGCGGCACGCTGGCAGAGTTGGCCGACTGGGCCCGGCAGCCGCCGAAGGGCGAGGTGGTCGTCGTCGTGGGGGGTGCACCGCCCGCCGGGGGGCCCGACGACGACCGGATCCGGGCGGCGGTGGCAGAGTCGATCGCAAGGGGTGCATCGACCCGGGACGCCGCAGCGGAGGCGGCGAACCTGCTCGGGGTGAACAGGCGCCGCGCCTACCGCCTGGCCCTGGAGGGCTGATCCGGAGCGAAACAGACCCGGCCCGACTGAAGGGCACCGGTAGTCTCGGAGGCGATGTCAACACCTCCTGTCCCGATCCTCGTCGCCGTGGCGTGGCCGTACGCCTCCGGTTCCCGCCACCTGGGGCACCTCGCCGGGGCCTACCTCCCGGCCGACGTATTCGCCCGGTTCCAGCGACTGGCCGGCAACCGGGTGCTGATGGTCAGCGGCTCGGACGTCCACGGCACCCCCATCACGGTGCGGGCCGATGCCGAGGGGGTCACGCCGGCTGAGATCGCCGACCGCTACCACGCCGAGTTCCTGGACGCCTGGGAACGCCTGGCGATCACCTGGGACTGCTACACGTCGACCGGCACCGAGAACCATGGGGCCGTGACACACGACATGTTCCTGAGGCTGCTCGAGAAGGGCCACATCGACCGGCGGACCGGCGAACAGTTCTTCGATGTCGAGGCCGGTCGCTTCCTGCCGGATCGGTACATCGAGGGCACCTGCCCACACTGCGGCTATGCGGAGGCGCGCGGCGACCAGTGCGAGGACTGCGGTCGCACCCTGGATCCGGAGGAACTCCTTGGTCCCCGTTCGAAGATCACGGGTGCCGAGCCCGAGGTGCGCTCCACCGACCACTTCTACCTGCGGCTCAGCGACTTCGAGGAGTCGCTCGGGGCCTGGTTGGACGGGCGCGAGGGCTGGCGGCGACACGTCCTCAACTTCTCGAAGGGCTGGATCGAGGAGGGCCTCCAGGACCGGGCCATCACCCGCGACCTCGACTGGGGCATCACCGTGCCAGTCGACGGCTTTGGCGACGACAAGCGCATCTACGTCTGGTTCGAGGCGGTCATCGGGTATCTCTCCGCTGCGAAGGAGTGGGCACGGCGGCAGGGCGATCCCGAGGCGTGGCGTGACTGGTGGGAGGGTGACGACGCCCGGTCCGTGTACTTCATCGGCAAGGACAACATCCCGTTCCACACGATCATCTGGCCCGCCATGCTCACCGGATACGGGGACCTGAACCTGCCGACCGATGTGCCGGCCAACCAGTACCTCACGTTCAAGGGCGGCAAGGCTTCGGCCAGCAGGGGGGTGGGTCTGACGATCGGCGAGGGCCTGCGCCTCTTCGAACCGGATGCCCTTCGCTATGCCCTGGCAGCTTCGTTCCCGGAGCAGAGCGACACCGACATCTCGGTCGAGGAGATAGCCCGGCGTACAAATGACGAACTCGTCGCCACCTGGGGCAACCTCGTGAACCGGGTGCTGTCGATGGTGAACGCGATGTGCGACGGCGTCGTGCCGGAACCCGGCGACCGCACCGACGCCGACCTGGCACTTCTGGCAGGGGTCGATGCTGCCCTGGTGACGGCCGCTGACCAGATCGACCGGGTCGAACTGCGTGCGGCACTGAGGACGGCGATGGAGGCGGCGGCGGAGGTCAACGCCTACCTCAACGTCACCGAGCCGTGGAAGCTGGCCAGGACCGATCCTGATCGGGCCCGTGTGGTGCTCGGAACGGCGCTGGATGCCGTCAACGGGGTCCGGGTGGCGTTCTCTCCGTACCTGCCGTTCTCGTCGTCCGTGCTCGAGGAGGTCCTCGGGCCGGTGGAGGGCTGGCATCGGCCGGAACTGTCGCCGGGTCGACCGATCGACAAGCCGACACCATTGTTCGCCAAGGTGGACCTCGAGGCACTCGAATCCGGCGAGCCCGGGTGAGCGTCGCCACGGACCTTCGCTGGTTCGACAGCCACTGCCATCTCGGCAGCGACGCCGACGAGGTGGTCGGGCGGGCCCGGGATGCCGGGGTGGTGGGGATGGTCACGATCGGGACGGACCTGGCGGAGAGTCGGACGGCGATCGAGGTGGCCTGCCGGTTCGACGGCGTGTGGGCGACTGCCGGCGTGCACCCCCATGAGGCGCGTTTCGGCATCGACGGCATCGACGGCATCGTCGAACTGCTCGACGACGAGGTCGTCGTTGCCGTCGGCGAGGCCGGACTCGACTTCCACTACGACCACTCGCCACGAGACGTGCAGGTCGATGTGTTCGCCGCTCAGGTGGCGCTCGCCAACGAACGGGGAATGCCCCTCGTCATCCATTCCCGCGAGGCGTGGGAGGAGACGTTTGCCGTGCTCGACGCCGAGGGGGTTCCCCAGCGGACGGTGTTCCACTGCTTCACGGGCGGCCCTGACGAAGGGGCGGCCTGTCTCGAGCGGGGGGCGCTCTTGTCGTTTTCGGGGATCGTGACGTTCAAGGGGGCCGACGATGTCCGGGCGGCAGCGGCCGGCTGTCCGATCGATCGGATGCTCGTGGAGACGGACTCGCCTTTCCTGACGCCCGTTCCCCACAGGGGGCGGACCAACCAGCCTGCCAACGTCGCCCATGTCGGGGCAGCGGTCGCCGAGGCGATGGGCCGTTCGGTCGGTGAGGTTGCAGACGTGACTCTTGCCACTACGTGTGATTTCTACGGGATCGATCTGGCGTAGATAGTGGGGTTTCGCCGTTGGCTTCGCGCGCTGCGTGGCGGGTCTCGCGCGGTTTTCGAATTTGGTGTTGCGTCACCCGGGGGTGCCTTCCTAGGTTTCCACCTGGCTCTGGCGGCCGACGACGGTCGCCACCAGAGGGGAAAGGGACAGGAGCTCTGGAAGCCGAACCCACCATCGAACGGTGGCGTGTGCTCGTCGTGGTCCTTGCCACGGTTGCGGCGCTGCCGATGTTCGTATTCGAAAACCCGAATTCGCCGGGAGCGGCCACCGAGGTTGCCGCCGCCGAGCCCGAACGCGCCCCGGAGCAGGTCGTCATCGAGTTGGTCGTCGATGCGTCCGTCGTCGAT
>DCXR01000011.1:39199-43337 GCA_002329075.1 Candidatus Neomicrothrix sp. UBA2131
CGTCCGTCGTCGATGCGTCCGTCGAAGCCGTATCCGTCGTTGACGAACCGGTAGCGCCGGCGGTTGCCGAGTCGCCGCCGGCAACCACTCTTCCGGAAGCCGATCCGGTCGAGAACGAGGCGATGAGGCGGGAGGAACTGCGCTTCGAGGAGGAGGCGCTGGCCCTCGCTGCGGAGATCGCCGAGGCCGAATTTGCCGCCCGCCAGGCCCTCGTTGCCTTCCTGGAGGCCAAGCAGGCCGAGGTGGACCGCCAGGTGGAACGGGCACGCCTGAGGGCAGAGGAGGAGGACCGACGGGCGGAGGCGATCGCCACGCCCGGGCCGACCACCACGATCCCCGCCGAGACGGTGCCGGCCGAGGTTGGGCCTACCGCTGAGCAGTGGGAGGCTCTGCGCTTCTGCGAGGCGACCGGTAACTACGGTGCGGTCAGCCCCACCGGCAACTACAGGGGGGCGTACCAGTTCAGCCGGGTCACCTGGGACTGGGTTGCCGGCATTTACCACGACCGACTCGTAGGCCTCGACCCTGCCGAGGTGGCGCCGGCCGATCAGGACGCCATGGCGCAGGCGCTCTACGACCTGCGTGGTCGGGGCCAGTGGCCGGTGTGCGGTCGCTACCTGCCTTAGCCGCACTCCCGTAGCCTCGGCTGCGTGACGCTCACCCGCACCGAGGTACTCGGCCTCCTCGACCGCTACGACATCCGGCCCAAGCGTTCGTTGGGCCAGAACTTCGTCGTCGAACCCAACACGGTCCGTCGCGTCGCTGAGTTGGCAGGGGTGGGCCCCGGCGACCGTGTGGTCGAGGTGGGCCCCGGCGTGGGGGCGCTGACCCTGGCGCTGCTCGAGACGGGTGCCGAGGTGACGGCCGTCGAGGTCGATGATGTGCTGGTGGAGGTGCTCGAAGAGGTGGCTGGCGACCAGGGGGGCCTGCGCATCGTGCACGCCGATGCCATGGAGGTCGACTGGGGGACGCTTCTTGGCGACGGGCCGTGGACGCTGGTGGCGAACCTCCCGTACAACGTCTCGGTGCCGTTGGTCTGCGACCTGCTCGACGACGTGCCCGCCATCGGGCGCCTCGTGGTCATGGTGCAGCTCGAGGTCGCCGACCGTCTCGTCGCCGGACCCGGCGACGATGCATACGGCCTTCCGTCGGTGAAGGTGGCATACCACGCCGAGGCGAGGAAGGTCGGCCGGGTGCCGCCATCGGTATTCCTGCCCCGACCACGTGTGGATTCGGCACTCGTCGACATCGTGCGGCTCCCGGAGCCGGCCGTCGACGCCGACCCGGAGGTGCTGTTCCGACTGGTGCGGGCGGGCTTCGGCCAGCGGCGCAAGATGCTGCGCGGGGCGCTACGGGGTCTCGTCGACGAGGCGGGGCTCGTCGCAGCCGGCGTGGATCCGACGCTGCGTGCCGAGGAGCTCGACCTTGCGCAGTGGTCGGCCATCGCAGGGGGCGTTACATGGTGAGCACCGAGCTGTTCGCACCGGCGAAGTTGACGTTGTCGCTGCGGGTCGTCGGCGTACGTCCGGACGGTTTCCACGAGATCGAGGCTGAGATGGTCAGCCTCGATTTCGGCGACCGGCTGGTCGTGTCCGAGGGAGTGGGCCTGGAGGTGGTGGGCCTCGAAGTCGATGCCGACGACAACCTCGTGGTTCGGGCCCTGCGGTTGGCGGGCAGGACGGCCCGTGTCCGGATCGAGAAGGCCGTCGCTGCAGGTGCGGGCCTGGGGGGTGGTTCGTCGGACGCAGCGGCGATCCTGCGCTGGGCCGGTTTCGACGACCTGGTTGCCGCAGCGTCGATCGGAGCCGATGTGGCCTATTGCCTCGTGGGCGGTCGGGCCCGGGTGACCGGCATGGGCGAGGTGGTCGAGCCGCTGCCGTTCGAGGAGCGGAGGTTCACGCTGCTCACGCCCCCCTTGGCCTGTCCGACGCCTGCGGTGTATCGACGTTGGGATGAGCTCGGTGGGCCGGTCGGCGACCATGGCAACGACCTGGAACCCGCCGCCGTCGACCTGGTGCCGGAACTCCTGTGGTGGCGTGACGAGATGGCGGACGCGACCGGACAGCGGCCGCGACTCGCAGGGAGTGGCAGTACGTGGTTCGTGGAAGGGGAGTACCCGGGAGGGGAACGGCGGGTGGTGCGGACGCTTCCGCCACCTGTGCCGTCGGCCTGAGGGCGGCTACCGGCCCCGCATCCGCTTGGCGCGGGTGCGCTTGAGCATCTTGCGGTGCTTCTTCTTGCGCATGCGCTTGCGGCGCTTCTTGATCAGGGATCCCATAGCGGACGACACCGTACCGCAGCGGGGCGTGGATGCCGCACCGTCGCGGCGGAGCCTCGTATCGTGCCCCGGTGTCCGACGCCGGCTATGTCCCCCCGTTCCCGAAGGGTTGGTACGTGGTCGCCGACGCCGACGAGGTGCCGGGGCCCGATCTGGTGGCGTTCAACGCCTTCGGCCGTGACCTGATCATGGGTCGGGATGACGACGGTGCGGTCCGGGTGACCCAGGACCTCTGCCCGCACGTGGGCGGGCTGTTCAGCCAGGGTGGGCGGATCATCGACGGCTGCATCGTGTGCCCGTTCCACGGGTGGACGTTCGGTCCCGACGGCGTGTGCGTCGAGATTCCGGCGGGGGACCCGATCCCGGAACGGGCGAGGGTGAGGATGTGGGCGACCCGTGAGCGGGAGGGCCGCATCGAGGTGTTCCACGGTCGCCGTGGCCAGGCGCCGGATCCGGACGCCGAGGTCAACGACCGCCGCTGACGGGTGCGCCCTAGGCTCGCCCGGTCAACCGTTGCACCGGAGGAAGTCCGCCATGTCAGACGAGGTCCGAGTGATCGGCGACCTGCCCGACCTGAAGCAGATCCCGAACGGCAAGCGCGTGCAGGGCACGTTCTCCGATGTCGAAATGCAGGGCCGACTCGACAGGTTGCGTGTGGTCATGGCGGACCGGGGCGTCGACGCGGTGCTGTTCACGTCGATCCACAACGTCAACTACTACGCCGACTTCCTCTACTGCTCGTTCGGCCGCCCCTACGGGCTGGTGGTCACCCAGGAGGAGTCGACGTCGATCTCGGCGAACATCGATGCCGGACAGCCGTGGCGTCGGACATTCGGCGAGAACGTGGTGTTCACCGACTGGCGGCGTGACAACTACGTCCGGGCCGTGCAGTCGCTGGTGCCGGCCGGTGGCCGCCTCGGCGTCGAGCACGACCACATCAACGTGGCGCTGCTCGGAAAGGTCGGGGCCGCCCTGCCCGGCACGGAGGTCGTCGACGTCTCCGCCGACTGCATGCGCCTGCGGATGCTCAAGTCCGACGAGGAGATCGCCGTCATCACCCACGGCGCCCGCATCGGCGACATCGGAGGCGCCGCCTGCGTGGAGGCCATCGCCGAGGGCGTGCCGGAGCACGAGGTGGCGCTGCACTCGACGCAGGCGATGGTCCGAGAGATCGCCCGCACGTTCCCCCATGTCGAGTTGATGGACACCTGGACCTGGTTCCAGTCGGGGATCAACACGGACGGCGCCCACAACCCGGTCACCTCCAGGCGGATCGAGCGGGGCGACATCCTGAGCCTCAACTGCTTCCCGATGATCGCCGGCTACTACACGGCCCTCGAGCGGACCCTGTTCTGCGAGGAGGCGTCCGACGAGCACCTCCGCATCTGGGAGGTCAACTGCCTGGTCCACGACGAGGGCAAGAAGAGGCTGGTGCCCGGCGCCGTGTGCGGCGAGGTGGCGCAGGCGTTGAACGAGATCTACGCCGAGTACGACCTGTTGAAGTACCGGACCTTCGGGTACGGCCATTCGTTCGGGGTGCTCTGCCACTACTACGGCCGGGAGGCCGGCCTGGAACTGCGGGAGGACATCGACACGGTGCTCGAGCCCAACATGGTCGTGTCGATGGAGCCCATGCTGATGCTGCCCGAGGGGCTCCCCGGCGCCGGCGGCTACCGGGAGCACGACATCCTCGTGATCACCGACGAGGGCGCCACCAACATCACGGGCTTCCCGTACGGACCGGAGCACAACATCGTCCGCAAGGGCTAGATGGCGACCGCCCACTACGCTCGGGGGAGCAGTGGTGGCCGGTAGTTCAACTGGCAGAACGCCTGACTTTGGATCAGGAGGTTGCAGGTT
>DCXR01000011.1:43636-48553 GCA_002329075.1 Candidatus Neomicrothrix sp. UBA2131
CTTTGGATCAGGAGGTTGCAGGTTCGAGACCTGCCCGGCCAGCCAGCAAAGCGCAGGTCAGGTGGTACGGAAGACTGCCAGGACGGAGAGCCGGTCGACGTGCTCGCCCAGGCTGTAGGTCGGGATCCGGAGGTAGTCGGGGGCCGTGATCCGGCCGGCAGCGGTGTCGTTCCGGAAGCGGTCGGCGAAGCCCTCGCCCTCGAAGTGGTCGGGGTTGATGCCGACCACGAACAGCGCACCGGGTCGGACGATGCGGTACAACTCGTCGAAGGCGTCGTGTCCGACATGGCCGTGTGTGAACGTGCCGGCGCTGACGACGGCACCCCAGACGCCGTCGCCAAATTCGAGCGGGGCCGTCAGGTCGGCGACGTGGAGGTCGCGGTAGACGGGCGAGCCGTCTTCGGCGGCCTTGCCCCGGGCCTCGTCGAGCATTTCGGGGGAGAGGTCGAGGCCGTCGATCGTCCAATCGCCGAGTGCCCGCAGCGCCTCGCCGACCAGGCCCGTGCCGCACCCGATGTCGAGCACCGGGTCGTCGTCGGGGCCGACGGACTCGGTGAAAGTCGCCGCCACCCGCTCGTGGTACACGTAGGCGTGGCGGGTGGCGAAGCCGCTCTCGTAGGTCGCCGCCCAGCGGCCGTAGAGGTCCCGGTTGTCGTCGGGCGTCTCGACGGCGTACGCCTCGTCCAGGTCGAGGTCCTCGTCGCCGTTCACGATGTCGGCGATGGATAGTCGGGGTACGAGTCCTTGAAGACGCCCTGGTGGAGCAGCACCTGAGCGGTGGGTCCACCGGTCGCCTCGTCGCTCATGGTCGTGAGCGTCCAGTACGACTCGGTGCGGCGGCTCTCGCCGAGCGCCACGACCTCCCGGTCGATGCGGTACGTGTGGTCGACCAGCACCGGTGATCCGAGCAGGCGGACCTCGAGGTCGATGAACAGGCCGATCGATGGCTGCCTGGCGACGAAGCCGGCGTGCCTGGAGCCGGCGTTGGTGAGGACGCTCAGCATCTCGATCGGCACGACGGGCCCTCCCCAGGGGGTCTCGGCGCCTGGCCGGTACCAGTCGAGCGGTTCGGTGATGGCAGCCAGCTTGTCGGCGAGTGAGAAGGGGTACATCTCGCCGAAGTCGTCCCCGAAGGCAACGGTGATGGTCTCGTCGCCGGGCCCACGCTGGCCGACCGAGATGCGGTCGAGCACGTGGAGCCGCTCGGGCGGCGACCCCTGCGAACGGATCAGCCGCGGCGCCAACTCGGTCGCTGTGGTGTCGCCGTCGATCGACGCCGTGCCGGTGAGGACGGGCGTGCCGTCGGCCTTGGCCGCGTCGATCCGGACGGCGGTCGAACCGGGGCCCGGGCTGGTGACGGTGGCCTGAACCTCCTCACCCTCGACCACCATGGTCTGGAAGTGGGCGCTGAGGCAGCCGTGGGAGAACCAGCGCCCGCCCCACAGCGACGCCAGCAGCGGGTCGAACTGGCTGAAGTGGGTGGGGCCCTCGATGGGTGCACCCGCCAGCCCCAGGTTGGCGGCTGTCTCGGCGTCGTGGACGCTCGTGTGGCCGGCGTACGACTGCTCGGCCAGCATCTGGCGTGGCGCACGGACTGGACCGGTCAGGATGGTCGGGGTGTCCGACGTTGGGCTGGGCACAACCGGACTCTAGGGGGAGGCGGGACGCCCGGCCGGTCCGGACCGTCGTCGGGACCACCGGTAGGGTCGTCCCTGATGGCCGCTTCCGACGACCCACCGACCGAAACGGCCGAGCAGGCCGCCTTCCGGGCCGAGGCGCGGGCATTCCTCGAGGCCCATGCCGAGCCCCGGGCCGAGGCCGACCCGTGGGATGTCATCGGCTTCCCCGATGACGACGAGGCGCTGGCACACTTCGAGAAGTGCCGGGCGTGGCAGCGCACCCTGGCGGACCACGGCTGGGCCGGGCTGACCTGGCCGGTCGAGTACGGCGGCCGCGGCCTGGAGGCGTGGGCGAACCGCATCTTCGCCGAGGAATCGGCCCAATTCGGGTCCAACGCCGGGTTCGTGTGGGCCTCGATGGCGATGCTCGGCCCGACCCTGATGGCCCTCGGCACCGAGGAGCAGAAGGTGCGCTACCTGCCTCCGATGCTGCGGGCCGACGAGACGTGGTGCCAGTTGTTCAGCGAGCCGGGAGCCGGCTCGGACCTGGCGGGGCTCGCCACCCGTGCTGTCGTCGACGGCGACGAGTTCGTGGTCGACGGGCAGAAGGTCTGGAACTCGTCGGCGCAGTTCTGCAACCGGGGCTTCCTGCTGGTCCGCACCGACCCCGACGCCCCCAAGCACCAGGGGATCAGCTTCCTTCTGGTCGACATGTCGAGCCCCGGGGTGGAGGTCCGTCCGCTTGTGCAGGCGAACGGGTCGGCGCACTTCAACGAGGTGTTCCTCACCGGGGTGCGGATCCCGGTCGCCAACCTCGTCGGGGAAGCCAACGGCGGCTGGAACCCGGCCCGGATGGTGCTCGGCAACGAGGCGTCGTTCATCGGGGGCAGCGACGGCGGTCGGCGAACCTCCGACCGCCTGATCGACCTGGCGCGGCTGTACGGCCGCCAGGACGATCCGGTTGTCCGGCAGGAACTGGTCCGGGCCTACAGCCGCGAACGGATCGTGGGGCTGATGGGCCGGCGCATGCGCGACATCGCCCGACGGGGCGGCCTGCCACCGTTCGACCCGGCCCTGATGAAGGTGTTCGTCACCGACTCGAAGGTCCACACCGGCCAGGTGGCGACCGCCATCGCCGGGCCGGCAGGCATGGCCGCCATGGCCGACGACGACCAGGTCAGCCGGTGGGTACAGGCCGAGGTCATCAACCGCTTCACGATCTCGATCGGAGGCGGTACGACCGAAGTCCAGAAGAACAACCTGGGGGAGCGCTCGCTGGGGCTGCCGAGGGAGCCGCGCAGCGACAAGGACGTCCCCTGGAAGGATGTGCCGCGCAGCTGAGGGGTAGTGCGGGAGCAGGCCCGGCTCAGGCGTCCAGCAACTCGAAGTACTGCACCTCGATCGACATCGGCAGCAGGAACCGCACGTAGACGTTGTGCAGTTTCAACATGCCGTGGTCCTCGATCTCGTAGGGATGGATCTCGACCCGGTCGTCCCGGTCCCGGAACGCCTCGACGCGGGCGACCATGGTCTCGAACTCGTCGAGGTGGTCGACCTGGACGCCGAAGTGGTCGCCGGGCAGCCCGGGCGGGCACGCCATGGGCGGGTCGTCGGCGATCAGGAACACGAATCGGTCGTAGGAGAACAGCGAAAAGATCAGTCGCTTGCGGTCGACCGTCATGGTGGGCAGTTCGTGCCCGCCAACTTCTCGGGTGGGGTTCGTACCACTCGGAGGGCGGAGGCCGGACCTGGCTGGTCGACTTCGAGGACGCTTCGCTCCTGTTCGACCGAGCTAGTCGATCGTGGCGTACTGACCGCTTCCGCCGGACGTGGCGCTGCGGGCCTCTTCGACGGATGCAGCCAGATCACCCAGGAACTCGTCGACCACGGAGACGTTGCCGTTGCTGACCGTGAGGTGGAGGCAGTCGGGCGGGTACTGCCGGTCGACGTGCCATCCCCGTGCGGAGAGGGCGTCGCCCACGGCGAACACGTCGAGGTCGGGATCGTCCGACGCGAATGTCAGGATCTGGTGCACGGGATCGCCCCGGAGCGCCAGGCCCTCGATCCCGCGCACACCGTCCCGGATGTGGTCGGCGGCGTCGAGGGTGCTCCGGACGAGGTGTCGATAGCCGTCGATGCCGAGGTGCGATACGACCGCCCAGGCGGCGGCCATCGGGAGGCCCGCCCGGGTCCCCTGCAGGTTCGGCGTTGCGTAGAGGCCGCCCAGCCATTGGTCGAACACGAACGTCTGGTGGCGGCGGAGCTCCCTCGAGGCGTGGAGCAGCACCGACACCCCCTTCGGCGCGTAGCCCAGCTTGTGGATGTCGG
Organism: Candidatus Neomicrothrix sp. UBA2131; assembly: GCA_002329075.1. Lineage (GTDB taxonomy): Bacteria > Actinomycetota > Acidimicrobiia > Acidimicrobiales > MedAcidi-G1 > S20-B6. The sequence goes on from DCXR01000011.1 coordinate 47,584, forward strand.
CCGAGATGGTGGTGACCCCCTCTGTCCGGAAGTCCCACGTGGGGGCGGGGCGACCCTCCATCTCGGCGAACGGCAGCACGAACCCGCCCATGCAGGCATCGACGTGGCAGCTGGCTCCCACCGATGCGGCCAGTGCGGCGATCTCCGGGACGGGGTCGACCAGTCCGGTCGGATAGTCCATGGCAGAGGCCACGACCAGGGCGGTGTTCGGCCCGACCACGGTTGCCATCGCGTCGGGGTCGGCGGTGAGGTCGGCGGTGACCGGGGTGCGGCACACGGTCAGCCCGAACAGGTGGGCGCCCTTGTGGAAGGCGGCGTGGGCGGACTCGGCCAGCACGATCTCGGGTTCGGTCACGCCACGCTCGGCGAGTGCCCGCTCCCGTGCGGCCTTGACGGCGAGGAGGATGCTCTCGGTGCCGCCGCTGGTGAGGAAGCCGGCGGCCTCGGGCCCGTGGAACAGGCCGGCGATCCAACCGCACAACTCCGACTGGATGGCACCCAGGGACGGGAATGCCGCCGTGTTGAGGGCGCTCTCGTGGAGGTAGAGGTGGGCGGCGGCGTCGGCCACGGCCCGGACATCGTCACCGCCGTCGAACACCAGCCCGAAGGTGCGGCCCTCTGCCCAGCGGGCATCCCCTGAGCGCTTGTCGGCCAGGTCGGCGAGTACGTCGGCAGCGGGCCGTCCGGCGTGTGGGAAGGAGCGGTCGGTCATCGGAGCGACTGTAGGTGGGAGCCATGTGGCCTCTAGGGTCCGGGGGTGCATGGCGTGGTGACGGCGGTCGTATTGTGTGCGGGGGTCCTGATCGGATGTGGTGGCGGCGACGAGCAGGCCGAGCCCACGACGGTCCCGTCCACGACCTCTCCGGGCACGTCGTCGCACCCGGCCGCCACGGTGTCGACCACCACCGGCCCGTCCACGGCCCCACCTACCTCCACGGCCCCACCTACCTCCACGACGACCACGACCTCC
>DCXR01000011.1:48865-50753 GCA_002329075.1 Candidatus Neomicrothrix sp. UBA2131
CACGACGACCACGACCTCCACGACATCCACGCTTCCACCGCCGAGGTCGGCGACGCTGCTGTTCACCGGAGACCTCATCCCGCATTCACCGGTGGTGAGGGCAGCAGAACGCATGGCCGTCGAAGCCGGTGGATCACGGTCCCACGACTTCCGGCCGCTGTTCGCCGACGTGGCCGGCCGGATCGCCGCCGCCGACCTGGCCTTCTGCCACCTCGAGACGCCCCTGACGGACGACCTGACGGCGCTGTCCGGCTACCCCCGGTTCAACGGCCCTGCGGGCCTTGCCGACGACCTGGTCGACGTCGGCTACGACGCCTGCTCCACGGCCTCGAACCACGCCCTCGACAAGGGCTGGATGGGGGTGCTGTCGACGCTGGCCATATTGGAGGCGGCGGGCATACCGCAGTCGGGCATGGCGGCCAGTGAGTCGGATGCGTCCGAGCCGCTGCTCCTCGACGCCGGTGGGATCACCGTCGGTTTCGTGTCGGCCACCTACGGGACCAACGGGATGCCCCGTCCGGAGGTGGCGCCGTGGATCGTGGCCGACCTCGACCTCGACCTGCTGCTGGACTCTGCCCGGCGCTCCAGGGAAGTCGGTGCCGAGTTCGTGGTGGTCAGCCTGCACTGGGGCATCGAGTACCGCACGTCGCCGACCGCCACCCAACGCGAACAGGCCGAAACGTTGCTTGCCGACCCGGACGTCGACCTGGTGGTCGGCCACCACGCCCACGTCGTGCAGCCTGTCGGCATGGTGGGGGAGGAGTTCGTCGTGTTCGGGCTCGGGAACTTCCTCACCAACCAGTCGGCCTCCTGCTGCGCTGTGGGGGCTCAGGACGGCGTGATCGTCGAGGTCGAACTGCAGGAGGTGCGGGGGCCGGACGGCGACTCGACGGTCATCGCCCGGGGCGTTTCCGTGACCCCGACCCGGGTCGACCGGGCGGATGGCCACCGGATCGTGGACGTTCCGGTAGCCATCGCCGCGTCGGTGGCAGCCGACGAGGCACCGGATGCCGACCTCGTGGCCTCCTGGTACCGGACCGCCGAGAGGATCCTCGCCGAGGAACTGCCGGAGGGCCTGTTGAGGGTGCAAATGGGAGAAGGCTGAGCGCCCGTAGCGTGGCGGTATGCCGACGCGTACTCCAGACCGTGTCTTTTCGTTCCCGCATCCCGTGGACGAGGTCAGCGCCAGGCTCGTGGCGACGGGCGTGGTCGGCCAGGCGGTCCTCTATCTCGCCACCCGCTGGGAGTTCCTGCTGGTGACCCTGGCCTACGGGTTCGTCGCCCGGGTGTTCACCGGTCCGACTCTCAGCCCGTTGGGTCGGTTCGCCACCGAGGTGGTCCGGCCCCGGCTTTCGATCGATCCCCGGGAGGTACCCGGTCCGCCCAAGCGCTTCGCCCAGGCCATCGGTGCGGTGCTCACAGGTTGTGCGGCGGCTGCCTCGATCGGGTTCGAAGCGGAATCGCTTGCATTCGGCCTGCTGGTTGCCCTGTCGGCGGCCGCATCGCTGGAGGCCTTCATCGGTTTCTGCCTCGGTTGCTGGATCTTCCGGCTGCTGATGCGCACCGGAGTCGTTCCGGCCTCGACCTGCGAGGCCTGCGACGATCTCTGGTCCCGCTCCGGCTGAGCCCCGAGCAGGATGCCGGTGCGAGGACTACCTTCGATCGGCATGAAGTTGTCCGGGGGGGACTCATGGCGTCATGCCGGCAAGCGTGTCTGTGCGCTCGTGACCGTGCTCCTCCTCGTAGTGGCGGTGCCGTCGGCAGGCGCCGCACCCGGCGACCTCGACTCCGGGTTCTCGTCGGACGGGAAGCTCCTCACCGACATCGGCACCACCGACAGCGGCCGAGCCGTGGCCATCCAGTCAGACGGCAAGATCGTCGTAGCCGG
>DCXR01000059.1 GCA_002329075.1 Candidatus Neomicrothrix sp. UBA2131
TCAGCGGCCGGCGAAGAACCGGGTGAACGATTCGACCAGGGCATCGGCCTGGGCGTCGTCGATGCCGAGGTGGGTGACGAAGCGCATCGTGGGCTTCCAGAAGATGCCGAGCAGGCCCTCGGACTCGAGGTGGGCGACCAGGTCGTCGTGGTGTTCGGCTGGGGGCGTGACCCAGAGCATGTTGGTGCCCTGGGTGAGCGACATGGCGTCGATGGCCCGGAGGCCCTCGGCGATCCGTTCGGCGCGGGCGTGGTCCTCGCCCAGGCGTTCCACGTTGTGTTCGAGGGCGTGGAGGCCGGCGGCTGCGAGGTGGCCGACCTGGCGCATGCCGCCTCCGAGCATCTTGCGGGCACGGAATGCCCGTTCGATGGTGGACCGGTCGCCGGCCAGCACGGTGCCGGCGGGTGCCCCGAGGCCCTTGGAGAGGCACAGCGACACGGTGTCGACGTCGTCGAGGAAGGCGTCGATGCCGACATCGCAGGCGGCGGCGGCGTTGAACAGGCGGGCGCCGTCGAGGTGGACGGCGAGCCCGCAGTCGTGGCCGGTGGCGGCGAGCTTGGCGATCAGGTCGACGGGCTGGACGTTGCCGTTGACGGTGTTCTCGAGGCAGAGCAGGCGGGATTCGGGATGGTGCTGGTCGGGTTCGCGTACGGCGGCACGGACGGCGTCGGGGGTGAGCGAGCCGTTGGCGTCGACCTCGATGGCCCAGGGGGAGGCGCCGGCGAATGCGGAGGCGCCGGATGCCTCGTTGAGGTAGATGTGGTAGTTGCTGCCGATGATGAACTCGTCGCCGCGCCGACAGTGGGCGAGGACGGCGGAGAGGTTGCTCTGGGTGCCCGAGGTGAGGAACAGGGCGGTTTCCTTGCCGGTGAGTTCGGCGACGTGGTCCTGGAGGCGGTTGACGGTGGGGTCCTCGCCGTAGACGTCGTCGCCGACGTCGGCGGTTGCCATGGCCTCGCGCATGGCGGGGGAGGCCACCGTGAGGGTGTCGCTGCGGAAGTCGCCGCGGATCGGGGTGCCGCTCATCGGGGGAACGCTAGCGGCGCGGTGTTGCGCCGACGAGATCAGGACTGTGTGCTGAACGGCAGCGACACGTGCCGGCGCACGTAGTTGCCGGTGGCGTATTCGCCGGCTGCGGCGTCCACGGTGAAGTCGGGGCAGCGGGTGAGCAGTTCCTCGAGGGCGATGCGGGCCTGGAGGCGGGCTGCGGAGGCGCCCAGGCAGTGGTGGGCGCCGTAGCCGAAGGTCAGGTGCCGGGCGATGTCGCGTCCGACGTCGAGGGCCTCGGCGGTGGGGCCGAACTCGCGCTCGTCCCGGTTGGCGGCGCCGTAGCCGAGGAGGACCTTGTCGCCGGCGGGGATGACGGTGCCTCCCACATCGACGTCCCGGGTGGCGGTGCGGGCCAGTCCCTGCACGGGTGATGTGAGCCGCAGGAGTTCCTCGACCGCGCCGGGAAGCAGTCCAGGGTCCTCGAGGAGGCGTCGGCGTTCGTCGCGGTGCTCGGTGAGCAGGACCGCCGAGCCGCCCAGCAGGCCGGTGGCGGTGTCGTTGCCTCCTGTGACCATCGTGAAGGCGAAGCCGAGTACCCACAGGAGCGAGACGTCTTCCTCGCCCAGTTGGACGAGGTGGGAGACCATGTCGTCGCCGGGGTCGGAGCGTCGTCGCTCGATGAGTTCGGAGAAGTAGGCGAGCAGGTCGGCGATGCCCTCGGTGGCGCCGATGTTGCCCTGTGCGGCGGCGGCCACGATCTGTTCGGTCCAGCCGTCGAAGCGGGTTCGGTCCTCGGGTGGCACGCCGAGGTAGTGGGCGACCACGAAGGAGGGGAGCGGCTTGAAGAGCCCGGAGACGATGTCGCCGCTGCCGGCCATTCGGAGCCGTTCGAGGTGTTCAACCACGAAGGCCCGGATCTCGTCTTCGAGTTCGGTGACCTGGCGGGGCGTGAAGCCCGCGCTCACGAGGCGTCGCATGGTGGTGTGGTCCGGCGGGTCCATGAAGACGATCGGGGTGGCATCACCCATCTGGGTGCCGGGCGCATCGGGGTCCACGGTGAGGCCGTGGGCCGAGGAGAAGGCGTCGGTGTCGCGGACCGCCGTGAAGACGTCTTCGAAGCGGGAGAGGAACCAGAAGGACCCGGTTTGCCCGTTGGCCTCGACCCGGTGGACGGGGTCGTGGTCTCGTAGTGCCCGGTACATGGGGAACGGGTCGCGCCATGACCCACCGGAGCGCAGCTCGAAGGCGGGAGCGGTGGGGTGCGCGGTCATGACGCCTTGGGCAGCACGATGAAGGCGAATGCGACGTAGTGGAGGGTCGCTGCGGTGACTGTGAGGAGGTGGAAGACCTCGTGGAAGCCGAAGGTGTCCGGCCAGGGGTCGGGCCGGCGGAATGCGAACACGACGGCGCCGCTCGTGTAGAGGAGGCCACCGATGAGGAGGAGCACGAAGCCGGCCACGCCGAGGTGGTGCCAGGCGTCGGCGACGACGGGCAGGAGGCACCATCCGACAAGCAGGTAGGGGAGGGCGACGGCAGGCGTTGGTGCGTCCGGGAAGCGCAGGCGCACCCAGGTGCCGATGAGGGCGCCGCCCCAGGCCAGCGAAAGGACCAGCCGGGCCGCCCAGGACGAGAGGGCGAAGACGGCGACCGGCGTGTAGGTGGCAGCGATGGCGACGAAGATCGTTGCGTGGTCGAGGCGCCGCATGACCCGGCGGCCACGTGGCCCCCAGTCGATCCGGTGGTAGAGCGCCGAGACGCCGAAGAGGGCGACGATCGACAGGCAGTAGAGGGCGGTCACGAAGCGGGGTGCGATGCCCGGGGCGCGGACCACCATGATCGGAGCGAGGGTCAGCGAGGCGGTGAAGGCGACACGGTGGGTGACCCCCCGGAACAGGGGCTTGGTGGTGGTGTCTGGTTCTTCGAGTGGCACGGGAGCACCCTACGGGGAGGCAGGTGTCGTCGCTGGACCGTGCGTTGGCTACGGTCAGAAGGCATGGAGAGGGAGCGACTGTTCGGACTCGTGGATGAGTACACGGCCTTTGGTGACCATCGCACGGGGTCCGACGCTGATCACGCCACCACCGGTTGGGTTGCCCAGGAACTGACCGACCGGGGGCTGACCGTCGAGGTGGACACCTACGAATTCGAACGCTGGCGGGCGCGTGGCCACGTCACCATCGACGATGAGCCGGTCGAGCACCTGGCGCTCCATGGCGAGTGGGAGGGCCCGGTGTCCGGGGGCCCGGTGCTCGTCACCGGCTACTCGGTGGGCTTCGGCGGCGAGCAGTCGTTCGAGGCCGTGGCCGGGGCGGCGCAGGCGTCGGGCTACACGTCTGCGGTCCTGGCGACCGAGCATCCCCACGGGTCGTTGGTGGGGGTCAACCGGGCACCGGGCGAGGAGACGGGCTTTCCGATCGTGCTGGTCCCGGGGCGCGAGGCCGATCGGCTGGATGAGACGGAGGGCAGTCGCATCAGGGTCGACCTGACCGCCGAGACGTCGCCGGGGACCACCGCCAACGTGGTCGCCACCAACGGGGTCGAGGGCACGCCGTTGCTGCTCACGACGCCGATGACCGGTTGGTTCGGGTGCGCCGGTGAGCGGGGCACGGGGCTGGCCGTGCTCCTCGACCTGGTCGAGCGCCTTGACGACCGGCCCTTGATGGTGCTGTCCACTGCGGGCCACGAGTTGCAGTACGACGGTTTGAAGCGCTGGGTGGCCGATCGGTGCCTGGACGTCGCGGCGATCGTGCACGTGGGCGCCGATGTGGCGACCGAGGCGGCGGACGGCCTCGGCGCCAGAGCCCTTGCCGCGACCCGGGTGGCATTCTGTGCCGGTTCGCCGGAGGCGGACAGGGTCGACGCAGCGTTGGCGCCGGGCGGGTGGTCGTTCGTGCCGGAGCCGGATTCCTGGCTGGGCGAGGGCGAGGTGTGGTCGGAGTTCGACCTGCCGCTGCTGTCGGTGACGGGCGCCGGTCCGTGGTTCCACACGCCGGAGGACACGCCGTCCAACTCGACCTCACCGGAGTCGTTGGCGGTGTGCGCCGCAGCCCTGGGGGAAGCCGTCGAGGCCTTCGACACGGCCGCCAGGGGCTAGCTCGCACTCATGCCTGAGTGCACCTATGACTTCGTGATCGTCGGTGGGGGGTCCGCGGGGTGTGCGCTGGCCAACCGGTTGAGCGCCGACCCGTCGAACCGGGTGCTGGTGCTCGAGGCGGGGCGGATGGACTGGCGCTGGGATGTCGTCATCCACATGCCGGCTGCGCTTTCGATGGGCATCGGCAGTCGCTTCTACGACTGGCAGTACGAGTCGGAGCCCGAGCCCGAGATGGGTGGCCGGCGGGTGTACCACGCCCGGGGCAAGGTGCTGGGCGGGTCGTCGAGCATCAACGGGATGATCTTCCAGCGGGGCAACCCGATGGACTTCGACCGCTGGGCCGCCATTCCGGGCTGCGAGGCATGGGACTGGGCGCACTGCCTGCCGTACTTCCGACGGATGGAGACGTGCATAGCCGGGGAGGACGAGTGGCGCGGCGGTGAGGGCCCGCTCAAGCTCGAGCGGGGGCCGGCCACGAGCCCGCTGTTCCGGGCGTTCTTCGAGGCGGTGCAACAGGCGGGACACCCGCTGACCACCGACGTCAACGGCTACCGGCAGGAGGGCTTCAACGCCTTCGACCGAAACGTGTACCGGGGGCGGCGGCTGTCGGCGGCGAGGGCGTACCTGCATCCGGTGCTGCGGCGGCCCAACCTCGAGGTCGTGACGCATGCGCACGCCACGAGGCTCGCGATGGAGGGGTCTCGGGCGGTCGGGGTGGAGTACGTGCGGCGTCGTGGTTCGCGGTCGGGTGGACGTCGGGTGGTGCAGGCCGGTGAGGTCATCCTGTGCGGCGGTGCGGTCAACTCGCCGCAGTTGCTGCAACTGTCGGGCATCGGGCCGGCCGGGGTGCTGGCCGATGCGGGTGTCGAACCGGTCGTGGAGGTGCCCGGCGTGGGCGAGAACCTCCAGGACCACCTCGAGGTCTACCTGCAGTACGCCTGCACCCGACCGGTGTCGATGGCGCCGTACCTGGCGAAGTGGCGGCGGCCGTGGATCGGGTTGCAGTGGCTGGCTCGTCGTGGGCCCGGGGCCACCAACCACTTCGAGGCCGGAGGGTTCCTGCGCAGCAACGACGAGGTGTCGTGGCCGAACCTGATGTTCCACTTCCTGCCGATCGCCGTCCGCTACGACGGGTCGGTGCCGGCGGCCGGGCACGGTTACCAGTTCCACATCGGGCCGATGTTCTCGAACAGTCGGGGTTGGGTGCGGATCGCCTCGGACGACCCGTTCGCCAAGCCGGGGATGCTGTTCAACTACCTGTCGACCCCGCAGGACAGGCGGGAATGGACCGAGGCCATCGCCATCGCCCGCGACATCATGGGCCAACCGGCGTTCGGGGAGTTCAACGGCGGCGAACTCTCGCCGGGGCCCGAGGTGGAAGGGGACGAGGCGGTGCTGGACTGGGTGCGTCGGGATGCCGAGACGGCGCTGCACCCGTCGTGCACGGCCCGCATGGGCACCGACGACCTCGGGGTGCTCGATCCGGCGTCGATGCGGGTGCACGGCACCGGGGGCCTGCGGGTGGTGGACGCCTCCTCGATGCCGACCGTGACGAACGGCAACATCTACGCTCCGGTGATGATGCTGGCCGAGAAGGCGGCCGACCTGATCCTCGGGAACACACCGCTCGAGGCTTCGACTGCCCCCCAGTACCGGCATGGGGAGAATGGGGAGGGCGTGTGAGCTTCTCGATCGGCCCGGGTTCGCGGATC